>JAQXIE010000074.1 GCA_029007645.1 Bacteroidales bacterium
CCGTGTAGGCAAGATGCGCGGCGACGGCCAGAAGGTGAACAGCGAGCAGGAAAAACTGCAGCGCGCTCTCGAGGCACGCCGCAGCGAACTGCAGACCTACGAGAACAACCTGGGCTTCTTCAATGTTAAATCATCAGCCGGTAACTCCATGGTTAAGGAGATGGAGCGCAAAATGAGCCGCCTCCGTGATGAAATCAAGGAAATAGAGCAGAAGATCAGGCTGCTGTCAAAGGCCGCCGCTTCCGAGGAGAAAACTTCGGAGGAGTAATCACAAAGATATCCATAAGCAATACGGCACTCATAACTGGGCGCCGTATTCTTTTGCAAATATAGAGCGATGATAAAGCACGTTACGATAGGGCTGATGATGTTGGCCTCCGCCTTTACGGCTTTCGGACAGAAGACCGATTCCGATAAGGATATATTGGTAATAGAACATAATGACAAATGGCTGTCGGCCACCGACTACCGCACCAATATCGCCAGGGCCGAGGCCGGTGATCCCGTTGCCCAGCGCATAGTGGCCCGTTGCTATATGACGGGTATCGGCGTGGCGACCGACTTTCATGAAGGCTGGAAATGGATGGCTCGGGCGGCAGGAAGCGGTGACCTTGAGGCGCAATATCAGCTCGGACTGATGTATCGCGACGGCAAAGGCGTGAAACGCAGCGCGCGCGAAGCGGCCTATTGGTTCCGACGCGCTGCCCGAAACGGTCATCCCGAGTCGTTGCTCGAACTCGGCAAAGCTTTCGAAAACGGTTCCGGCGTCCTGGCCGACCGCAAGATGGCGGCGCAGAATTACTGGCGCGCCGGCGAGAACGGAAATGCCGAAGGCGCCTACCGATATGCCGTGATGCTCCGCAGCGGCAACGGTGTGGAGCAGGACATGCAGGCTGCCCTGAAATATTTCACCCGCGCCGTGTCGCTGGGTTATACATCGGCTCAGTCGGATGTGGACGCACTTGTGGCACAGGGCATCAGGTTGCCTGCAAAACCCGCTGTGCGGCGCACCGCCGCATCGCAAGGCAAGACCAAGAAGGTTTCGTCGTCCAAGACAACCAAGAAGGACAGCAGGCATAAGGCTGCCAATAAAAAATCCAGGAACAGCAAAAAAACAACTCATAAAAAGAAACGGTAATGACTCAACACAGGGAGCTGATTCAGATCAACATTTCGGGACCCGATCAGTCGGGTATCACTGCCGCCCTGACCGGCATACTGGCCCGTCACGGAGCTTCGATTCTCGACATAGGTCAGGCCGATATCCATCATACGCTGGCCCTCGGCATGCTGATCAAGACCGACAGCAGCCGAAGCGGTGAAATCCTGAAGGAACTGCTCTTCAAGACCAACGATATGCATGTGCAGGTATCGTTCAATATCGTCACCGAAGAGGAATACAATACCTGGGTGGGCAATCAGGGCAAGAACCGTTACATCGTCACGCTGCTGGGCCGCAAGATCACGGCGCAACATATCTCGGAGATATCTAAGGTTATATCGGATCAGGGGCTCAACATCGAGACGATAACACGACTCACAGGACGCCAGCCTCTTGAGGAGGATGCCGAACCGGTCGCAAAGGCCTGTATCGAGTTTTCGGTCCGCGGCACACCGCGCGACCGCGAAGGCATGCAGAGCGACTTCATGCGGCTGGCCGCTTCGCTCAATGTCGATGTGTCGGTGCAGGAGGACACAATGTATCGCCGCTGTCGACGGTTGATATGCTTCGATATGGATTCAACGCTGATCAAGACTGAGGTGATCGACGAACTTGCCGACCGTGCGGGCGTGGGCCCGGAGGTGCGTGCCATTACCGAGAGCGCCATGCGGGGCGAGCTCGATTTCCGCGAGAGCTTCACCCGACGGGTGGCCCTGCTCAAGGGACTCGACGTGTCGGTAATGAAGGAGATTGCCGAGAATCTGCCTATTACTGAAGGTCTGGAGCGCATGATGGAGGTGCTGAAACGTTCCGGCTACAAGACCGCCATCCTGTCGGGAGGTTTTACCTATTTCGGCCAATATCTCAAGAACCGTTTCGGCTTCGATTACGTTTATGCTAATGAACTGGAGATCGGACCGGACGGCAAACTGACCGGCCGTTACTTAGGGGATATCGTCGACGGCACGCGCAAGCGCGAACTGCTGAAACTCCTGGCTCAGGTGGAGCAGATCGACATCGCTCAGACCATAGCCGTGGGTGATGGCGCCAACGATCTGCCGATGCTTTCGCAGGCCGGCTTGGGAATAGCGTTCCATGCCAAGCCCAAAGTGAAGGCCGAGGCATCGCAGAGCATATCCACTATCGGTCTTGACGGTGTGCTTTATTTCCTGGGTTTCAAGGACTCGTACATGAAGTAAGGCGTAAGTCCGACTCCCGGTTCCACTATAAATTTCAAGGTTATGAAAGGACACGGGATAAGAAAGACTGCAGTCGGCATAATGATGTCGGCGGCAGCGATTGCGGGTGTGTGTCCGGTATATGGCCAGGATGAACTGACCTATGTCGATACCGTTCAGCGGATATATCCGGTGCAGGTGGAGGGGCGCCAGAGCGTCGGACTGGTTCTGAGCGGCGGCGGTGCGAAAGGCATTGCCCACGTCGGAGTGATCAAGGCGCTGGAGGACGCCGGAATACCGATCGATTGTGTCGCGGGTACATCGATGGGCGCTATTGTGGGTAGTCTTTACGCCTGCGGATGGAGCCCGGAGAAGATGTTTGAACTCTTCACGAGTCCCGAGTTCCTGTCATGGAGCCAGGGCGTGATTCCGAGCGACAAGACCTATTACTACATACAGCCGGAGCCTACACCCAAATGGCTCGAGGTAAACCTTGATTTCAAGCACAACGACAGCAAGGTCGTAAAGCAGATATTGCCGAGTTCACTGATCAGCCCGCTGCCGATGAACGTGGAGTTTCTGAACCTCTACGGCCCCTACAGCAAACAGTGCGGCGAGAATTTCGACAAGCTGTTCGTGCCTTTCCGCTGTGTCAGTTCCGACGTCTACCACAAGCATAAGGTCGTTCTGTCGAACGGCTCGTTGGGCGACGCCGTGCGCGCGTCCATGAGTTTTCCGCTGGTGTTCCGTCCGATTGCCATAGACAGCGTGCTGATGTACGACGGAGGCATCTACGACAATTTTCCCGTCAATGTGATGCGCCGGGACTTTAAGCCCGACATGATGATAGGCGTGTCGGTGTCGGGGGCCGATGGTAAACCGCGTGCCGGTGATATCTATTCGCAGCTGGAGGATATGATCATCCAGAACAACGACTACAGTCTGCCGGCCGACGAAGGAATAAAGATTCAGGTGCCGGTGCTGAATTTCGGTGTTCTGCAGTTCGACAAGGCGAAGGAAATCTACGATATAGGCTACAAGACCGGTCTGGCGATGGTGGATTCGATCAGGAGCCGCATTCATGGCACGGTGACGCCCGAGGAGGTGGCCGCGCGCCGCAAGGCATTCGCTGACCGGACACCGCAGCTGACGTTCGACTCCATCTCGGTGCTCGGAGCCACTCCGGGGCAGGAACGATATCTGCGATTCCTGTTCTTCGGAGGCCGACCTCATCCGATAGGCTTGCCCAGGGTCACGGATTCCTATTACAGGGCGGTCACCGACGGTACGCTCAACAATCTGATTCCGCAGGCGCAGTACGGAGCCGAAGGCCGCAACAATCTGATCCTTGAAGCCAAAGTGAAGCGGCCCTTTACCGTGGGAGTAGGGGGATGGGTCACCTCGTCGACCAATTCCATGCTTTATCTGCAGCTCGGATACCATACGCTTAGTTTCAACTCGTTGAGCGTGACGCTGAACGGATGGGTCGGACAAAGCTATTACGCCGGACTGCTGCAGGCGCGTTTCGCGTTTCCGAGCAGCACGCCCTCACTTGTGCAGTTTGACGGCGTGCTCAGCCGTCAGAAGTATTACGATTCCGAACTGTTGTTCTACGAAACCGGTTCGCCGGCCTTTATCACCGAGGATATGAATTTCCTGCGGGGCAGCTATATCTGGGCGCTGACACGCAGATTCAGAGGCACTGCCAGTCTGGGATGGGGGTATATGGGCGATTCCTATTTCCCCGACAGCAATGGATCGTACGCCGACCGCGACAAGGACAAGATGCGCTATTATCTGACAGTGCTGAAGGCTGGTATAGAGAAGAACACGCTCAACGACAAGATGTATCCCAGTGCGGGAATGGAATTGAAAGTAGACCTGACGGGATGCTACGAGCGTTCCTCCTATCAGGCGGAAAGCAAAGGCATAAAGACCCGGGCCAACGGCTTCTGGGGTAGTGTAGAGGCGCTATGGCGCCAGTTCTTCGACGTGGGCCGGAATATCCGGATCGGAACCATGGCTAATGGTATGATGACCCTGCGGAAGTTGCGGCATAATTACACGGCGACGCTGGTGCATGCGGCGGCTTTTGGCCCCACGCCATCGACACGCAATTATTTCAACGAGGCGTTCCGCAGCGACAATTACCTGGCAGTCGGGGTGATTCCGATATGGACGCCCGTAAGCAGACTCCAGCTGCGGGGCGATTTCTATGTCTATAGTAAAATTCGCGAACTGGAGAATTGCGGTGCCGAGACGGCCCGTTACGGCAGATGGTTCAACCGGGTCGATTTTATCGGCGAGGTCGCGGCAGTCTACAACTTTCCGTTCGCGAGCCTTTCGGTTTATGCCAATTATCTGTCCTATCCGTCGCGCAACTGGAATTTCGGCATCAATTTCGGACTCTTCTTCCAGGCTCCGCGGTTAATTCACTGATATTTTGCTGAATTTAGGCGAAGCCCAGACAGTGGAATCGGCCAAAACCAGCAGAGCGGGAATGTCCAGGGAGTCGCACAGCTGTCGGGCTGCGCGGCTGCCGAGTGCCATGCATGCGGTGGCCAGGGCGTCGGCCTGCATCCCCGTCTGGGCAATTATGGTTGCGCTGAGTACATCGGTCCTGACCGGTCGGCCGGTCACGGCCGATATTGTGTGCCCGTAATTGCGCCCCTGAGCATCGGTGTGGAAGTTGCGGTAATTGCCCGACGTGGCCACTCCGACATCCGATATCTCCACCACGCACTGCGACTCATGGAGTATGCTGTCCTGAAGCAGAGGCCGGTCGATCGATATTCGCCATTTGCTACCCGACGGATTGTTGCCGCTGGCAGCGATCTCGCCGCCGATCTCCACGAGATAATTCCTGCAGCCGTTGCGGGCCAGCATGCGGCCAACCTCGTCGCATGCGTAGCCTTTGGCTATCGCCGAGAAATTGAACTGCGTGCGCTTGTCGGATTTAATAAGCGTTTTCCCTTCGAGACGGGTTCGCCCGATGCCGACAAACTTCATTATGGAGTCTATTCGCGCGGTGTCGGGCGTGGCCGTGTGGCCTTTGCCGAATCCCCATGCCGTGATCAGCGGTGACACCGTAGGGTCGAACGCACCATGCGACATGCGGTTGATACGTCCGGATTCCTGATATACATTGATGAAATCGGAATCTACTGGTGTCGATATCCCCGCATTGACACGGCTCACAAGCGATGTCGGATCAAAGACATTCAGAGCGTCGCCGACTCGCGACAAAATCGGCAGAATGGAATCGGCAAGCGATTCCGGTCCCTGGTAGGTGATATGGTAGGTGGTGTTCCAGATCATTCCTTCGCTCTTATGGTAATCGGAACGACCGCAGCCCACTGTGGCAAGCAGTATCAGCAGACAGTGTAACAGTATGGCGATTCTTTTCATATGGTCGATTTTTTGATTGAATTACGCTGCACAGATAGCAAACGTTGCGGACATGGAGGCACAATGACTGACCGCAGGACAAAAATAAGTTAAATTTTGGGGAATTATTAGGTGGTGAATATTATTTTGGTTAAATTTGAGGAAATAAAAATATAACTTTAATCCACCAATAATAAA
>JAQXIE010000075.1 GCA_029007645.1 Bacteroidales bacterium
GCTGGCCGGCATCGAGGAGAAGCCGGCACCCGCGCCCGCGCCCAAACGCCGCGCCAAGAAAGTAATGCCCAAGGAACTCTGAGCACGCCAAGGGGATGTGGAGGTTTGAGCCAATACTGAAACCCACGATATGGGGCGGTCTGCGGATCGCCCCGTTCAAAGGTCTGCGCCCTGGCGCGGAACGCGTGGGCGAGAGCTGGGAACTGAGCGGCGTGGAAGGCTGCGAGTCGGTGGTGGCCGACGGCCCGGAAGCGGGCCTGAGCCTTTCCGGCCTGCTCCACAAGTACGGACCCGCCGTCCTGGGAGAACGGAATTACAAAAAGTTCGGCGACAGGTTTCCGCTGCTGGTGAAATTCATCGACGCGGAGGAGGACCTGTCGGTGCAGGTTCATCCCGGCGACGAGATGGCGGTGGAACTGGGCCAGATCAACGGCAAGAGCGAGATGTGGTATATACTCGAGGCGGGGCGCGATTCGCGTCTTGCGCTGGGATTTAACCGCTCGCTGACTCCCGCCGAGATCGAGGAGCTATGCGCCTCTGACCGCATCGAAGAGGCGCTCAACTACGTGCACCCGCACCCCGACGACGTCTATCTCGTGCCGGCGGGCCGCATTCATGCCATCGGCGCCAAGGTGATGCTGATAGAGATACAGCAGACCAGCGACGCATCCTTCCGCATCTACGATTACCACCGCACCGACGCCGACGGCCGCGAGCGGGAGCTCCATATACAGCAGGCGCGTCGGGCCGTCAATCTCGACGACACCGACTGCGGGCCGATACCGTTCGTCGCCCAGCGTGACATTCCGATCAATGTGGTGCGCCGCCCCTACTTCACCACCAATATCATGGTGCTCGAGGACGAGGTGATGCGCGACTACGCCGAACTCGACTCCTTTGTGGTCCTGATAGTCGCCGCCGGTTCCGGCCGCCTCATTTGCGGCGCCGACGCCGTGGCCAACGAGCCCACCATTATGGACGTCCATCAGGGCGAAACCATTCTTGTCTCGGCCTCTGCCCGGGGTCTGACCATAATTCCCGGTGAATCCGGAATGAAACTACTTGAAACTTACGTAGGATGAGAACAGCCCAGGAACTCGAGGGCGTTACCCTGCTCGGCAATCAGGGCACGGTCTACCCCTCCGATTATGATCCGTCTCTGCTCGAGACGTTTGCCAACAAGCATGTCGGCCGCGACTATGTGGTGCGGCTGGACTGCCCGGAGTTTACCACGCTCTGCCCCAAGACAGGTCAGCCCGACTTCGGCCATATATGGATCAACTACATACCCTCGGAGCGTATGGTCGAGAGCAAGAGCCTGAAACTCTATCTTTTCTCGTTCCGCAATCACGGGGATTTCCACGAAGATGTGGTGAACATCATACTGAACGACCTGTGGGACCTGATGTCGCCGCGCTACATTGAAGTGATCGGTCGGTTCATGCCCCGCGGAGGAATCAGCATCAACCCGTTCGCCAACCGCAGCGACGAGGCTCACCGTGACCTGGCCGCCGCGCGTCGGCTGCAATCGTTCGACAAGTTATGAAAGACTGTATAATTGTACTGTCGGGAGGGGTCGACTCCGTGACACTGCTGCATGAATACCGCGAGCGGATAGCGCTGGCGGTGACGTTCGACTACGGGTCGAACCATAACGCACGCGAGATAGAATGTGCGCGCCGGCAGTGCGAGGCATTGGGCGTGCGGCATCTGGTGATACCTCTCGACTTCATAGGGCGTTACTTCGAGTCGTCGCTGCTGAGTGGCGCCGAGGAGATTCCCGAAGGCCATTACGACGACCTGAACATGAAATCGACAGTGGTGCCGTTCCGCAACGGCATCATGCTGGCGGCGGCGTGCGGTCTGGCCGAAAGCAACGGGCTGAAGCATGTGCTGATCGCCAACCATGGCGGCGACCATGCCATCTACCCCGACTGCCGTCCCGGCTTCATCAACGCCATGTCGGAGGCCATGCGCGAAGGGACCTACACCCGGACCGACGTTCTGGCGCCCTACACCAATATCACGAAGGCCGACATAGTGGCCCGAGGCGCACGTCTCGGCGTGGATTACGCCGACACTTATTCCTGCTACAAGGGCGGTGAGAAGCACTGCGGATGCTGCGGCACATGCACCGAACGACGCGAGGCTTTCCTCGAGGCCGGTGTCGCAGACCCAACCAATTATCAGAACTGAATGTACTACGTAAAGAAACGTCTGGAAATAAGCGCCGCACACCGGCTTGAGCTCGACTACGAAAGCAAGTGCTCCACATTGCACGGCCACAACTGGATCGTGACAGTGGAATGCCGCGCGCGCGAGCTCGACGCCAACGGCATGGTCGCTGATTTCACCCATATCAAGCGACGCATCATCGACATGCTCGACCATAAGGTCATCAACGATGTGCTCCCCTTCAATCCGACGGCCGAAAATCTGGCACGCTGGATTGTGGACAGCACGCCCAAATGCTGGCGGTGCACCGTACAGGAATCGGAGGGTAACGAGGCCACTTACGAGAAGGACTGATGCGACGTATCAACGAAATATTCCACAGTCTGCAGGGCGAGGGTTACCATGCCGGCGTTTCGGCCGTGTTCGTCCGCTTCGCCGGCTGCAATCTGCAATGTCCCTTCTGCGACACGAGCCATCAGGAGGGGATCATGATGGACGATTCCGAAATAATCCGTGCCGTAAACCTGCATAAGGCCGACTGGATCATACTGACCGGCGGAGAGCCCACGCTGCAGATCGACGATGAATTCGTGAGCCTGCTGAAACGGGCCACGGGAAAACGCGTCGCCATCGAGACCAACGGCACGCGGCCGGTGCCCCGCGAAGTGGACTGGATCACTGTCAGCCCCAAGGAGGGCCTGGCGCCCGAAGCGGCACAATACCCTACCGACCGCAAGGCCGATGAAATCAAGGTCGTGGACTGCCAGCAGGATCTCGAGCCGTATTTCACATCGCCATGGTACGGCCCGGATACCAGGATGTATCTGCAGCCATGCTATGTGGCCGATGCCGAGCAGTTTAACGAAAACCAGCTGCACGCCGTGCGCCGTGTGCTCGACGACCCGAGATGGTCATTGTCGGTGCAGATTCACAGATATCTGCAGATTCCCTGAAAATTTTTCGAGTTTCTCAGAACTTTATACGGCTGTACGATGTTATAGGTACAGTTAGAAGATAGATTTTGTTCATTAAATTTGATAAAGGTCACTCGCGAGAGCGGCCTTTTATCTTTTCCATCCTCTTCCAGACTGGGATGACGACAGGGGTGACGATATCGACGACGTGGACGTCACCATTCCAGTTGTTGCCGATATTGGCGACGTGGACGTCGCCACCCCAGTAGCCTGCTGGAATGACGACGTCCACGTCGTCAACCTATGAACGCAGAGTTTCAGTCGAACCATCGACAAAGGGCAAACGTTAGACAAGTAATAAAATCAGAATGCTATGAATGACAGACTTGATACCGAAGAGCGTCGGGAACTGCCCGACAGCGTATACGGATTGCCCGAAAGGCGTGAATACCCGATGCCGGACGCCGCGCATGTTCGCGCGGCCGAAGCCTATTTCCGTTATTGTCCCGAGGACCTGAAGCCGAAACTGGCTAAAGCGATACTGAAATTTGCCGCCGAATACGCTGTGGATGTCGAATCACCGACCGTGCTGAGTTACGCCGGCGAGTAACCCGCTACTTCAGGATATTCTTGAGGGCGAATTCAAGGATACGGTCTTTGCCGTCGGCCAGTTCCTGCGGAGTGCAATGCACTTCGCAGCCGGGCGACGGGTCGATGCCGAATTCCGTGATCTGATCGTGGCAGTCGTTGATGGGGCATGCCGAAAAGCGGATTCCCCATCCGTTGGGCAGCTGCGAATTGAACGGCAGTCCTCCCCCACCGCCGGTGCGGGCTCCCACCACGCGTACCTGCGGCAGGCTCTTCATCACCGCCACGAAGTCGTTGGCTGCGCTGAAGCTCGAACGGTTGGTCAGCACCATTATCGGTTTGTCCAGAAACCGCACATGCTTGCGTGCAGGCTCATATTTGATTTCATACGGCTCGCTGAACTCCTGCGGTCCCGGGCCGGTCTTGTGCCGTATATAGCCACCGCACACGTCCTCGTCAATAAATCGCCCCACAACTTGCGGAACGTTGGAAAGCATTCCGCCGCCGTTGTTGCGCACGTCGATCACAAGTCCTTTGGCCGGCCTCAGGTAGCTGAACACATAGTCGAGAGTCGATGCCGGAATGGCGCTGCTGAACGAGGGTATGCGCAGATAGCCGATCGTGTCGGGCAGAAACACGCAGTAGGTCATGCCCGCCTTCTGCAAGCCGCCGAATTTCAGATAATATTGCTGCAGCGTGCGCTCGTCAAAATCCTGGGGATAGTCGCTCCACCATTTCTTGTAGTAAGAATTGGCAAAAGGTGCGATAAGATTCACATGTCCGTCACGGAGTGTGTCGAGCAACTGGCTCATCAGCGAGAACAGCTGCAATTGCTTCATGTCGGGAGTGACCCGCTTACGGTATTTGTCGCAGGCGCCCTGCCAGTCGATATCCTTCTGACTGAAGAAACAATACCGGTCGCCGACAATGCGGGCGAGCTGGTCGAAATTGGCGTAGGGGTCATTGACGTCGCCCTTGTAGTCCAGGGGTTCGGTACATGCCGGCAGCAGCCAGAGGAGCGCCGCAAAGACCGCGGCGCAGAGACGCCCGCTAATTGATCTGAAGGGCGACAGTGAACGCATTGCGGACATATTGAGTGGTAAGATTGTTGGCATGGTAAGTGTTGAATCCGAGGCGATAGCCGAGCACGAGCTGGCGGCGGTACTTCGGGAAATGCAGCGTCATGGTGAGATGGTTGTCGAGCCCCGCGGCATTGCCCCACCAGCCGAAGTGGGCCAGTCCGCTGTGGTTGCCGATATAAATCTCATAATATGACTCGCCGTAACCGGGAGCGAAGAAAGCGCCGAGCGTGGGGAGCCACGCGCGGTCGGCGATGGTGACCGGCAGCCGGCCGAACCGTGTGCGCCAGCTGAGCCCGGCTGTCAGATCGAGACCCGCATAGGCCATGGCCTGCGCCGGGTTGTTGCCGTTGACGGGCAGCCACAGCGCGCCGCCGTGCAGGTCGAGGGCTGCGCCGAGAGTCAGTTCGATATTATGCGGAAAACGTTTGCGCCATGAAGGACCCCAGCCGAAGCGCGCCGACAGCGCCAGCATGCGCGCGCTCACGGCAGGATCCGTGGCCCGCGAATAACTGATGCCTCCCCGGAAGGCCATGACCAGATGCTCGGGATTCTGTTTCATTTCCTTGCCCCAGCCGCCATACCAGCCCCAGGTGCTCCCGGTGTAGGGCATCGGGCTCAGATAGTCGCAACTGATGTTGGAAGCGCCCGCCTCCAGGCCGTAGACCGACGTAATGGGCCGCTGGCCCGCGGCCGTCAGACATGCGGCAAGCAGCGTCAGAAACATTATCAGTTTATTCCTCATCGTCAAAGCTGAATAACGAGGGCTGACCGTCAGTCGCTGATTTTGAGGAATCCTCTGTGCCATTCTCCGGCACAGTGTCATTCTCGGACACGGTGTCGGCGGCGGAATCCTCCGGCGTTTCCACCTCTGCATCGGCGACCGGTTCAGGTTCGGATTCGGGTTCAGGTTCGGGCGACGGCATCTCGACGACTGCGGCCAATGCGCAGGTCGTCAGCCGTTTCCCTTTGGCCTTGTAGCTTTTCACTCCGATAAATTCCTGAGCATCGACCACCGTGGCGGGACGCTCCTTGTCCTCGTAATCGAGTTCCAGCATGGGATGTGGCGTATCGGTGAGCAACAGAATGCGCGACTGCTCGTCGGTGCCGACAAACCGCTGCGGGCGGGCGGTTGCCTCGAACGTGAACCGCTTCAGATAGGGCGCGCCCAGCGACGCATCCCAGAGCGCGAGCGTCCAGACCTTGCCGGCGTCGAATTTCTCGATGCGCAGTATGTTGTCCTCGTAATGGTTGGTGTCGGCGTAAGTCGAGGTGAAATACTCGCCGTTGCGAGTGATCACCAGCACCTTGTCATCACCCTGGAAGACGCCCAGACTTTGGCCTCGGCCGTCGTAATTGAGACGTATCACATCGCTGTCGAACCATACCTCGCGGCCACCCAGCGTACTGCTGCCACGACGTTCCAGGCATACCGACTTGACTTTGAATTTCGTGACCAGATTTCCGAGCGATTCCTTGCCCTTGATCAGCAGCGATGCGAAGTCGATGCTCAGCTCGGTGTTGCGCGGACGGCGGCCGCCCGGCTCCACGGCCTCGTCGAAGAGGGTGACACGCACGGTCTCGGCCTCGCCGTTGGGATTGGCCGTGAGCCATTCCACACGCGATCCCTGCAGCCCTTTGGTCAGATTGTACTCCTTGTCGCGAGTCACGCCCGTCACGAAGAAGCGTTTCATGTAGGTGTTGCCACCCTTGCCGTTGCGATAGATCACGTTATAGATGGTGCGCCGATCGTTGCGCTTAAACAGACCGATGTGTATTATCTTCTTGCCCACATACAGCTTTTCGGCCACGCGCACGGTCTTGTACGTACCGTCGCGGTAGAATATGATAATGTCGTCCAGGTCGGAACAGGTGAACTGGAATTCCCCCTCCTTGAGGGCCGTTCCGATAAAACCGCCCTCGGGGTCGTAGTAGAGGCGGCGGTTGGCCTCGGCGACCTTCGCGGCCTCGATGGAGTCGAATCCGCGGATGGTGGTGCGGCGCGGGAAATTCGCGCCATACTTCTCCTTGAGATGCAGGTACCAGCGTTCGGTGGTCTCGTCGATATGCTCGATGTCATGCTGCAGGGCGGCGGCCTCGGCGGCCAGACGCGCTATCTTCTCGTCGGCCTTCTCGATATTGAATTTCAGGATGCGGCCCATCTTGATTTCCCACAGCCGCAGCAGGTCGTCGTTGTTCACCTCGCGCACGAACGAAGGTTTGAACGGCTCGAGCAGAAGATCCACGCGGGCTATTGCCGTCTCCATATCGACGGCGGCCTCGACTTCGGGATCCTTGTACATGCGCTCGCTGATGAAGATCTTTTCGAGCGAAGCGTCCATCTGCTGCTCGCGGGTCTCGGCCAGGCGCAGCTCGAGTTCGCGGCGCAATATGTCGCGCGTGCGCTCCACGGAGTCGCGCAGCAGTTCGGTGACCGAGAGGAACACCGGCTTTTTATCGCGCACCACACAGCAGTTGGGGCTGAGCGACACCTCGCAGTCGGTGAAGGCATACAGGGCGTCAATGGTCTTGTCGCTCGACACGCCGGGCTGGAGATGCACCACGATACGCGCCTCGCGCGCGGTGTTGTCTTCGACCTTGCGCACCTTGATCTTGCCCTTCTCCATGGCCTTGAGGATGGAGTCGATCAGTGTCGCGGTGGTTTTGCCGTAGGGAAGTTCGGTGATGACAAGAGTCTTCTGGTCGATCTTCTCGATCTTGGCGCGGACCTTGACACGACCGCCGCGCGCGCCGTCGTTGTATCGCGAAGCGTCCATCATACCGCCTGTCTGGAAATCGGGCAGCAGCCGGAAGGGTCGGCCGTGCAGTACGTCGATTGCGGCGTCCAGAAGTTCGTTGAAATTATGCGGAAGAATCTTGGAGCTGAGGCCGACGGCGATACCCTCCACACCCTGTGCCAGAAGCAGCGGGAATTTGACGGGCAGAGTGACGGGCTCGCGCTTACGGCCGTCGTAGCTCATGGTCCACTCGGTGATTTTGGGCGAAAATACGGCCTCGATGGCGAATTCCGACAGGCGCGCCTCGATGTAACGCGGAGCCGCCGCCGAATCGCCCGTCAGAATGTTTCCCCAGTTACCCTGCGTGTCGACCAGCAGTTCCTTCTGGCCCAACTGCACCAGGGCGTCGCCGATACTGGCATCGCCGTGAGGGTGATACTGCATGGTGTTTCCCACGATGTTGGCCACCTTGTTGAACCGGCCGTCGTCGAGCGTCTGCATCGAATGCAGGATGCGTCGCTGCACGGGCTTCAGGCCATCCTCGATATGAGGCACGGCTCGCTCCAGAATCACATAGGAGGCGTATTCCAGATACCAGTCGCGGAACATTCCCGCCAATACCGTCTTACGGTCCGCCGGGGCTTCGGAAAGTGCTTTTTTCTCGTCATTTTCTTCCATAAACACAAAAATAGTGAAAAAAGCGAAAATGACCAAATCTTGTTTATTGATGCACTTTGTATTATATTTGCGACATATATTTGCGACATTTATGACCGGGAACCAGACAGAGGGAAATACCAAAATGGAGCAGGAATTTGCAATGCAACATGGGCGCCGGGGGATGAGCGTGTTCGATTTCGACGGCACCCTGACCCGGCATGACACGCTGTTTCAGTTCGCGCGTCATGCCGTTGGCAAGCATGGCCTGCGCCGGGCCTTTCTGCGGAGTCTGCCGGCCATATTGTCCTGGAAATTGGGATTGCGGAGCAACATCGAGGCCAAAGAGACGCTGTTCGGCCATCTCTACCGCGGGATGCCGTTGTCGGAATTCGAGGAGCACGGGCGCACATTCGCCGATGTGGTCGATCAGGACCTGCGGCCTGCAGGGATGGCGTTGCTGGAGGAGGCGCGCAAGCGCGGCGACCGGCTGGTGATCGACTCGGCGAGCATGGGCCAGTGGATTCAGCCCTGGGCCGAGCGGCACGGCTTCGACGACGTGATCGCCACCATGCCCGAAGTCGATGCCCGGGGACGGCTGACGGGGCGCTTCGCGACCCCGAACTGCTACGGAACGGAGAAGGTGACCCGGCTGCGTGAAGTATTTCCCGACCGCGACCGGTGGCACATCACGGCCCACGGCGACAGCAGCGGCGACAGCGCCCTGCTCGACTACGCCGACACCCCGCATCTGCTGCGCAAGCACAGCCTGCGCGACCGGCTGATAATTGCCGCTTTCCTGCTGGTCAGCCTCATGCTCGTGCTCGCCGCCATCCTGGCCTACAACCGCTACATCACCACCCCGCCATATGTCAGCGAGGAACTATATCCCGTGCGCGGAATCGACGTCTCGGCTCATAACGGCATGATGAACCTCGACGCCGCGGCGGCTGCCGGCATGGAGTTCGTATTCATCAAGGCCACCGAAGGCCGCGATTTCCGCGACGCCAATTTCGCCCTGAACTATCTCAAGGCCGGACACGCGGGCATGAAGCGCGGCGCATACCACTTCTTCCGGTTCGACAGCGACGGAATCGCCCAGGCCGTAAATCTGCTCAAGGCCCTGCGCGGACGCCCCCTGGAGCTTGGCGTGGCAATCGATATAGAAGAGCACGGCAATCCCACGGGCATCCCCGCCGACTCAATCACCGCGCGGCTCCGCGACATGGTGGATTTCCTGATCCTAAACGGACATCGCGTCACTTTCTACAGCAACAGCGACGGCCTGCACAAATATGTGCTCCCGGATTACCGCGGTTTCCCGACGTGGATATGCTCGTTCAACGAAAGCACCGAGCAGTCCGACTTCACCTACTGGCAATACAATCACCGCGGCAGCGTGCCGGGAATCCGGGGCGATGTCGACCTGAACGCTTTCGGCGGGAGCCGCGAGCAATGGGAGAAACATCTGGCGGAATATGCGCGAGAGAACCAGCGCAAATAAGCCTAATCCTGCCTGGCTGCCTCCGGTGTATAGTCGATGAGGCGGCGCGTCACGTCGGCCACGTCGCGGATCTGTTCGCGGAGCCGACGCGTGTATGGCTGCGCCAAGAGGTAGAACAAGGCTCCGGCAGGCACGAACCACATCAGAATCCTGCGAATACGCGCCGAACGGACCGGCTCGTAGATCCATACCCAGTTCACCACAGGATAGCGGTTCAGCATATCGATGACTTTCAGATCGCGACTGTCGGAAAGATATGTCACGACAGCGTCGGTCTCATGCCCGATTCTTTCCAGCGGCCTGCGACGGCAGCCCCGGGTCCAGTACTGCCGGTAAGAAAGTTTCTTGCCGTAGCGTCGCAGCCACGCCTGCGCCCGGCGCTCCAGCAGCTCGAGCTGCGGCAGTATTTCCTGACGGGAGATATCGTTGATAATCACCTCTTTCTTCACGACATGGCGTTTCTCGGGCAGACCCAGGAGCCGGCGGAAGAATTCGCGGTACAGGTCAGGATTGAACACCGACGAGTCGTTCATGGCCTTATAGGTCACGAAGATGCCGAGGGGCAGCAGGATGAAGGTCGAGAGCCACATGCCGGCCCATGCCTGCACTATACCCTCCTTGGCCATCTTGAACCCGGTGTTGTCGATGATGTAATAGACCAGGAAGAGCAGCACCGAGATGACAAGCGGGGCGCCGATACCACCCTTGCGGATGATGGCTCCGAGCGGCGCGCCGATGAACAGGAACACGATGCAGGCCACCGACAGCGTGTATTTCTTGATAAGCTCTATGCGGTGCCGGCGTACGCGGTTTTTCTCGTCGTCAACCTGCATGGCGCGGAATTCCAGCTCGGTGTCGCGCATGTCGACGGCCGATTTGGCCGAGGCGAAAATCATGTCGCGCTCCGATTGCGACATTGCCAGCAGCAACGTATCGAGCAGTACCGGACGGCTTATGTCGGCCTTGGTTTTCGCCGGCTCGGGATGCTTATGGCCGCCTCCATTCAGTTTCTTGCCGAAAAGCGTGGGGAAAGACACCTGGTCGAAATCATATTTCGTGCGGTTTCCGATGGAGTCGATGCGGTTCTGCAGCGAGTCGATGGCCACATTGAGCTGGTGGATGTTCTTGCCGATGTACTGGTTGGCCATTCCCTGCTCGTCGATGCGGTTGAAATTGGCGTCGAACTGTATCAGAAGTTCCTTGTCGTCGAACCGCTCGCGGCGAAAGGGAACGTTGTCGATATTGGTCTTCTGTTCCCTCAGGTTTTCGAACTGCTCACCTTGCCAGAGGTGCAGATAGAGGTATTTCATGTCGGGTGTGAAGGCCAGTCGCGCCGAATCGGCCAGCAATATAGTGCCGTTGTCGCCATGGCTCACGTCGTAGATCATCACATTGTACAGCATGCCCGTGTCATGGTTTTTCTGCCGGACATACAGGTTATAGCCGGGGATCTGGTCATAGAACGTGCCTTCGGGGATCTCGAGTTCGGGGCTTTTCTGACGTGCGGAGAAGAGCAGCGTCCACATCTTGACCTGTGCGCGGGGCAGCACGTCGTTCTGGAAGAAGAAAGCACCCACGGCAATGGCACCGATCAACACGATCAGCGGGCTCATGGTCTTGAGCAGCGAAACACCGGAGGCCTTGATGGCGGTCAGTTCCGAGCGCTCGCCGAGATTGCCGAAGGTCATGAGCGAAGCCAGCAGTATGGCCAGCGGCAGAGCCATCGGCACCATCGACACCGCGGCGTAGAAGAAGAGTTCCGACAGCACGCCGAAACCGAGGCCTTTGCCCACGAGGTCGTCCATATAACGCCACAGGAACTGCATGAGCACGATGAAGAATGTCATCGCGAACATGGGCAGGAATGTTTTCAAGATAAACCTGTAGAGCCTTTTCATCGCATGCCGGCAGTTTCAGCCCGTAAAGTTAGAAATAATTGGCGACACGCGAAAATTTTTGTATTTTTGCCCCTATAAATCTACTAAGACAGATGAAACTTTTTGAACGTCTCACCAAGAAGGCGCAGGAGAATCCCCAGCGCCTTGTATTGCCCGAGTCGTTGGAGCCCCGGACGCTCCAGGCTGCCGAGCGAGTGATAACCAATAAGATTGCAGATGTCACCTTCATCGGCAATCGCAAACGGATCGAGGACAAGGCATTCGAACTTGGGCTGCCCCATATTCATGAAGCCAATGTAGTTGATCCAGAAGATATGGAAGTGGTCGAACCGTACGCCGAGCTTCTGGCCGAACTCCGCAAGAAGAAAGGGATGACTCTGGAGCAGGCCCGCGTACAGGCCGCCAATCCTCTGTATCTGGGTTGCCTGATGATCAAGAACGGCGATGCCGACGCCATGGTTGCCGGAGCACTGAGCCCCACGTCGCACGTGCTGCGCGCCGCTTTCCAGGTGCTCAAGACCAAGCCCGGCGTATCGGTCGTAAGCGGTGCCTTCATCATGCTGCTGCCCGAACACGTCAAGTTCGGCGAGGACCATATGCTGATATTCGCCGACTGCGCCGTGGTTCCCGACCCCAATGCCGAGGAACTGGCCCAGATCGCCATCGAGACCGCCAAGACCACCCGGGATATCGCCGGTCTGGATCCGGTTGTGGCCATGTGTTCCTTCTCGACCAAGGGAAGCGCGTCGCATGAGCGCATCGATAAGGTGATCAACGCCACCAAGCTGGCTCAGAGCCTCGCCCCGGACCTTAAGATCGACGGCGAGCTGCAGTCCGACGCCGCCATCGTACCGGCCGTCGGCAACATGAAGGCTCCCGGCAGCCCCGTAGCCGGTCACGCCAACACTCTGATATTCCCGAGCCTCGAAACCGGCAACATCGCCTACAAGCTGGTACAGCGTCTGGCCGGTGCCGGCGCCGTCGGACCCATCCTGCAGGGCCTCGCCGCTCCCGTCAACGATTTGAGCCGCGGCGCTACCGTCGACGATATCGTCAATACTATCATTGTAACCTGCAACCAGGCCATCGGCTTGAAAAAATAACGTCATGAAGATATTAGTGCTTAACAACGGATCCTCGTCCGTAAAATACAAGCTGATCGATTCCGATACCAAGGCCGTGCTGGCCGAAGGCGGCGTCGAGAAAATCGGACTCCCCGACTCGTTCCTGAAGTTTAAGAAGCCTGACGGCTCCAAGCAGGTGATCGAGGTGTCGATGCCCGACCACAAGGAAGCTATCCGTCAGGTGTTCAAGGTCCTGACCGATCCCAAGGACGGCGCCATCAAGAGCGTCGAGGAGATCGACGCCGTGGGACACCGCGTGGTGCACGGCATGGAGTATTTCAACAAGTCGGTGCTCATAACTCCCGATGTGATCGAAAAGATCAAGGAGTGCTATCCGGTTGCGCCGCTGCACAATCCGGCCAACATCATCGGCATCGAGGCAGTGACCGAGCTGCTTCCCACGACGCCTCAGGCCGCTGTGTTCGACACGGCTTTCCATCAGACCATGCCGGCCAAGGCCTACATGTACGCGCTGCCCTACGAATACTATGAGAAGTACGGCATCCGCCGCTACGGTTTCCACGGCACGAGCCACCGCTACGTGTCCAAGCGCGTGTGCGAGTTCCTGGGCGTCGACGCCGCCAAGCAGAAAATCATCACCTGCCATATCGGCAACGGAGGCAGTATCGCTGCAATCGACGGAGGCAAATGCGTCGATACCTCGATGGGTCTGACTCCCACCGAGGGTCTGATGATGGGCACGCGCGTCGGCGACGTCGATCCCGGCACTCTGGTCTACCTGATGGAACGCCTCAACATCGGGGCCGAGGAGCTGCAGGAAATCATCCAGAAGAAGAGCGGCGTCAAGGGCGTTTCGGGCATCTCGAACGACATGCGCGACATCGAGGCCGCGATCGCCGAAGGCAACGAGCGCGCCAAGGTGGCCCTCGACATGTACGAGTACCGCATCCTGAAATATATCGGCGCATACGCTGCCGCGCTTGACGGCGTCGACATCATAGTCTTCACGGCCGGTGTCGGCGAGAACCAGTGCGATCTGCGCGAACGCATCTGCAAGCATCTGGGATACCTGGGCGTGACATTCGACGACGAGGCCAACAAGGTGCGCGGCGAGGAAGTGGTGATCTCCGCTCCCGACAGCAAGGTGAAAGTCGTGGTGATCCCCACCGACGAGGAGCTCGTCATCGCCGAGGACACCGCGGAATTAGTGAAAGGTTAACGAATTTCCGCCACAGTACTCAATGGACAATGCTTAATGTAATTTACTGGAACGCGGACCCGACGTTGTTTACGTTGGGCCCCGTTTCCGTACGCTGGTACGGACTGATGTTCGCTGTCGGGTTCACCGTCGGCTACATGATAGTGTCGAAGATGTTCCGCCATGAGGGTGCTCCCGAGAAGTGGCTTGGAAGCCTGCTGGCCTATGTGGTGGTCGCCACGCTGATAGGCTCGCGCCTGGGCCACGTCTTCTTTTACGAATGGGACTATTACTCACAGCATCCCGGAGAAATCCTGATGATCTGGCATGGCGGACTGGCCAGCCACGGAGGCACCATAGCCATCATCATCGCGCTGTTCATGTGGTCGTGGATCGTTTCGAAGAAACCCGCCTCGTGGGTCTTCGACAAGATAGTGATTCCCGTCGCGCTGGTGGGGGGTCTGATCCGCCTGGGCAACCTCTTCAACAGCGAGATCTACGGCGGTCCCACCGGCCTGCCGTGGGGCTTCGTGTTCCTCCGCAACGGAGATATGGTTCCGGCGCATCCCACGCAGATCTACGAGGCCCTGTGCTATTTCCTGCTCTTCGGCCTGCTGATGTGGATGTATTGGAAAAAGAACGCCGAGGAACGCCCATGGCTGATCACCGGAGTCTTCTTCATCGGCATCTTCCTGCCCCGCTTCCTGATAGAATACGTCAAGAACGTGCAGGTGGAGTCGGAATACTCCATGATCGCGCAGTACGGCATGAACATGGGTCAGGTGCTGAGCATTCCGTTCATACTGCTGGGCGTCTTTCTGGTGATCTGGGCCATGACCCATCCGAAAGTAAAATTCAAGTTCCCCAACAAATTCGCCGACGAGAAATAGGCGTCACTCGGGCAGTTCGGGCACCTGACCGGGACGGTAATCGCGCCGGGCTACTGTGCCGAGCAGCTCGAGCAGATGGCGGGGATGGAGTCCGAAACCGGGACGCACGCAGCGCACGTTGTCGGCGGTAAACTTCTCGCCGGCACGGATCGGCGCCGAGACATAAAGGCTCCGCGACCATTGCCGTCCGGGCGATTTCCCGGCCCTGTCGAAATCCACATTACCCATAATGGCCTCGCGCAATCCCTCGGGGAGCGCGGGGCCTTTCGCTTTATCAACACAGCGCAGACGCCTGACCATCTCCGCAAAATCCTGCGGAAGCATCGAAAAGGAGGTGTCGGGGCTGTCCACGCTGCGGTCGAGCACAAAATGCTTCTCGACCATCACCGCGCCCAGCGACGCGGCCACGGCGGGGACTTCCCAGCCCGGCGTGTGGTCGGAGAGGCCGATCTTCACGCCGTAACGGTCGCGCATGGCCGGAATCATGGACAGGTGCGCATCCTCCAGGCGTGCCGGATAGGCCGACGTGCATTTCAATATGGTGATATCGTCATTGCCCGCGCTGTGGCACGCCTCCACGGCCTCGCGCAGTTCGCGGTCGGTGGCTATTCCCGCCGACATTACCATCGGCTTATGCTTCGATGCCGCATAGCGTATCAGTTCGAGGTCCATGATCTCGAAACTGGCTATCTTGTAGATCGGATTGCCAAGCGATTCCAGCATATCGACGGCCGCACAGTCGAATGGCGTGGAGAAACATTCCATGCCTAATTCCCGGGCCAGTCCGAACAGTTCGGCATGCCACTCGTAGGGCAAAGAACCGCCACGATACAGGTCGTAGAGCCACTGGCCGTCCCACAGGCCGCCATGCAACTGGAAATCCGGTTCGCGGACATCCAGTGTCAGCGAATCGGGCGTATAGGTCTGCAACTTCACGGCGTCGGCACCGGCAGCCGCCATTGCCCGCAATGTCTCTTTGGCTATGTCCAGACTCCCGCCATGGTTGGCCGACAATTCCGCTACAATCTTTATATCTTCCATATCTGCCGCAAATTTAATCATTCCCCGTCAAATTCCCTCGCCTCAGACCTATACTGTATCTAATTTTTACGACAGGAGAACAGGAGATGACAGGAGAACCTACATGACTTTGACGGT
Organism: Bacteroidales bacterium; assembly: GCA_029007645.1. GTDB lineage: Bacteria > Bacteroidota > Bacteroidia > Bacteroidales > Muribaculaceae > Lepagella. Next base: position 15,885 of record JAQXIE010000075.1, read on the forward strand.
CGCGGGGCTCCCTTGTTTTTTTTGGACAGTAGAACAGGAGAAACCGGAGCAAGCCTGATTCAATATTCCATCCACATTACCATAGCCTACTGTTTCTTCTGTTCTCCTGTCGTACAAAACTTACTGGCATAGTTGCAATTAGCTCTCCTGTTAATACTGTGCTCCTGTCAAGGCTTTGCGACCGGACGGCACAAGGGAGCTCCGCGACCGCCACTCCTGTGCTTCTTAAATACGATAGCCTCCCTATACATAATGTCGAATGATTCAGTCCACTTTCCATCCGGTCAATTTTGTACGACAGGGGAACAGGAGCAAGCCAATTGACAATTAGAATACACCATCTGGGTATTTCATTACGCTAATTTGAGGCATTATTTTCCCCGTTCTTAATCCGGTTAATGAGCCACATTCCGCCGAAATATATGACACCATACACGGCCATCGACACGAGGATAACCCAGATTAATCCCGGATTAGCGGCCTCGGCGATGAATATGATAAGAATCGCCCAAATTAAAATAGCTATTGTCAACATATTCTAAAATTTTATTGAGGATTTGGTCAAAGTTAATCAAATCCTCCTGATCATGCAAGAGCATTTTGGACTGGCGTTTTATGTTACTCAGCATTTTCGATTGCCATATCGGAAATTCTTTATAAATTTGAAATCACTCAGGATGCGCCTCTCTGCCCCAAATGCGGCAAGCCCATGTTCAGACGCATGCAGAGAAAGGGTCAGCAGCAAGGCCGCGAATTCTGGGGCTGCGGTGACTACCCGAACTGCAACGGCATCCGTCCGATTGACAAAAGATAATTCCCGGGATATGGCAAAGAAATTTGAGATACGAAACAGCACGGCTGAATTCCTGATCTTTCAGATCGAGGGTAAGGAAGATGGTGTGCAGGTTGTGTACCGTGATGAAACTGTGTGGTGTACGCAGAAGGCTATGGCACAGCTTTTCGATTGTTCCACAGATAACATCGGATTACATCTGAAAAATATTTATGAGACTGGCGAGTTGACTCAAGAGGCAACAACCGAGAATTTCTCGGTTGTTCAAAACGAGGGTGAGCGTCAGGTGAACAGAAAGCTAAAGTTCTACAATCTTGATGCCATCATATCAGTTGGTTATCGCGTCAACAGTACCCGTGCCACCCAGTTCAGACAGTGGTGTACTTTTCAATGACGATAACCTTCTTCCATTGGACATAGAATAAACTCGTAGAGAAATTTGAATAGTTAGCGAAACTGAAATCGATTAAAACTCAGTTAAATTGATTATGGAAAAGTTCGGAGGCACAAGATATGCTCAGCTCCGCTTTTGCCGTTCAGTTCTGTGCCTTGAAAACTGGAGAATTTCTATATGCGAAAGTTGAAAAAGTCTGATATATCATACTTGAGCATTAAGAGTTCTGATTGAATCCATTAGACATCCGCAATAGTCCAATATATCAGACTAAATTCAGTTGATTTCAATGCTTAATTGTATTAGAGTTAAAAAGTATGATAAATCATACTTTTGTTTGATGGCCTCGGAAATTATAGTTATTTTTGCAGAAAAGTTTATTATATCAGACTATGAAGCTGAAGGATATAATGAAACAGCGGCGAGAAATACTCGCGCTTACCCAACAGGATCTTGCGGAAATGTCGCAAGTTGGTCTTGCCACAATCAAGGATATTGAGCGCGGCAAGGGGAATCCTGCGCTTAGCACCGTGAAGAAGATTCTTGATGTCCTCGGCATCGAGCTTGAATATCGTATAAGGCAAACCAGATGAGACAGCTTGAAGTATATTTCAATGATACTAAGGCGGGTATATTGACAGAGAAGCACCCGGGACTTGGATATTCTTTCCAATATTATAAAGGTTATCTTGACTCTCCAATGCCCCCGATTTCTGCGACGTTACCCAAAAGAAACGATGCTTTTTACGCAGAGCATTTATTCCCTTTCTTCTCTAATATGATTCCGGAGGGAGCTAACCGCAGAGTGATATGCCGTTCGCTAAAAATAGATGAACATGATTTTTTCGGATTGCTTGAGGCGATGGCCAATAGAGATTTTATAGGAGCCGTAAATGTAAGGAGGATTACCAATGATTGAAATCAAGAACTGCCCTTCTTCCCTGATGGAGGGATTTAACACTTATAGTCCGAAGTACGCCAAATTGCTTTTCGGCAGGACTAAAGTGAACCCGATATTGGGCTTTGATATTGACGAGTTTCGAAATGTCGGCCAGATCGCCGATGCAATGCACCGCATATCAGTATCCGGTGTGCAGGAAAAATTTCCGGCTATCATCAATGCTGATGCAATAAATATAGCGAGTGACAATGACCGTTCGACACATATATTGAAACCTGCGCCCTGGGACAAGACTCTTATTGACCGTAAGATGATTCCTGCCAACGAACATCTCACGATGCAGATCGCCTCACAGATTTACGGCATACAGACCGCAGCTAATGGCCTCTGTTTCACGCCCAAAGGACTGCCTGTATATATTACCCGCCGTTTCGACATTCTACCCGACGGGTCAAAACTACCGATGGAAGATTTTGCTTCGATAATAGGCAAGAATGAACAGACAACCGGATTACAGTTCAAATATAACGGATGCTATGAGGATATAGCCAAAGCTATAAAATCAAATGTAGCCGCATGGATGGTCGACATGGAGCGGTTCTTTGAGCTGGTTGTTTTCAACTATATTTATGCGAACGGCGATGACCACCTTAAAAATTTCTCTCTAATTCTTGATGGGCAGGATTACCGGCTGGCACCGGCTTATGACCTTATCAATACCAGTCTGCACGTCAAAGGCGATGACTTTGGACTCGACGGAGGACTGTCATCCGATATAGAAAAGAGTGACGTGTACGACAGAACCGGCCATCCCAGTCGTCTTGATTTTGAGAAATTCGGAGAAAAGATTGGCTTGGTAAAGAAACGTATTGACAGAATCCTAAACAAATACACCGCTTTCCCTGAGGACGCAAAGCGACTTGTTGACCATAGTTTTCTCACCGACAAACTGAAACGCAACTATGTCCGCATCGTAAACGAGCGCATAAACCGTTACAATAGGACATCCGAAATGTAAAAGTTCATAAAAGAGAACTGTCAAGGCTGCCCGCTGCGGTGCATGTGCTACAAAACCAAAGGAGACAGACGAACAATCGAGGTCAACCACCGACTGTATGAATTCATGTCAACTACCCAGTAATAAGATGGATCTGACTCTACAAACGCGTAGAAATAATCGTGACCTGATTGCGAGCCCGGTTCGTCATCACTGACGCACGATGTTACGCTCACAGTCATCAGCAACACGAGCAATATGGACAAAAGTCTCTCCAATTGCTTCATAGAAATGTTATTATTATTGCATTTTGTCTTGTAGACAAGACAAAATGATATCTTTTTTGTCTTATAAGCAAGACAATATCGGCTTATTTTTGTTTTGCCAACAAGACAATACACAATATCTCTCTCCTGCCGCCGGCCTTGGGCTGCACACAATTTTTGTTCAGTTCATAAGACAAAACCACTTTTTTGTTCTGCAAACAGGACAAAATGCGATTCCTGTCTAAGGCATCATTCCTTAAATTGCAATTCCGGATATTTATCGCTAACTTTGCCAATGATACGCTGTTGCCTATCCAATAATTATTACCGGACGCTGACCGACCTCATAACTAAAACAGTGCAATAACAAAACGGATTCTTCATGGTCCGGCGACTTAGATAATCTATTACAACAAAATATTATGCGAATGAGAACATTATTACTAATTGCATCCGGCTTGCTGTCGCTGGCCACCGTGGCGACGGCGGCGGTGCCGGAACGTTCCGTGCACGTCACGTCGCAGGGCGCCCTCAGGCAGATGCGTGCTCCGCGTCAGCACGATGCCTCCGCACCGGCGCAGATTTCCATGACTAAGGAAGCGCCCGCCAACGCCATAGAGGTTCCCTTTAAACACGACCTTGGCAAGAATGGTACCGAAGTAAAGAATTACACAGCCATCAATGTCAACAACGACAACCGCAAATGGCAATACGGCACTGTCAACGGATATGCCGCCTGTATGGTGCCAAACGCAGACAACGTTGACGCCAACGACGACTGGCTGATTACAGTGCCCATCCATCTGCCAGCCGGCAGCTATGTCCTGTCGTTCGAATTGGGAATGATGGGTTCTGGCGCTAAGGGTGTCTCGATGGGCGCAAGCATCGGAAAGGCCCCTTCCGTAGAGGGATTGACATCTCAGATTATTGCTCCGACAACATATACCAAGACAGAGATGACCCTGTATGAGTATGGCGTCACAATCGACGAAGAAGGCTATTATTACGTAGGCTTCCATTGCACCACGACCAAGGCTCAGAAAGGCACATTGAAGCTTACCAATGTCGGCATGAAGGCCGGCACGGTGGCACCTCCGGTCGACCCGCCGGCTGCAGGCCAGCTCAGCTGGACTCTTGCACCAAAGGGCGAGCTGAAGGCCACCGTGACATACGTGGCACCGACCAAAACCGTATCGGGCGCCGATCTGACCGAGATCTCCAAGGTACTGATTACCTCGCGCTGGGAGGTGGACAAGTTTGAATACACCGACGTAAAGCCCGGCCAGACCATCACTCAGGACGTGGAGATGTACGCGGGCATCAACAACCGCTTCACCGCCGTGGCATATGTGGGCGAGACCGCCGGCGAGAAGGTGGAATACAAGAGCATCTGGTGCGGTCCCGACACACCCAAGGCTCCGAAAAACGTAAAACTGACACCCTCGGCCGACTATACAAAGGCAACCCTGACATGGGACGCCGTCACCGAAGGCGAGCATGAAGGCGGTTATGTCGATCCGACGGCACTGACCTATTACATCTTCGATGCCTTCGGCTCCTACTATGACCCGGCCCTCGCCGAAGTGAAGGATGGCGCCACATCCTATACTTTCGATTACTCCGAACTCAAGGAACAGGATTTCGTGGCCTATCAGGTTACGGCCGGCAACGGCGACTTGTATTCGCTCGACACCGCGTCCAACATAGTGGTGGTGGGCAAGCCCGACCCTGCCCCGTTCGTGGAATCGTTTACCGACGGTTTGTACGACAATTTATGGGTGCTCGATCCAAAGACAGACTATAGCGGCCAGGATTACGGCACTGTCGATGATTCGTATTTCGAGTCGCTGATCGATCCCGAAGATCCCGAAGCACCCAAGCCTCTGAAATCTCAGGACGGCGACAACGGGTTCTACTTCTGGATGCCTATAAAAGCCAATGTACTGTGGGGACTCCAGTCGGTGCGCGTCGACCTGTCAAAGACACAGAAACCCGTGCTCGACGTCTGGTATCAGGGCAAGGGAAGCACCCTTGACATAATGGCCGCCCACGGCGAAGAGGAATATGCTCCGCTGCGCACCATCGCCCTCAAGGATGCGCCCACCGACGACTGGACCCTGTGCCGCGTACCCCTCGACGACTTCAAGGCCGACGGCACGGTGCGCGTGGCCTTGCGCCTTACCGCCACCGACAACACCGAGACGGAATTTTGGAGCGTTCCCCTGGACCACATCTCCATCCACGACCTGGTGGAGAAGGATCTTAACATGCGTAGCCTCAACGTGGCCTCAACCGTCAAGGCCGGCGATAAACTGCCCGTCTCCGCACGAGTAGAAAACACCGGTACGGCCGACATCCCCCGGGCAGTGGTGGAATGGAGCATCAACGGCGAAAAAGTGGCCGAGAACACGCTTTCGGCCATAGCCTCCAACGGCTTCGCATCGGTTTCGGCCGAGCTGTCCGTAGGTCTGAACGCCACAGATGAGATCGAGGTGTCAGCCAAGGTGATTGCCGAGGGTGACGCAGTTGCCGACAACGACTCGCAGCTGGCCACCGTGACTGTGAAGTTCAACGAATTCCCCATCGTAACCGACCTTGCCGCCAAGGCTAACGCCGACGAGACCGTCAGCCTGACATGGTCTGCCCCTGCTCTCGACAACCTGCCCGGCCCGAAGACGGTGACCGAGGACTTCGAGAGCGAAGACTACACTCCGATGTCCATCACCGGTGCCGGTGCATGGACCGTCTACGACGGCGACAAGCAGAATACTTACAACATCTTCCGCGAACTATATAATCCCTACCAAACTCAGCCCATGGCCTTCCAGCTGTTCAACACGAGGCTGGCCGAGATTCCCGAACAGAATCTGCCGGATGCCGAGACCCATAGCGGCGACTCGTTCATGATGGCACCCAGCGCCCAGAGAGCCCAAAACGACAACTGGCTGATATCGCCCGAACTGTCGGGCAACGCGCAGACCATATCCTTCTGGGCAAAGAGCATGATGATAACATGGCCGGAGTCGTTCCAGGTGCTTTACTCAGTCACCGGCAATACCTACGACTGCTTCACGCAGACCGTCGAGGTGCAGAACTATCCCGCCAGTGGCGAGGTGCCCGAGATCTGGACCGAGTTTAAGGCCCCTCTGCCTGAGGGTGCGAAATATTTCGCCATCCATCACGACAGCGAAGACACCCTGGCCCTATTGGTTGACGACGTCACCTACGAGGCCGCTCCCGAGATTCCGTCGGATCTGGCCGTGACCGGTTACCATATCTTCCGCGACGGCAAGCAGATCACGACCGAGGCCGTGACCGGCACCGCCTATACCGACACGCCCCTTGCGGCTGACGCCGAGGACGGCAGCTACGAGTTCAGTTACGCCGTAGCACCCGTCTACAACCACGGAGCCGCACGCGTCAGCGACGAGGTCAAGGTCTCAGTGTCCCACAGCGGCATCGATGTTGTGGACGTCGATGACCTTGACAACGCCAAGGTCTACAACCTGCAGGGCATCAGCGTCGCCACCCGCGATATCGTGCCCGGCATCTACATCGTCGTAGATGCCTGCGGCTCACGCAAGGCTCTGGTGAAATAATCCCCGACATTCCCTATACCGCAGGGGGCTGTGCTTTCCGGCACAGTCCCCTGCTTTTTCGTGTAATAAGTGGGCGGGGCTGTTCGTTGGTTGAATTAGGCTTAATCGTTTAGACAACCTATGAAACTTAGCAAACAGGCGCTGATAGGATACCCGGCGGGTATCATCACGGGTGTGACCTACGGTCTCAACCCGCTGTTCGCCATGCCGCTGCTTATGGCCGGTGCGGCAGTGCAGTCCGTGTTGTTTTTCCGCTACTCCATCGCGATGGTGCTGCTTGGCGGCTGGCTGTTGCTGCGCCGTCAGTCGTTCAGGGTCGACCTCCGGCAACTCGGCATACTTCTCATAACGGGACTGCTGTACACATCGAGCAGCCTCTTCCTGTTCCTGGCATACCGATATGTCGCATCGGGGCTGGCCACCACCTTGGTGTTCCTCGCCCCCGTGTTCGTGGCCATAATCATGGTTTTCCTTGGTAAGACGCCCTCCTGGCCGGTGTGGCTGGCCATAGTGGCCACCTTCGTCGGAGTGGTGATCATGACCGGAGGTGACGACGGCGGATCCATCGACGCCCGGGGCGTCTGGCTCTCCATCGCTTCAGCTCTGGCATACGCCCTGTTCATGGTGATAATCAACCACAACAAACGGATAGCCGACATTTCCGACACGCTGCTCACGTTTTACGTCCTGACGGTCGGAGCATTCGTATTCCTTGGAATAGCGGGCTGGTCCGGCAACTCGCTGACGGCTCATTTAGACAATACCCGTGCCATACTCAGCCTGACAGGACTGGCCGTTCTGCCTACCATCGTATCTACCGCCACACTGGCCGTGGCTACCAGAAATATCGGAGCCACCAAGGCCTCCATATTGGAAGTGTTCGAGCCTATCACCGCCATTCTCGTGGGCGCCGTCGCCTTCGGCGAGCCTCTGACACCCGGAATCATCGCCGGCATATCCATCGCCATCGTCGCCGTCACCTTCATGATCTACGCCACCCGTCGCTGACAGCATCACACATACTCTTTTCGCAAATCTAAGGCATCGTTCCTTAAAAAGGAACACGCCGGGGTGTATTGTCGAGGTAATTTATTCGGTCTGAGAGGGGAGAAATTATGATTTTGGTATCAGGTTATTTCTCCAATTAAATTCTACTCCAAGGATTTCGTTGGCATGGTATTTCCAGATTTCCTTGTAGAAATTAGGAGTATATTTGGCCATAATTATGCGGTCCTCATTTTTTATGCCATCAGGTCGCCAAGGTTGAAATCTATAACAGAGTTCCGCAATTGTATGCGGCTCTTCATTCCAGTCTAACTGATAGAACACTGTCCCTACGCGAGTCAAGGATTTGCACATCTCGGGTATGATACAGTGATTATCAAGGACAAATGCATATTCAGCTTTCCATTCTTTAGAATTTTCTCCAAGTGTTCCAAGTGCCAACGGTCTGTCGATGTATTCGCCATGCAGGTCAAGAACATCGCCCGTATAGATTCTATCACCGTTTGAATCGCGATAAGGAGTTTCGACTCCAGCGAATATTGCCCGGTGACAATAGCCTCGCCCTTTACATTCATCACCAAAGAAGTCTTCAACTATAACCTGATTGTGGTCATCGGCAAATTCCTTGTTGCATGTCCACACATACAGATAATCGCCAAAGAAAAAGAAATCTCCGAATTTGGCATATCCAAACCTATCTCGGTCAACCACATAGCGTATGCGGATATCTGGTTTGGGAGCCGATATAATCCTTGCCCCTATCACATACTTGTATTTATTGCAAAGTCGTTTCAGATCTTTCTCTGTAATTGCGTCTGGAATCTCGACTTTAGACTTTTCAGGGATAATACCAGTGCAATATACATCAAGCATTTCATCTTCACCCAGAATTAAAAGCCATTCTTCAGGCAGACATACATTCGGAGTATCTTTGAGTTCCTTGAACAAGGGTGCTATCTCCTCGTCCTTGAAGCCAGCTATTCCGCAACCGATACGCGTTACGAGGAATCGGTTATTCGGATGATTCTTGACGTATTCTACAAAATTATCCACATAAGGCTTTATTTCTTCGACCCCACCGTGCATTGTGGGGATTGCGTAGCATTTACCCGTCGGACCGACACCTACGCCCCATTCTGCTCCAAAGCGGTCGTACGCCATGCGAGCAGCTCCGCCATGATGGTGTCCTTCAAGGTTGCTGCCAAATACAAACACTTCACACATTGACAGCTCGGTGATTCTCTCAGGTGTAATTCTTCCTGCCATGTTATTCTTCACTATAATTGTGACTCATTTTATTTGCTATTTCACGAAACTTGTCTCTGAACCATATGGGACTCAAGACAGTGATATCTTCGCCATATTTCAGCAACTCCTGAATCAGATCATAGTTCGGCTGAGCAAAGATACTGAATTTTGCACCATTCGATCCGGTTTCATATTCCTTTTGCGTTGGATGCAGTGGCAGAGAGCGAATGTAATTCTGTTGGCCATTGACAGCATATATCGCAATAGTTTGAGGTGGGCAATTATCCTCGACGATTATACCGATAGTATTCTCAAAATATTTCTCTGCATCGAACGAATCAGGCAACATAAATGTTTTGCTCGTCTGCTCAAGGCTCTTGATTCGGTCAAGGGCAAAAATCCGCATGACATCACGATCAGTCCGTCTTCCCAAAAGATACCATCTCTGCTTGTAAATTTTCAGACAGTATGGCTCAACCTCATGAGGAGCAGGCGCATCCATTCTGAAACTTTGATATGATATATTCAAGACTTTGCCATCTCGCATCGCTTCAATAATAGAGCTGATGTGCTGTTGTCCATCTGGGATTGGCTCAAACAAAATACGATGTTTCAAATCCTCACACTCCGACAGCAGATTGTTAACTGCAAAAGTATTCAGCAACCATTCCATCGAGCCATCTTGTTTCAATGCTTCTCTATCGGCTATATGGTAGGTATTTTCACCATGGCGGTCGCAGAGTATTTCAACTTTAAACAATTCCTTTATAGCGTCCTTATGTCGATGAAAAGTGCGCTCAGGTATTTCATCCTCCTTGCTATCATTGAGACGAGACCGACTCCAGCAACGATTTATTTCATCGCGGGTTATGCCGTCATTTCTATAGATGAGGTCGACGAGCCATATATATCGTCTGAATAATGTGCTCTGCTTCATAGCTGATTCAGTTTTCTAATCGCAAAGATATAATAGCAAGCTGACAAAACGCGGCAGTTTACTATAAAATCTATTGAAATTTCCGTAAAATATCAGACTTCAAGCCATATGGCCGTAGTTGCATCGCTTGCGTTTAACTTCGGTGACCATAGCTCTCTTTTCATCGACCTTGATACCGACTATATCAATTTCATTAGCTCCCTTACCCTTTTATTTCTTTTTTTGGGGGAGAATTTTCTTCACGTCGGATTTTAAACGGCGCTCCACTTTCTTCACGTCTTCTGCAGGTGGCAGTGCTTCCGGGCGGAAACCGCGGTCCAGCAACATATTTCGGACTGCGCTATTGTTGTCGATGTGCTCACGTTCAATGCCGACCTGACCGTGCAGGTCTTTCTGCTGAACGTTAACAGAAGTCATTTCGGTGGCAAGGTCTTTGGCCTTGATAGCTATCGTTGAGAGAAATTTCTGATTTGCGAGGGTCGCCGTTTTGCGCAATAAGATAGCATGCATAGCGGTCAGCATGACATCATCCATCTGACTTTCAACATCTTTTCCGAGGCTGACCATTTTGCGGACGTCCGCAAAATGGTCTGATGTTGGGGGCAAGGCTCGTCGGAGCGGGCGAGGGTCAGAAAGTTGAGTAGCCCGCAGGGCGGTGCCGGTGAAAATACTGCGAGGGGTCGCGACGGCGCGGCAAATCCATCTCGTAGAAACAGATGTGGAGGCCGATGGCGCGGGTCATCAGCAGGTCGTCGTGACAGCCGACTATGGCGCCATAGCTGCCGTTCTGTCGACGCTCGTAGGCAAGGTACTCGTCGAGGCACTGCGGATCACGCTCCACATACAGGTTCTCGCGGATCACGCGCACCAGCGTGGCGATGATCATCGGCTTGGTCGCCGTGTTGGTATGGAATCCGTAGCGTGTGGGCAGCCCCTGCCGGATCTCCATCTCGCTCCGGCGGCGCGCATAAAGGTTGTCGTAAACCTCGCGCAACCGGGTGAGCAGGAAATTCGACTGGTCGCCGTCGACCCAGCGGTCGGGGTCACGCGTCTCAAGCGTATTGCTCTCTATCACCAGGAGCGCGTTTTCGTAATACTTCGCAGCCATGGCGGCGCGCCAGGCCAGGATGTCGAAGTCGGTATGACCACGCCACTGGGCCACGACCTCGGGTGGTCCTCCCTCTGCCATCGCGAGCCGGTCGAACACCACAATCACGCTCCAGTCGCTCTTGAGCGACCGGCCTCCCACATCCACAGTCACCAGATAACGGTTGCTGTAACCGTGGATTCCCGTACCCCGGTACACCTCGGGATGACGCCACACCTGCCAGCCGCCCCCTGCCGAGGGCATGAATGCCACCCGTTTCAGAGCCTCGCGCTGTTCCGCATCGTTGGAATGCCCGAAATCAAAGGGCACTCCCCCTTCTGCCGGAATGTCGATCTCCCCATGTTCGGCCACTTCCGAACAACCCGGGCGCAGTCGCTCGACGGCATACTTGTCGAATACCCTCGCACCCGAATGCACGAATGCCTCCACATCGTCCGACGGATATTCGGCGGCCATCAGACCATGGTCGCCATATTTGGAGCGTTCCGACACATACCAGTTTATGGCCTCAAGCGTGGCTCCCCGCTGCCACAGCCACCACAGATAGCTGCCGGGCTGGCGCCGGTCGCTCACAGCAGCTTCCGATTCGCGTCCTTCCCACAATTCCCTGGCGAACTGTCCGGCATCATCGAGCGGCAACGAATACTGATCGATCTCATACCATGGCACGAACAGGGCCTTGAACTGCGACTCGCCCCGCCGTGCCGCCTCGTATTCGCGATGGAAGTAATTGCCCGTTCCGTTGGCCGTCGATTCGAACACGATCATTGTCAACGGCCGCAACAGCACCCCCGAACAGGCCGAACGGACCATCTGTTCCGGCGTCTTGCCCGGTGTCGCTTTCCATACACCCACCTCCGAGCAATGCACCAGACTGTAGTCGCCTCCACGGCATGAATCGGGACGCTCGGCGCTTCCCACCTTGATCTTGGCATTGCGCTCACGGATACGGAATATGCTGCG
>JAQXIE010000076.1 GCA_029007645.1 Bacteroidales bacterium
TCGGAAGACCTAAGCCGACTTTCCATCCGAAATCGAAATTTTTTGGTCTGGTTAAGAAATCTTCGATTTTGGCATCCTCGATTGGAGTGGAACAATGGACCTTGTCGATAATGGCCCAGCTAAGTTCCGGACCGGTATAGATCCACAATTCCGCTTCACGGATAGGAATAGCATAACCAATGTTTATAGGGATCCGGATACCGAACTTGGTAATCGTGGGATTAATCTTCTTGCTATTATATTCCAGATATATGTCATCGTAACGATATTGGTCGAAAAAAGCAAGACACCGGGCTCGAGGAAGAAATTTTTGCCCAGGGAGAAGTTGCCGGCACCCCCGATCTGGAATCCGGCACCCGGCTTATACATTTTGACGTTTTCGGCATCCGGATGCCATTTCGTCGCGAGATTCAGATCAACAGATGCCTTGACACCCCAGCGGATCAAGCCTCTGTCGGTACGAACTATCTGTGCTTTAACGACAGTCATAGCCGTCAGCATCATAATCAGGATAATTATCAATCTCTTCATAAGCCTATTTTGTTTAATAAACTCGGCAAATTGTACATTATTTCCCCAAAATCATCCGAAATTTGACATAACTGCGATAATTTCATAATGACAGAGGGTGACAGGATTTTGTTCCGTCACCCTCTGTTGGAATTGTGCAATGATGAATATCAGTACACGGTGTTTTGCGGATCGAAATTGGTCCAGCCGCGCATCCAGTTGTCGGATGCATCGCGGAAGGCTCCGATGTAGCCTCCTTTGCCGTCGCTTATTTCAGACGCGGGGCAGAAATTCTGGCCCGTCATAAGGGGATCCGTAAGGTTGAGCGCGGATTCCTCCATGATCCGGTTGCCGGCACCGCTCAGGAAGAATGTATGTGAGAACGAATCCTTTGTGCGGTCCTCTGTACCCGTGAGATAATCAAAGAAGTAGTCGCTGTATTCCTTGTTCTTGTCGGTGCCGATGGCGTCCATTCCGGCAAAGACGATATTTTCAAGCTTGAATGCACCTTCTTTGGCATATGAAACGGTCTGACCTTTCTCGCCGTCAATAATGAGACCTACAGGCCAACCGATGGCAAGGGCGTTGGATACGTTGAGTTTGCTGCTGCGGCGAATCTGGAATGCCGACTGGAAACGGCCCAGCTTGGAACCATTGTCGGGGAACATATCGCCGGCGGTGATATAGTCGCTGCTGTTCACAAATCCGGCGTTTTTTGCGGTATTCGGACCGACAAGTGTGATGTTGCGGAACTTGGCCGATGTGAAAGGTGTGGTCTCGGCGCCGCTGGCATTGTTGTCGCTTTCGAAGCCGTTTGACTGCGACGTGTCGGCAATGCGCGGGTCGCGTACGGAGAGACAGTAGCTTACCTCGCCGTCGAAACCGTTGTCGGTGTCGAAATCATCATCCCATCCTTTGTAAGCGATGAGATAGGAACAGTTGGCCGAGCCGCCAAACCACTCGAAGGAGTCGTCGTTGGAATACGACACCTGAATGTGGTCGATTTGTGTGCCGCTGCCGACTGAGCCGAAGGTCACGCCGTTTATCTCCTTGTCGGTATCGAAGGGATAGCCGGCGAACTCCACACGGATATAGCTGTAGATACCGGAATTGTCGGCTTTGCTGTTACCTCCGTGGATTGTGGTCGGACCACCCTCGATCTGCTGTGTACCCTGATTGTTGAGGCCTTTGCCGCAGATTATGAGACCGCCCCAGTCGCCGGGACGACGCTGACCGGGAACCTGTGCCGATGTCATTACGATCGGTTCCTGCGCTGTTCCCTTCATCTCGCAGTAGCCGCCGGGCTCAACGATAAGTGCCGCCATTGTCTCTTTATCACCTTTGATAACCGTTCCGGCGGGGATACGGAGTGTCGCGCCTTCGTCCACATATACCCACCCTTTGAGAAGATATGTTCCTTTTTCAAGGGTAACATCTCCGGTGAGATGGAAGTTCTGGGTGCCGTTGCCCAGCTCGTTGCCGTTGAATACAAGGCCGTCGCTGTATGCCACATTGCCCTTATAGGTTACTTCAGGATCGTTTTCCTGAGGTTTGGGTTCATCCTCGCTGGAGGAACAGCTTGCGGCCATAAGGCACAGGGCACAAGCCATCGCCGTCATGAAGCGACGGCCACTGAGTTTTGTTGTTTTTTGCATTGAAGTGTTGTTGGTTAAACTTTTAAACCATTAAACTTTTAAACCTCAATTTCGCGAATGTGGAAATTGAATTTTAGAAACTGTATGCTATTGATAGATTGTAATTTCGTCCCGGTTTATAGCTGCGGGTCGTCTCTTCGATATGCTTGTTTTGTCCAGCCACTATCACCTCCTCGATCTGTTTGAAGAGATATCGTTCGGCGAGAACATCGCGCACTGAGGCTTTCACCTCCCAATGTCCGAACTTCTTGCCGAACGACAGATCGAGCGAGTTGCGTGGCATCTCGTATGAGTTGGGGATGTTTCTGGCATTTCCGTCGGCGCCTGTGCCGTATTTGTTTCCGACACCGACTATGCGTTTGCCGATGCGGTTGTAGAGAATGGCTACCGACCATCCGTCGTGGTTATAAAACAGTCCCGTGTTGATGAGGTAAGGCGACTGGCCCTGCATGGGACGATCGATGTTGTTGCCCCCGTCGAATATGACCTTGCTTTTGATCAGAGAGCCGTTGAATGACAGGCTGAAATCCTTAAGACCGATAAAACCGAGGTTCTTGCGGATATCTATCTCTATCCCGTAATTGTCGGCACCCTTGGCATTGATGTAGGAATAGATGAGGTCAGTGCCACCGGCCACGGTATAAGTCCATTCTATGGGATTCTTGAATTTCTTGTAAAAGAGCGCGATTGAAACTATCTCCCCTTTTGACGGATACCATTCATAGCGTAGGTCCACATTCTGGATGTAAGCGGCTTTCAGGTCATAGTTGCCCATGACGCTGCTGCCGAGGTCGAAATCGTAATATACCGTCGGAGCAAGCTCGCGGAACTCTGGCCGGTTCGTGGTGCGTCCGTAGGCCGCACGGAGCTGATGATGTTCGTTGAAACGATAGCTGACGTTGACCGAGGGAAAGAAATCGTTATAATAGTAGTGGGTGTCCTGAAGGCTCAGCTCCGACTGGCGCGTGTTCATCCTCAGCAGCTGATCAACATATTCATATCTGACGCCGCCATAAACGGTCAACCCCTTCCAGGGAATGTTTATGCCGACGTATCCTGAAATCTGACTGCTGCTCGCTTTGTAGCTGTTGAGGAAATTGACATTTTCATAGAGGTAGAGTTTGTCGGGACCATAGTTTGCAGGGGTCAGCACTTCAGTCTGTACATCGGGATTGAACATGAATCCTGCCGGTAGGTTGTTGTCCGGCTGCCAGCCATACTGAAACTCCCTCACGTCATAGTTGCGGTGACGATATTCTCCATAAATGCCTGCCTTCACAACAGGCGTGATTTCACCGAACGTGAACTCATGGCGATAGTTGGCGTTGAGCGATGCGGTGTGTTCCCGCAGCCGTGTAAATTCCCTGCTTATGCGATAGATGCCCATTCGGTTGTCGGTGCGGTCGGTAAGCTGTATCAGACGACGGTCGGGCATATCGCGGTCAGAATAGGCATAACCGGCACTCCAGTCCAGCAGTGATGCCCCGCTGAATTCATGGCGTCCGGTAAACTGGGTATTGAGAGTATTTCGTGTCGAATAGTAATATTCCATCTCCTCGATGTTATCGGGCTGGGCGTTGAAACCGGTTCTGTCGGAATATCTGTTTTTGACGATTCGGTTATAGATGGTCTTCCACTCATACCTGTGGGCATTGTTCTGAGGGAGAAACGAGAGGTTTAGCATCCCGCCTATTTTTGTATCACGTGTATACTGGTTGTCGGTCGCCTCACGGAGGTACACCGGACTGTTGTTGGTCACATCGTATGGCCCGTATAGCGAGTTCTCCATATCGGTCAATGTTCGGTACGAGTCCGAGAAATTGAGACTTGCCAAAAGCCCGAGCGTACCGGCCGACTCGAAGCGCCAGCTGTCGTTATAGCTTGCGTTGAGTTTAAGATCTCCTATGGGCTTGCGGGTATAAGTTTTCCAGTCGTTGCTGAAACCGTTTCCTAAAACGTCTATCCTGTTGGAATAGCCCGGATATGTCACCAAAGGAGATCCGAATTGTCCGTGGTAATATCTGCCGCCCCCTTTGTAATACTTGAAGTCGCGGAAATGGGTCATGTCGTTTATTGACGTACCCATGGAGATGTCAAACCCGGAATGAGTGGGCTGATATTTCGTTTTGATCATTACGAATCCACCGGTGAAATCCGACGGATATTCGGGCGCGGGACTTTTGACAATCACGATGTTGTCGAGTTGTGAGCTCGGTATGATGTCGAATGAGAAAGCGCGCGAATCCGCTTCCGAACTGGGCACTGCACTACCGTTGAGCCACACATTATTATATCGCTGCGACAGACCGCGCACCATCACGAATTTATCGTCGATGATCGAGATTCCCGGCACACGCCTGATTACCTCGGAGGCGTCTTTGTCCTGGGTCTTGGCTATCTGTTGGGCCGACACTCCGGTCTGGACCACATCACTCTGTTTTTCCTCCTCGATCATTGCCGATTCGGTATCCTTTCTGGCGATTGCGGTAACCGTTACCTCGGCAAGAGATGTGGCATCCGGGCTCATCGGGATGTCTAATGCAAGGATTTCACTGCCTGCCGGAATCTGTCGGCTGATCACGGTGTCGCTGTAACCGATATATCTTACGGTAAACTTATAATTGCCGGCAGGAAGCTGAATGGAGTAATTGCCGTCGATATCCGTTGCGGCGCCCTTGTCGACCGGATTTGCCATTATCGACGCTCCGATAAGGGGTTCGTCTGTACCCGCGTCATAAATCCTTCCTCTTATCACCCCGGCTTCAAGAGTGGGGCAAAATGTTACGAGGATCGCAAAAACAAGACTTGACGTTAGTCTTTTCAAATTCATATAAATCTTCATTATCATTTCCGAGAGCAAAATTACGGTCGGATTATTTCATAATAATTTCAGATTTATTACACTATTGTGAAATCGTCTTATGGCAAGATACTGTTATGATATTTTCATGGAGCACATGAAGGCGGTGTGGACACCGCCACTCCATAGCTGACTGGGATAACGACGTCCACGTCGTCAACCTGTAGACGCGGAGCTATAAAGATTTCAAGGTACGGAACTGAACGGCAAAAGCGGAGCTTTGTTATATTGAAAGGAGGCGGATGTGGCTGTTGCCGACACGCTTCTCTAATTCACTTTTCGCATTCGCGAAAAGTGAGGTTTAAAGGTTTAAGGGTTTAAAGTTTTAGCCATCCGGGTGAAGCTTACAGTCCTAAACCTCGCAAGCTTGACTTGCGAAATAAACACCTAAACCTTCGCAAGCTTGACTTGCGAAATAAACTTCTAAACCTCGCAAGCTTGTCTTGCGAATCTTATATAAGAATTAGTACGATGAATGATCCGACATTGAGAGTTGAGCGCGTTTACGATGACCCGGGAGGTACGACCGGGGGATTCCGAGTGTTTGTTGATCGCCTTTGGCCCAGGGGCGAGTCGAAGGCGAAATTTCATTATGACCTGTGGGCAAAGGACATAACTCCGTCGACGGCGTTAAGAGAATGGTATCACGCCGACCGCCAGACCCGCCGGGATGAATTCAGGGAGAAATATCGGGCCGAACTCGAGTCGAATCCGCATCTGTCACAACTCATCGCCGAGCTTAAACCCCACCACGATATAGTGCTCCTGACCGGCGCCCGCGACGTCGCCCACAGCCACGTACCCGTCCTGGCCGACCTGCTTCGTGCGAAGTTGTAGTCGTGAGTATTATGCAGAACTTGTCCGTAACTTGCTGGCATTGTTGCAATTCGCCTACTGTATTATATTGAAGAGTTTGTTGGCGGGGTTGAGTTCGTTCTGGTCAAGGAGTTGCAGATTTTTAACCATGTGGAGTGTTCCCTGTTTGTATTTCTGGAAATGCGTCGACGCAATGTGCGAGCGGTAGGCCGCCTGCGAGGTATACGTTTCGAGAATCGTGATATTACAGGGATTATCCTTTTCCTGCATGGCATACATGGTCAGCACTCCTGGTTCGGTGCGCAGCGATACTTCTCCGACCTCAGTGGCAAACTTCAGGTATTCTTCAAGATACTCCGGATTGACCTCGATTTTGGACAGACGGGTTATACCGTCGGACATCATTGGCAATTTCGTGCACATTGCATCGCCATCTGCGGGTTCTGGCAACGTCCCGCCGGCTGTTCCGTATTCCTCATCGGTCACCGGGCGCACCTGTATTACGTGGCGGTCGTCGGAGCGGTCGGTGACTGTCATGCATATCAACGGTTTGTCCGGAGTGGCACCGTTCCAGTGGCATACATTGGCCTTGGTGACGATAACGTCACCTTTCTTAATGACTTGCTTTTCCAGACCTTCTTCCTGATAGAAGCCCTCGCCGTCGAGCACGAGCAATGTCTGTTCGGCATTAGGGTGGGAGTGCCAATAGTTGCGGCTTCCGGGCGAAAAGCAGAAATTGGTTATCATGGAGTTTCCGCTGAATTTCAGCACCGACAGATGAACCTCTCCTGTGTTGCTTGCCGAAGGTCCAACCATCTCAGCCGGAAATATGAGCTCTGTATTTTCGGGCAGATCCTGCGCGGAAGGCTGCATTACTATAGTTGTCAAGGATAACAGTGCTAATAATAAAGTTTTGTATTTCATGATGTTGGATTTATTATTCAATTGTCGCATTCGCGAAAATTGAATAAATCAGAAATAGTATCCTAAGCTGAGAGCCAGACGGTTTTCGCGATAGGTGATGGAGGGGCTTCGGTTCATGTTGAGCAGGCCGAAAGTAGCGTCGAAACTTATCAG
>JAQXIE010000077.1 GCA_029007645.1 Bacteroidales bacterium
GCCAACGCCATCAAGATCCAGATATGGGTGACCCTGATCGCAAACCTGCTGCTGATGGTCATGCAGAAGGGATTGAAACGGAAATGGAGTTTCTCGGGACTGGCTACAATGGTACGGATTACCCTTATGTACTATGTTGATTTCTACAGCTTGTTCAACAACCCGGAAAAAGACTGGGAGATCATGCTGTCAAAAGCCTCCGGGCAACTTTCCGAGCCATCACTTTTTGACTAAGGGGGCTTGGAAACCAGAAAAACAGACTCGACTGCCGAATAATCAGCAGCCGAGCCTCATCTTTTTGTTGTTTTCAAATTTTATCGGACAGCAATAGTTTATAATTATGGTACCATGCGGAGCTTTACCCCCGGCTTTGGACTTTTTGTTTCCCAGGGTCGCATCAGGCTACATTGCCACGAACTGCGAGATATTGATAAACTCGACTCCGTCGGCCCTGAGACGGTCGATTATCTGCTCGAACTCATGCCAGCGTGCATCATCCCACGAATTGGGGTGTCCCTGCAGATAGAACACCTCGTCATTGCGCCAGCGACCCAGATAGTTGACCAGAAACTCTGCATATACGGGATTGTGATAGGGATATTCCATCTGCAGACGGGGCTGCAGCACTTTGCCTTTAAAAAACTTGAATTCGGGGAGCGTCTGATGCCCGAATACCATTTCGAGCGACGGTACAGTCGCAAGAGCGCGATCTGTATCGATATTGCAGTCAGTCCAGTGCGGCCCCCATGCGTGCAGGGTTATACCGGCCTTGGCTTTTGCAAGCGAGTCGGTCAGATGCAGTGCACGGTACTGCGACTCATAGCTGCCCACAAACTCGCCTGGCTCGTCGAGGCCCATACGGTTGTGATAGCCGTGATTCCAAAATTCAATACCGTCGATTGCCGCTGTCTCTTTAAGCCATTTGATATAATCGGGGCGGTCAGCATCGAGTGAAAATCCGATAATGCCAAGATTGGCTCTCAAGCCTTCACGTTTGAGATAATCGCGCAGTCTGTTCCACCGCGGAGGCACAGTATCCGTACCTTCACCATAATGGACGTCGTCAAGTTTCAGCAGAACCTTGCGGGGCTTCATGGTCTTCCGGCCAGCGACTTCGGGGAGAAAAACAATCTCGGCCGAACCGTTGCGCAGCAGCCGGGCGTTATCGCCGAACGCTGTTGCCGATGACACATCACCCTGATCGATCATACGTGCGGCAATATCGACATCTGTCATGTAGTCTATTCCCAGCGGCTTTTTAAGATAGGGATAATGGCCCACATAAAGCTTGTCGACACCGCGCCCGGCCATGATCTCAATCATTTTGCCGCAGCTCTCGATGAGAGTCGCAAAGCTGACCTGAGGCTGTAGCTGCATCCACAGTTGACCCGATCCGAAAGCATCGCCCGTAAAGGCCATCCTGTTATCATAATCGGCCAGAACGATTGAGCCGGGAGTATGCCCGGGAGTATGCACCACCTCAAGACACCGACCGCCGAGATCAAACCTGTCCCCTTCGGTTACCGGCTTTATCGTGCCGCGATACTCATGGAGCGAGGGGGTGTCGAGCGTCAGGTCGGCCGGATGCAGATATATCTCGTCAAAGTATCTGATATTGCCGACATGATCATAGTGTGCATGCGTTGCGACGACCTCGACCGGTTTGTCGGTAAGGCGTGCCACGACCTTATCAAGATCTTTTACGGCTGTGCCGGTGTCGATCAGCAGCGCCAGGCTATCGCCTTCGACAAGGTACATCGTTGTCTTGTCGGTAGTCTCGAGGACGGTAACACCCGGCTCGATTACCGTTGCCGTGAGATCTTGATTTTCATACACCGGCCGGCTGGCATTCATTACCAAAGCCGTCAGCAAAGCGATAGTTGACAGGATATGTTTTTTCATGATTTCAATTATATCATTTTCGCAGGACAAGCTTGCGAAGGTTTTTATGTTTAAGGGTTTATTCCGCAAGACAAGCTTGCGAATGTTTAGGGCTATCGCGGAAACTTACAAAATTAGTAAAATATCGTAACGTGGCAAAAGACAAGTGGTATCCCTCTGCAAATTCGGTAGTTATTTTCTTGAAAATGATTTGGCTGATCGGGATTATTTATATAATTTTGTAAGCATCATTATAGTGAATGTTATCCCGCAATATTGAATATAAATATCATTTAAATGATATTTACATACAAGTCCTTGGCCACACCCGATGTAATACGGAATCTCGGATTAAGGTTCCGGGATTATCGGATGCGTATGCGGATGACACGCAAGGAAGTAGCGGAAGCAGCCGCCATCGGCATGACCACTCTGTATAAATTCGAGTCGGGTAAGATGACCGACATCTCATTCCGCACTCTGATGAGACTTTTGCGAGTCATCGGACTCGGCGAGAACTGGAATAAATTGCTGCCTGAATTGCCGGAATCTCCATACACATACGACAGCAAAGGGAAGAAACTGCAAAGAGTAAAAAAGAGGTCCCATGAAAAATCTTAAAGTAAAACTAAATTAATTGGGGTATGAAAAGGAACTGGATTTGCCGCAGGGCGGTTGTTACGCTCGCTGTTTTTGTATCGTGCATGATTGCGGCTATGGCCAAGGACCCGATTGTGATTCCGCTATGGCCGGATGGAGCGCCCAACAGCAACGGCTTCACCGCATCGGACGAACATCAGGAGGGCGTGATGGAAGTAAATATCGCCCGACCGGAGCTCTACGTCTACTGCGCCGATAAGCCCAACGGCACGGGGCTCATCTCATGTCCTGGCGGCGGTTATTACGGCGTAGCCTTATGGCACGAAGGGCATCAGCTGGCGCAATGGCTCAATGTCCGGGGCATAACCTATGCCGTGCTCCGTTACCGGATGCCCAACCAGGGACACTACGATGTGCCGTTGTCGGATGCCGAACAGGCCATGCGGATAATGCGGGCACACGCCGCCGAATGGGGACTGAATCCCGACAGGATCGGCGTGATGGGATTCTCGGCCGGAGGCCATCTGGCCTCTACCCTTGCGACACATTATTCCGCTCCCGAGACGCGCCCTGCCTATCAGGTGCTTCTTTATCCCGTGATTTCAATGATCCCGGGAGTGACTCACGACGGCTCACGCCTCGGATTGCTTGGAAAGAATCCCGGCGAGGAGCTGACGCGGAAATTCAGCAACGAACTGCAGGTGACAAAGGACACGCCGAAAGCCTTTATCGCCGTATCGGCCGACGACGATCTGGTGCCTGTTGCCAACTCCCTGCGCTATTTCGAGGCTCTGACCAAGGCGGGAGTCATGTCGACGCTGCATGTCTATCCGCGAGGCTCACATGCCTGGAGCTTCAACGATTCCTTCACCTATAAGCCGGAATGGAGCGCCGAACTCGACAAATGGCTCAGGGAGGAAGTTTTCCCGGAAGCTACGACTCCCGAGCGTCCCTGACAAACCCGCAGATCACTTTCCGCGGGTTTGTCAGGGACTGGGGGAGGTGTTAGTCGCAGGTTGTTATTTGTACAGTGCGGCTGCAAGTTGGGGCAGACCCTCGGCACCGGGGAGTCCGGGATAAGCCTTTGAGAGTTCTGCAACGAAATCATCAGCGGTCTTTGCTTTTCCCAGCAGATTCCTGATTGTTTTCAGGTACTCGATCTTGAACTCGACGGAATCTTTCTGAGTCGCGCCTCCATGTCCGCCGATAAACAGGACGGCTCCGGAGTTAAGTTCGCTTACGGCTTCGGCCATTTCAGCATCAACCGCGGCACGGGAGGAGAGCTGGAGATTACTCATATGAGCCTTCGCAGGGGTCCAGTGCGTGTAATACGCCTTGCCTCCGATGATGATGCTTGCTCCGGGGAAGTCGGAAGTCGCACCGTGACGGAACTCGAACGGTACACCGGCATATGTCAGGGTCGTTCCGAAATCAACTTCATCTTCTTTGCCTGTAGGGAGGTCGGTCATACTGTCGCCGAATGTCTGCTCAAAGCCCTTCATCATGCCGCCATACACCGGGCCTTTGACAAATTCCGGCATCCCTTTCATCATCAGCACCTCATGGGCGCCTGTCCCTCCGACATGATAGTCCGTGATCCGTTTTGCAACAGGTATGCCCACTTTGTCGAGATAAGCGTCGAACTCGCTCACGTTTACCTTGAAGAGGGGTTGCTCCAAAGTAACTACCGAATCCGTGCCCTCCACAATGTAGCTCGCATCGTTCATTACATCCTGAGTATAGTACACGTGGAGTTTGAAATCTCCCATGTCGTATACTTCGACACGGCCTGTGGCTTTCTCTTCGCCGAGCGTAGCGGCGAGGTCGATGCTGTCCGGACGCACAACAGTGTCCTTTGCGGTTTCCATGCTATCCATAGTCTGATCCTTCGTTTTTGAGGCAGAACAACTTGCGAGTGATATCAGGGCCAAAGCTGCCGCTGCCAGAGTTATACTTTTCATATCTTTCAGCGTTTTTTGTTTTCTGATGCAAATTTAATACCCGAACAGACGGAATATCAAGAAGGCACCTGAATGTCAGATAGTTTCGTTGTGGTTACCATTATAGATTATCAATGGCTTGCAAAATCCGCTTTAACACATTTTAACTGCAGTCGGAATGTACTGTTGCTAACTTGACGAATATTAGTTACCTTTGTACACCGATTTAATATATAGCACATTATAGATTCATTATAAATACAATATGAACGAAGAGCTGTTTCCGAGTTGCCCGATCCGCAATATTCTTTCGCGCTTCAGCGACAAATGGTCGTTGCTCGTTCTCTATACGCTCAACCTACAGCCCACCATGCGCTTCAACGCCTTGCGTCGTGAGATCCCCGACATCTCCCAGAAGATGCTCACCAATACACTTCGCACACTTGAAGAAGATGGTCTTGTGACACGCACTATTTATGCCGAGGTGCCTCCGAGGGTTGAGTACAGCATCACTGACCGGACGCGCTCGTTGTTCCCGCATGTCAATTCTCTGATAGGCTGGGCCAAAGAGAACATGCCCGCTATCCTCAAAGACCGCGAATCGCACGGCCAACAAAAGAACCAGCCCCGGAAATAGCAACTGTAGCCCTAAATTTCACACTTCCGGAGTCGCAAATCCGGAGCAGTTTTATGCTGCCGTCAATATGTCCATACATGTTACAGGTGCAGAAACAGGTGAAATTATTGAACTTTAATTTGTTGGACGGTCCAAACTTTTTATTAACTTTGTGGTTGTTATTTTAAAGCGGCAATCAACTATGAGTGTAGTATCAACTTCAAAAATCAACCAACTTCTTGCCGATGCTGTTCCCGGCGGACTTCTGTTTGCCGCTTGGCTTCGGGAAAAGGGATACTCCGCTCAGCTCATAAAACGATACCGGGATTCCGGATGGCTCGAAGGGTTGTCACGTGGGGTAATGTATAGGAAGAATGATCATCTTTCTGCGTTGGCTGCCGTTTACAGCTACAATCATCAGACAGGAAACAAAGCGCGGATAGCAGCACATTCTGCACTTGAACTTCTCGGATTCAATCATTACGTGCCAATGGGTAAACCTCGGCTCATGGTCGCTTTTAAGAATGGCAGCGTCGATGATTGGGTCAGGAGTGAAAAGTATGACATGACGATAGTGCCTTTTCATACCGGCATCTTTAAAAATCCGGCAACCCACTTCCTTGACAGAAACGGACTCTCCTTAATATTATCATCACCGGAGCAAGCATTTCTGGAATGTCTGCATCTCGTGCCGGATTATTATAATTACATGGATCTGTTCTATGTAATGGAGCAGTTGACATCACTTGATCCTGACAAAGTACAGAGCGCGCTTGAAAACACATCGAGCCAGCGCGTAAAACGAATATTTCTGTATATGGCCGAGAAAGCCGGGCATTATTGGTTTGATATGCTTGATACCGACAAATTCGGACTTACGACTTCCAAACTACAGCTGGTTGACAATGGTGCATACATCTCCAAGTATCGCATCACTGTCCCCAAAGAATTGAATGATTATGAATGACATATACCGCCAACAGGTAGCGCTGCTTATCAGAGTGATGCCGCTCGTGTTTAAGATAAAGAATTTTGCCGTGCATGGTGGAACAGCAATAAATCTCTTCCACAGAAACCTTCCGAGGTATTCCGTTGACATTGATGTGACCTACATACCGCTGGAAGACCGGAAGACAAGTCTTGCAAACATCAACTTGCATCTGTCTGCGCTGAAAACCGCAATAGAAAAAGCAGTTCCCGGAATTCGTGTAATCCATAAGCAGGATGTATGGAAATTGCTGTGTACGAAAGATGGGACAACCATAAAAATAGAGGTTAACGGAACCAAGAGAGGAATTTTAGGCGATGTAGAGAAGATTCAGCTTTGCGAAAAAGCCAAAGAGGAATTTGGCATGAGTTGCTTTGCCAATATCGTGTCATGGAGTCAGCTCTATGGCGGAAAGATTGCAGCTGCCCTTAGCCGTCAGCATCCACGAGATCTGTTCGATTGCAGAAGTATGACATCCGATGATTTCGGTAAAGTTAAGAATGGTTTTATGCTCTGTCTTCTTGGAAGCGACAAGCCGATCGTTGAATCCCTGAATCCAAATGCAATTGACCAGAGGGAGGCTCTCGACAATCAGTTTGATGGAATGACCGAGGAACCATTCAATTATGATGATTATCAAAAAGCGAGATTAAATCTGATTGAAGTGGTAAATCAAGGGTTGACTGAAGATGATAAAGCTTTTCTGATTTCATTTGAAGAAGGTAATCCTGACTGGAATAAATGCTGTGCCGGGGATTTGAGCAACTATCCATCTGTAAGATGGAAACTACAAAATATCGCAAAGCTCAAATCCAAGAATCCCACCAAGCATCAGGATGGTGTTGACAAGCTCATTTCCTATTTTAAATTTTACCCGCGATGAAAAGAAGCAGCTTCATAGAAGCTCGTCGGGCTAAGGTTTCTCCCAAAGTCCGTCGGCGAGTTGACCTCTCTTTCCTACTGCTCTAAACCTCGCAAGCTTGCCTTGCGAAATAAACTCCTTAACTTTTAAACCTTCGCAAGATTTATCTTGCGAAACTTAATAGACAATATGATACAGCAGATAGAATTTCGACTTCCGGCAATGAGGCGAGGATGTCATCTGATAACGGGTGAGATAACCCGCAGGCTGTCCGGGCAGCTGCCTCAATCCGGACTGCTGAATGTTTTTGTGAAGCATACATCCTGCGGTCTGACAATCAACGAAAATGCCGATCCGGATGTGCGCACTGATATGGACAAGATTCTTGATCATATCGTGCCGGAATGGAGCGCCGAACTCGACAAATGGCTCAGGGAGGAAGTTTTCCCGGAAGCTACGACTCCCGAGCGTCCCTGACAAACCCGCAGATCACTTCTACGCCAATCATAATATGGTCATTTCGGGAATTATTATTAACTTTACATCGTTTCCCAAAATAAAAAAAATTTAAAGTTTGGGAAACACACACCGATGAAACTTATAGAAAGGCCTCTGTACCTCCAACAGTTGGAGAACTTTATAGGCACTCCCGACATCAAGATAATAACGGGAATTCGACGCTCCGGCAAATCTAAATTGCTGGGTGCATTCTCTAAGCATATCCTTAATATGGATGTGTCAGCCAATATTATAAGCATAGATCTGACAAAGATAAAGTTTGAACACCTGAAGGAATACCATGCCCTGAATGATTACATCGAAGCTAATTATAAGGCAGGAGTCAACAATTATCTGATGATCGATGAAGTGCAACTGTGTGATAATTTTGAGATTACAATCAATAGTCTGCATTCTGAGGAAAAGTATGATATGTATCTTACCGGTTCTAATGCTTTTCTATTGAGCAGCGATCTTGCGACCTTATTTACAGGGAGATATATGGAGATACACGTCTATCCTTTCAGTTTCAAGGAATATTGCACATATTTTGAGGTTGAGAAGGACTTTGACGAGCACTTCGATCGTTATATCTGTCTTGGCGGCTTATCCGGTTCTTATCCATATAATAATGATTCCGATAAGGCAAAGTATATCCGAGAAGTATACGATACCATTCTGATAAGGGATCTTGTCGAGAAATATCGACTTGGAAATCCCTCAGTTCTGAAGAAAGTATCAGAATATTTGATGGATAACGTAAGCGACATATCCTCGTCAAGAAATATCAGCGACGCCCTTGTTGCGGCTGGTACCGAGACTAATTATAAGACAATTGGAAGTTATGTAGAACATCTCTGTCATGCATTTGTGTTCTATGAGGCTCGGCGATATGACGTGAAAGGGAAGACTTATCTTCAATCTTTGAGTAAATATTACCTTGCTGATACTGGAATCCGTTTTGCAGTGCTTGGCAAGCGCAATATGGACTGGGGCCGTATGCTTGAAAATATAGTCTACATAGAACTGTTAAGACGAGGCTATGAAGTGTATGTAGGGAAACTTTATCAGAAGGAGATTGATTTTGTTGCAATGAAGGGCAGTGAGAAAATATACATTCAGGTCAGCGACAATATTGCCGACGATGGGACATTCCGCCGCGAGGTCGGACCGCTTCTGCAGATCCGGGATGCTTACCCTAAGATGCTTCTTGCCCGGACACGACATGAGGACAGCGATTACGAAGGTATTTCCATTGTCGATATTCCACGATGGTTGCTTAAGCAATGAGACATATTATTCATGTTTTCACATTTTTCCGGATTTCAGAACTGCCGTAGAGCAATCAATGGCAATACTTTAACTTAACAGACGAAATGACACAGCAGATAGAATTTCGACTTCCGGCAATGAGGCGCGGATGTCATCTGATAACGGGTGAGATAATCCGCAGGCTTCCCGGACAGCTGCCCCAATCCGGACTGCTGAATGTTTTTGTGAAGCATACATCCTGCGGTCTGACAATCAACGAAAATGCCGATCCGGATGTGCGCACTGATATGGACAAGATTCTTGATCATATCGTGCCGGAAAATGAGCCATACTACAATCATGTGTTGGAAGGTGCGGACGATATGCCGGCCCACGCCAAATCCTCCCTGATGGGAGTCTCGCTGACAATTCCGATTACCAACGGCCGGCTGAATCTCGGAACATGGCAAGGAATCTATCTCTGCGAGTTCCGCGATTACGGCGGCGAGCGCACTATCGTGCTTACAGTTTATTCTTGACAGTAGCACAGGATTAACAGGAGCAAGCCTGATTCAAAATCCTGCGGCATAAAAAAAGTGTCCTGCCAAAGCGGGACACCTTCTGATGATTAGGTATGCGGGGAGATTATTTGTTGAGCTCCCTGTCTTTGACCACGGCATTGACGTCGATATACTGTGCCGGTTTGGTGAGCCAGCTCACGAACTTGCGGAGAGGAGCTACTATGAAGAACTGGATGAAATCGCGCATAAGCATGAAGGACACGGGCAGATAATACGCGGCAACCAAGGTGACGAGGAAACCTCCGAAAGCATAGCCCGCGCCAACTTTGAAGCCCATTATCAGCACTACGAAAGCCACGATTACACCCACGAAATATGTGAGCACGCTCATAGCGTCGAGAAGAAAGTCGAGGAAGAAGCGTTTATAGAAGGTAAAAAGGGGCCAATTGCTGTGGATATTCGCCATGCTGAGCGACTTGTTCTGCTCCATATCGGCGATATGGGTCACGGATTTCAGCCATACGGTGAAGGGCCATACGAAGAGGAAGTAGAGAATCTTAAGCAGCGATTGAGCCACAGCCGTGCCTACTTTTGAAAGGTCATCATTCATAATTATTCTGATTTGGTTATTTGTTGTTTCGCGTCAGGTCGATTAGGACTTATTGTCTTACCGAACCTGTAAGCCGGAAGTTATATGTATGGTTCTTGTAGTTGGTGAATTGTCCCGAGTAGATGGCAGATCTCGTGGAGCGGTCTATGGTGAGGGTTCCGGATATGTCGCCGGTCTGAGTTCCGTCGTTGGATTCAGTCAGGGTCAGACTTCCCGAGTCGGGGTCGTAATATCCCTCGAGGGTTAGGTAGGTGCTACCGTTCCAGGAGTCTCTGCCCGACACGTTGGGGTAGGAATCCGGAATGTAGGTAATCTCGAACGAGTGGAGGCGTCCGCCGCCTATGGAGCCATGGAATGATGCGGAGAAAGCACCACCGGTATCCCCTGCCATCGCCTCTGCGGGAACAGCTTCGACTACAGCTTCTGCCACCTCCACACCTTGTCCGGAGATTTCATCCAGTGTGCTTCCCACTTCCTCAATTTCGATGTCATCGCTGTCATGGGATAATGCCTTACCGGATTTTCCGAAAGAAGAGGAGGATGTCATGATCAGACCAATGATGCCGATTATGATACCGATTCCGGCAGAGATCCCGAGACAGATCCATAGCGAGTTCCGATTGCTTGTTGTCATATCTGTAAAGTTGTGTTTATTGATTTATGTTTAGGTTAGTGTCTAGTTAGCATGTGTGGCCGGTCAGAGCGTAGTGACAATGGCATCTTTGTCAGCGCGTCTGTGTCAAAGCGTTGTGTCAGTGCATCTAATCGCTACATTTAATCCTCACTGCCAAAATTAATATTTTTATTTGATTTTACATAATGTGTCTTAGTTCCGCTCGCAGAGGCTTCCCTATGAATAATGTTTTAAAATATCTGACGGAAATTGTAGACATTCGGCGGTATGAAATCACCATCGTAGACAATCCTTGAATCCGTCACCTTATCTCCAAGCAAACCCTTAAGATACTTGATATTGCGTGTAAAGTCCTTGTTGAATGTAGATGCGGACTTTATTTCTGTTAGCGAAAGGTGCTGTCCATCTTCCTGCAGCACGTCAACCTCGCGTCCCGCATTTTCTCGATAGAATGACAGATTGGGCCGCTTGGCCGAATTATATCTATCCTTAAGCATCTCCGAGATAACCATATTCTCAAATATGGCTCCACGCAACGGATGGACCGCAAGTTGCTGAGGCGTCGCTATATCAAGCAGATAACATAACAACCCGGTGTCGTAGAAATATATTTTCGGCTGTTTAGACAGCCGTTTCCCTATATTCGCATAGTAGGGATATAACGGATAGGCAATATAGGAGGTCTGCAGGAGGCCGAACCATTTTTTGATGGTCGGGGAACTGACACCTATCTCATTGCTTAATGAAAGGGCATTCAGTTCACTTCCCGTACGGCCCGCCAACAAACGCATGAATTTCTCGAATTCCGGCAAGTTGAGAATCTCCTTGATCTGACGCACGTCGCGCTCCACATACAGTGTGTAATAGTTGGAATAGAACATCTCGTACGGAATGCCGTTTGCCCTTACAGCCGGATAGAATCCCCCTATCAGGATGTCATCGGTTTGGGTTTGCTTATATTCTCCCAACTCCTTGAGCGAAAAGGGCATCAAGGTAAACACAGCTGAACGTCCGGCCAAGCTTTGACTAATCGACTCGAGTAACGCAAAATTACTGCTCCCTGTCAGCACAAACCGTCTGTCGCGATGTTCATCGACAATTACCTGGATATATGACAGCAGTTCCGGAACATGCTGCACTTCATCAATAATGACATGTTCACCACAGCAATTTAAGAATTCTTTCGGGTCTTCCCGCACAGACATACGCAAAGCGGCATCCTCCAGATTATATATGCTATAATCTGAAAACACATGCCTGCACAAGGTGGATTTACCTACCTGACGAGGTCCCGTTACAACTATTACGGGAAAGTATTTTACCGCCTCCTCTAAGTGGGGTGTTATAAGCCTCGGAATGTAATTCATTGCGTGTAATTTTAAACTCAGAATTTAAAATTACGCAAATTTAAAGCTTTTGTCTGATATTGACAAGCCTTGAAACTATTTATAGGATATAAAATCGTGTAATTTTAAACTTAGGGTTTAAATTTACACGATTTTGCATTATTGGGTTACCAGCGCACTTACTCGTTATCGGCGTATCGCCGGTTTATCTGTAGTTTTCTCATATATGATCTCGCCCGGTGATTTTGTTTCCTGTCCCATATGGGCGGCGTAAACAAGGCCGCCAAGAACCGACATGATGTAAATCCAGACTAAAAATTCCCTTACGTTGCTTACTGCCTTCTCTATTCGCATGATTGAATCATTTTTCTACCGCAAAAATAGATTCATTCCATTGCATGAATATTGAATAAAGAATACGAATTTATTGCATTTCAAACATGTCGCTCGCCTTAAGGAATGATGCCTAATGTCACATCAGGCAATACAGACGGTACAGAAACATGGCCTCCGACCAAATTGTATCGCTCCGGTCTGTCCCCACGAAGACCGGTGCCAGCTGACGCTGTCCCGTCCATCGTGGGGTTGATGAGAAACAGCCTCTACGAGGCAATGAAGCCATTTTTGTGTATATGACACTGGTAATGAAGTAGACACCTCTCCGAGGTAACTACTTCATTGACTGCGATATAAAAATATAACAATACCTGAAATAACAAAATAGCGGCCTTAGGTGGAGAGGACGATGGCGCGGACATCGCTGAAATCGGCCGCAAGCATAGCCTGCGGGGAGATAAGGAAATCAAGCACGCCGAAATCCATGAAATTCAGGTTGAAATCCATTCCGGAGAATGAGTCGACCTGTAGCAGGATCTGCCAGTCCTCGTATGGATGATCCCAGGTTTCCCATTCCCGGTGGTCAGGGCGGGCAAAGAGGCAGGTATCCTCATCGCGCAGCAAATCGAAGTCATATGTGAATCCTATCTGCAATTCTTCGGGCGAGACGGGATTGTCGTTATCGTCGACAAGCACATTCTCGACAAGACCCTCGGTCGATTCAAGGTAAATTACCCTGACAGCGTCACGCGGGCTTATTGAACTACCGACTGACTCATATTCAAAATGCCCGAGATAATGGTCAATCTTGGCAAAGAAGAGAAGAAGCCCCGACGACGGCAGCGGACTGATCTTGTCGAACTGTGTCAACTCCTCAAGGTTGATCTGACACAGGAACACATAGTCCAGTTCGTCGCCGTCCCGGTCCGTATAGCCGGGCCATTCCATATCCTTCGGCAGCGCCGGATTGCCCCAGAAGCGCGAAGCCGTCGTCGCCAACTTCTCGAAAGGCTTTGAGAGTTTCAAATGTATCGGTTTCATTTTCAATCGCATATTAGTCTTCCTCCTGACAGTTTTCGGGTTCCCATATCATATTCATGATGTCGCGGGCAAGCCAGATGCCGTTTTCGGTCGCTGTGGCCAGGGCGTCGTAATATAGATCCACATCATCGGTAAACTCGCCGGGGTCGTTGCTGACGATGGCATAATCCATCCATTCCCAGGCCGGATTGTCGATATTGGGAGCAAGCGCACCCTTTCGGAGACCCTCGGTGAAGATTTCGCGAAATTTTTCCGGTCGATGGATCTTGCAAGTTTCCCAACGGCCGGATGCCGTAAGGAGAGCAAGAGCCACGTACATTCCCGTGTTCCCTTCCCTGACGGCCCTTTCGACTAAATCGAGCACATCGATATGACGGTTGGATCTTTCAAGCCAATTCCCGGTGCATTCCGCCGCATCGAGTGCCATCTCCGGAATCTTGTTTATCACTTTCCGGCTTAACGGCGTGCGGTATTCAAATATTACCTTAGTACTGCCGTAGACACCGCCACCATTACTGTCTCCGCACGAAGCGCCGGTTTCCGGAGCGGCATCTTTCTCAACAATAAACTCAGAGCCGTCTCGGCTCAGTTTTATTGCCTTGTCGCCGATCTCCAGGACTGTATAATCGCCGTAAATAACGCAACCCTCGGGCACTGGCAGTTTCTCCCCGGGAACCAGCCGGTCGGTTGATAAATATATATATTCTTTCTCCACATGGCCCACCGACATGTCGCGCGTTTCGCAGCGGATGGTTATCGCCAGATATGGCTTCTCAAATTTCTCGGTGCTGTAATTCATGGTAACAGCTATTAAATACTTTTCGGACGATAGCGACGGAAGCCGGGAGCCTCCTGCCCCCTCCGTTTTTCCTGATATCGGGATTTTTCTTTATGAAGTTCCATGGCAGAGATTTTTCTATTTCAGAAGTTGTTTAAACAACTTCTCAGTCAAACATGACGCCGGGGTTCATATACGCCGGCGAATTCCACTGAATTCCTCTTTCAGCCAGTTCCGCTTTTTTCGCCGTCCAATATGCGAAGCAGAAGCCCATTCCGCGCGGTAGCCCTTTCAGTTCCTTCGACACCTCACGTTCCACGTCCGGAACGAGCCGCTCATACTCTTCGGTCCGCTCCACGGGGTCGAACTTCAGATGCCGTTTGTATTTCTTGCAGAAGTCTTCCATAGGAACTGACAGATCGATATAGTCGCGCAGCATACGGAGGGTTTCAGCGTTTTCGGCATCCCCTGGATTCAGCCTTTCCATCTCCTCGCGGACTGTGATGCAGAAGCGGGCAGATTCCGTCTCCACCATCTGGTCGAGCATCTGGCCCAGAAGATCGGCCTTATCGGCAGGCGTCTCGTATTCTCCGGTATATGTATCGGGCAATAAAAGCATCAGCCCAAACGCCTCGCGTCCCAACTCGATGTTTTTCCAACTGTTGCCCATCGAGTGGTAGTTACTGACCATCTTACGGAAGATGCCTTCCAGTTTCTTTATTGTCTTATCCATAAGCGGTAAGATAATGAAGTTGTTTAAACTAATTTACGTAAACTAAAAATTTCGAAATTGTGTATACTTTATGGTAATCTTCATTAATCTTTTGGGCATCTTCGGCCGTTTTCATCAGGACCAACCGAGAGGTTGCTCCCTCTTCAACCGACCAAATCTGCCTCAAAATATTAATAAATCTTACCATAAAAATTAGTTTAAACAACTTCAATGCGCTGTAAAACATGTCAGTTACAAAAATAATAAAATTACTTGAATCAACACTATAAGGGCGATAAAGTTGTCTGACAATGACAGGGGATGAAGAAAAAAATCCTCCAACCTTCCCAATAATATATAATAATTATCGTTGTTATATGTTAATTACATAAAAAGGGGGGCAAGCTGTAAGTGTTATTATCGCTTGCCCTAAGATAGTTAGTTAGTTGGGAAAAGCCGTGTCTGTGATTTGATACGGCTTTTTTGTTTAGGGATATGCAAGATGTTGTTTTCTAAGACTTCTTGGGGTGGAATTTGGCCGATATTTTCTCGTTCAGAGTCTGCATCAGCGCCCAGAAATTGGGGACAAAGAGCGTGCCGATGAAAGCATTCATGGCCATACCGAATACGACTGCCGCGCCAAGGGCCTTGCGGCTGTTTGCTCCCGGTCCGGTGGCAAAAAGCATAGGCATGACACCGAACACGAACGCCAGGGCCGTCATCATGATAGGCCGGAAGCGGACCTTGCCGGCCTCCTGGGCAGCCTGAAGAATCGGCACGCCCTGCTTGCGGTAATCCATGGCGTCCGTCACGGCATCATATGTTCGTAGTAGAAGGTCCACAATTAACGCTGTGAGCCGGCAAAGCAAATAAAAATTAACAAATCATAAAAAGATAGTTGGCAGAATAATTCGGTAATACGGAAATATTTCCTAAATTTGCCTTCAAATCTGATATCAACAGAAAGAGAAAAACTCACCGGTAATAATAATTATAGCTATCAGATCCATGCTGAAAGAAACAAACACACAGACCATCGACAAGGTGGTTATTCGTTTCGCCGGAGACTCCGGCGATGGCATGCAGTTGGCCGGAAGCCTGTTTTCGAACATCTCGGCCGAGGAAGGGAACGAGATCTCGACTTTCCCGGACTATCCCGCTGAGATCCGTGCCCCTCAGGGTTCGCTAAGCGGCGTATCGGGATATCAGGTAAGTGTAGGCCGAGGCGTCTACACCCCCGGTGACCATGCCGATGTGCTCGTGGCCATGAACCCCGCGGCACTTAAAACCAATCTGAAACATCTGAAGCGAGACGGCGTCATTGTCTGTGACGTTGACTCGTTCACGGACTCAAATCTGAAGAAAGCCGAATATGCTACATCGGATCCCCTGACCGAGCTTGGCATCGACGAGTCGAAGGTTATGCTTGTGCCCATGACGACGCTGATCAAGGCCGCTCTGGAAGGCACGGGCGCCGACCAGAAAACGATGATGAAGAGCCGCAACATGCTGGCCCTCGGCATCGTCTGCTGGCTGTTCGACCGCCCGGTGGAATCCGTACTTCGCAAACTGGAAGCCAAATTCGCCAAGAAACCGGCCGTATACGAGGCCAACGCACGCGTGATCCGCGCCGGATGGGACTATGGACACAACACCCACAGTTCACTTCCCGTCTACCGCATCGAGACAACCGAGGCTCAACCCGGCACATATACCGACGTGACCGGCAACACAGCCACGGCCTGGGGTCTGATCATGGCCTCGGAGAAAAGCGGACGTCCCCTGTTCTTAGGCTCCTACCCCATCACACCGGCCACCGATATCCTGCATGAACTGGCCAAGCGCAAAGATCTGGGGGTCAAGGCCATCCAGATGGAGGATGAAATCGCCGGAGTATGTTCAGCCATCGGCGCGAGCTATGCCGGCCATCTGGCTGTGACATCGACCTCGGGCCCCGGTCTGGCACTGAAATCCGAAGGTATCGGCCTGGCCGTAATGGCCGAGCTGCCGCTGGTAGTGATCGACGTGCAGCGCGGAGGTCCCTCCACCGGACTTCCCACCAAGACCGAACAGACCGACCTGATGCAGGCCCTGTACGGACGTAACGGCGAGGCTCCCCTCTGCGTGATCGCCGCCACCAGTCCCGCTGACTGTTTCCATACGGCCTTCGAGGCCGCCCGTATAGCCATGGAGCACGTCACCCCCGTGATAATGCTCAGCGACGCCTATATCGGCAACGGCAGCTCGGCATGGCGCATACCCGAGGAGAACGACTATCCCGAAATTCATCCGCATTTCCTCAGCCCGGATCGTCTGGCCCAGGGATGGAAGCCCTACGACCGCGACCCGGAGACAATGGCCCGCTATTGGGCAATTCCCGGCACGCCCGGCGCCATGCACCGCCTGGGAGGTCTGGAGAAGGATTTCGACACATCCGTGATCAGCACCGAAGGCAAGAACCATGCCCGCATGATCGAAACACGCCGTGCCAAGATTGCCCGCATAGCCGACGACATCCCGGCCCTTGAGGCACAGTTCGACGACGGAGCCGACACCATCCTGGTGGGATGGGGAGGCACCTACGGCCACCTTATGGCCGCAGCCACCGAACTCAATGCCGCCGGCCATAAAGTGGCCTTCGCCCAGTTCCGTTACATCAATCCTCTGCCCGCCAACGCCATCGAGCTCCTGAGCCGGTTCAAGCGGGTCATCGTCGCCGAACTCAACACCGGAATGTTCGCCGACTATCTGCAGATGCACATGCCCGGCAAGGAGATACTGCGCATCAACAAAATCGAGGGTCAGCCCTTCCAGGTGAGCGAAATCGTGGAGGGCGTAATCAAACACATGGAGGAGAAGTAACTATGGAACAGAAAGAAAACCAGGGCTACACGCCCGCCGATTATAGCAATGGATCGAAAGCGCGCTGGTGCCCGGGATGCGGCGACCACGCGATATTGAACGTACTGCACAAAGCGATGGCCGAACTGGGAATCGCACCGCACGACACGGTGGTGATCTCGGGTATCGGCTGCAGCTCGCGCCTTCCCTACTACATGGGTACCTACGGCATGCACACCATCCACGGACGTGCCGCAGCCGTGGCCACAGGAGTCAAGACCGCCAATCCGCATCTCACCGTATGGCAGATCAGCGGCGACGGCGACGGCCTCGCTATCGGCGGCAACCACTTCATCCATGCCATCCGCCGCAACGTGAATATCAACATGCTGATATTCAACAATAAGATTTACGGCCTGACCAAGGGACAGTATTCGCCGACATCCGACCGCGGATTCGTATCGAAATCCAGCCCCTACGGCACCGTCGAGGATCCGTTCATCCCGGCTGAACTCTGCTTCGGCGCCCGCGGCAATTTCTTCGCCCGCAGCTATGACACGGCTCTCGACACCACCCGCGAATGCATGGTGGCCGCCGCCCGTCATCAAGGTGCCGCTGTGGTGGAAGTGCTCCAGAACTGCGTCATCTTCAACAACGGTATCCATTCCTACATCACCGACAAGGAACTTCGCGACGACCACACAATTCTGCTGCGTCACGGCGAGAAAATGCTTTTCGGCAAAAACAAGGAGAAAGGACTGGTGCAGGATGGCTTCGGACTTAAGGCCGTCACGATCGGACAGGACGGTTACACCATCGACGACGTACTGGTGCACGACGCACACTGCCCGCAGAACTTCCTGCAGCAGCAGCTCGCAATGATGGACGGTCATGAGCTGCCTCTGGCTCTGGGTGTGATCCGCGATTGCGACGCCGCGGTTTACGATCAGGAAGTGCAGCGCCAGACCGACGAGATTTCCTCGGCCAAGAACTATGGATCGCTACGCTCCATGATTCTCAAGACCAAGGAGACCTGGACAATCAAGTAAGGCACCCAAGAATAAACCGGGCGGCAGCGGCCGTGTCACTGACACACCGCTGCCGCCTTGTTTATGCTTCAATGCAAACTCCTACAGATCGTAGAAACGGTCAAACACTATCAGAGCATCGTCGGGAGCACTTCCGCGCAGACGATCCAAAGAATCGAGCGCCGACTCGTCATTCAGTTTTATGTCAAGAAAAATCAGGGTTGCCTTTAAACGTCCCAGTATCGAGCAATCGGTGTCGATTATTGATTTTAGTCCACAACCATTACATATATTATCACTTTGCCAGTCGCGCCGTCACATGACGGCGCGACTGCTTTGGGCTTGTCAGTGGCGATGGCGGAGTTCGCGCTCTATATCGGCGACGGTCACCCCCATCTGCTCGAGCAATACCAGATAGTGATACATCAGATCGGCAGCTTCGTAAATAAACCTGCTGCGGTTGCCGTCGACAGCCTCGATAGCCGACTCCACTGCCTCCTCGCCCACTTTCTGGGCGATTTTCTTCACTCCCTTGATAAACAGCCGCGTAGTGTAGGAATTCTCGGGCATCTCCTGATGGCGCGTATGGATAAGCCGGGCGAGACTCCTGGCGAAGCCTTCCTCCTCGGGGGTGTCAAAACAGGCCGTTGTGCCGCGATGGCATGTCGGTCCGTCGGGATGAGCCATGATCAGCAGCGTGTCGCCGTCGCAATCAGCATACATCGACTCGACATGCAGATAGTTGCCCGAGGTCTCTCCCTTGGTCCACAGGCAGTTGCGGGTACGGCTATAGAAAGTGACCTTGCCGGTAAATTGTGTCAGATCAAAGGCCTCCCGGTTCATATATCCGAGCATCAGCACCTTGAGCGACACCGCATCCTGGATGATGACAGGAAGCAGGCCGTCGGCGCATTTCGAGAGATTAAAGTCGTCGAATTTCATAATCTTACTTCTATATTAAGATCATAACCTTACTTCTATATTAAGAGTTGAGAGTTTCCGCTTCAGTTCGGGAATCGTGATTTCGCCGTAATGGAAGATGCTGGCAGCCAGCGCGGCATCGGCATGTCCGTCGCCGAGAACCTGCGCGATATCCTCCACTGAACCCGCGCCGCCGGAAGCGATCACGGGGATGTTCAGCGAATCGCAGAGCCTGGCGAACGTGTCGCAGGGATAACCGCTGCGTGTACCGTCGTGGTCCATCGAGGTGAACATTATCTCGCCGGCACCACGGTTTTCCACTTCAAGCGCCCAGCTGAAGAGTTCACGGTCGGTCAGCCGGGAGCCGCCATGGGTTGTGACGCGCCATGTGCCGTCGACCTGCCGCGCATCGATGGCCACGACCACGAACTGGCGGCCGTAACGGCTGGCGATCGCCTCCACAAGCGACGGGTCGGCCACGGCCGCGCTATTGACCGTTATCTTGTCGGCGCCGGCGTCGAGCAGCCGCGCGGCATCCCCGACCGACGATATGCCTCCACCCACCGTGAACGGGATGTTGATACGCTCCGCTATCCTGCTGACCAGCCCGGTGAACGTAGCCCGCTCCTCGCGCGAGGCACTGATGTCGAGGTAGACAAGCTCGTCGGCGCCCTGGGCGGCATAACGTGCCCCGAGTTCGACGGGATCGCCGACATCGGCAAGTCCTTCGAAATTTATTCCTTTCACCGTGCGACCGCCCCGGACGTCCAGACACGGTATTATTCTTTTGGCAGGCATATGGCGTAAATTATTTATTCGCTATGATGAGTTCTTTGATTCGTGACAGGGGAATCCGGCCTTCGTATATGGCTTTGCCCACGATGACGCGGGGCAATCCCAGGCGGTCCACCTTC
Source organism: Bacteroidales bacterium (assembly GCA_029007645.1). GTDB lineage: Bacteria > Bacteroidota > Bacteroidia > Bacteroidales > Muribaculaceae > Lepagella. The sequence continues at coordinate 20,319 of JAQXIE010000077.1, forward strand.
AGGATATCCTGATCCGACGATATGCCGCCCGACACGGTGAAGATCACATCGGGATAACGCGCGGCAAGGTCGGTGTAAATGTCAAAGCTGGGTCCCTGGAGCATTCCGTCCCTGGATATGTCGGTCACTATTACCTGCTTCAGACCAAACGGCAGGAAACGGTCCACGAGGTCGCTGACCGTGAGGTCGGACTCTTCGAGCCATCCGCTTACGGCCACTTTGCCCCGGCGGGCATCGGCGCCAAGCGCGATGACATCGCCGCCCAGCTCGCGCAGCCACTCCTCCATCAGCTGCGGATCGCGCACCGCCACACTGCCGATTATGGCACAGTCGGCGCCCGCATCCAGCACGTCATGAAGATGGCGCGTAGTCTTGATACCCCCGCCCCATTCGATCGTCAGGTCCGTTGCGGCCGACACCTCGCGCAGGACGTCCAGATTGCGAGGTTCACCCGCCTTGGCACCGTCCAGATCCACAAGGTGGACCCTCTTCACTCCGGCATCGGCATAGAGCCCCACCATCTCGACCGGAGTCTGATCGTAGGTGGTCTGCTTGCCGTAATCACCCTGGGTCAGACGCACGCATCTTCCCCCGATTATGTCTATGGCCGGAATTATCTCTGTCATAGGGTCTGTTCCTTAAAAAATATTTATGCCAGGGTCGCAGATGTGCCTCAGATTTTGCCTTGCAGACTCAGGATCATAGTGGTCTATGTGACTGAGTCAAAAGGTAAAAGATGAGGTGCAGCTGCGAGGCATTGTAAATATTGGTTTATAAATAAATTTTTTAATTTAACAATTTTGGGTACTTTCCCTTCTAAAATTGCACCGTCCGGCCGCTTTTTGCGCATCTCAGCCAAGTCTCGTCGGTTACGGTGCCCGCACCGCGCCCTCCTTAACTTGCTGAGCTGCATCAAAAATCGTCCGCCCTGGCATTAATATTTTTTAAGGAACAGACCCT
>JAQXIE010000078.1 GCA_029007645.1 Bacteroidales bacterium
GCTGAACCAGACGGCAATGACCGGCGGTATCCTGCAGATGCTGAGCCACGGTCTGATGACGGCCCTCTTCTTCGCGCTGATCGGTATGATCTACGGACGTACGCATACGCGCGACATCCGTCAGATGGGCGGCCTGATGAAAATCATGCCTTACCTGGGCGTCTGCTACATGATAGCCGGTTTCGCTTCGCTGGGGCTTCCCGGAATGTCGGGCTTTGTTGCCGAGATGACGATCTTCTTCGGATCGTTCGAGCACAGCGACATGTTCCACCGCATCTTCGTGATCGCCGCCACAACTTCGATCGTGATCACGGCGGTCTACATCCTGCGCGTTGTGGGCAAGCTGATACTCGGACCGGTTCAGGACGAGCATCATCTGTCGCTGACCGACGCCACATGGTGGGAACGCTTGTCGACGGTGACGCTGATTGTCTGCCTGGTGGGAATCGGTTTCTTCCCCAATTGGCTTAGTGACACCATCGGGATAAGCTTCGAACCGATTATCAAAGCCATCGAGGCGACAGCAAGCTACGCTCCGGCATTCACCGCGGGACTGTAGGAATGAGAAACAACAAGTAGAAATAGACAACAGACAAATAAGATGGGCTATTCACAATTTGGGGCGATGATCCCTGAGTTAATCATACTGGGCTTGTTCTTCATGGTGCTGCTGCTCGATGTGTTCACACGCGACGGCAGCGGGAAGAAATGGCTCACACCGCTGACGACCGTACTCTTCGGCCTTGGCACAATTGCAATCTGGATAATTCCGGCCAGCGGAGAATATGTGTTCGGCGGCATGTATGTCAACACCGCCGCATGCAACGCCATCAAGGCTATCCTGAATATCGGTGTATTCATCGTATTCCTCCAGTCGGCAAGCTGGGTCGACAGCGACGAGACGGTTATCCGGAAAGGCGAGTTCTACGAACTGTTGCTGGCCACGTTGTTCGGCATGTATCTGATGATTTCGGCAAGACACTTCCTGCTCTTCATCATCGGACTGGAAACGGCATCGCTGCCGCTGGCTGCGCTGGTGGCGTTCAACAAGAAACATTATGAGAGCCACGAGGCCGCAATCAAGTATATCCTGACCGCAGTATTCTCGTCGGCTATTCTTCTGATGGGTCTAAGCTTCGTATATGCTTTCTCGAACGGTTCGCTCTACTTCGATGACATCCGCACTGCAATCACGAGCGGAAGTATGTCGGGACTGCTTATCGCGGCTTTGGCGTTCATGATCGCGGGTATCGGCTTCAAACTGTCGCTTGTACCCTTCCATCTGTGGACCGCAGACGTATATCAGGGAGCTCCGACAGCAATCACATCATATCTTTCGGTAGTGTCGAAGGGTGCCACGGCATTCGCATTCTTCATCATCTTCGTGCAGGCATTCGGCAACGTATGGGCCGACTGCTGGGAGTGGATGATGTACGGCGTGATCATCCTGACTATCACCGTCGGTAACCTCTTCGCCATCCGCCAGAAGAACATGAAGCGATTCATGGCCTTCTCGTCGATCTCGCAGGCCGGCTACATCATGCTCGGTGTGATGACCAACGGAATGAACTCGCTGGGCATGGCTTCGATGCTGTTCTACATTTTCGTATACGTAGTGAGCAACCTCGGTGCCTTCGCAGTGATAACGGCCATTGAAAACAAGACGGGCAAGGTCGGCATGGACGACTACGACGGATTGCACAAGACGAATCCCTGGCTGTCGTTTGCCATGACGCTCGCCATGTTCTCGCTGGCAGGTATCCCGCCTTTCGCCGGATTCTTCAGCAAGTTCATGATCTTTACGGCCGTGACATCGGCAAGCAGCTCATGGGCACTTTATATGCTGGTGCTCGTAGCATTGATCAACACAATAATCTCGCTCTACTATTATCTGCTGGTTGTAAAAGCCATCTGGATCAAGCCGGGCGAAGCTAAGGTCGAGGCCTTCACGGTGAATGCCGGCGAGAAAGCCGCACTGTGGATCTGCGTGGCAGGCATAATCTTCTTCGGACTTGTTCCGTACATCTACGATTACTGCTACAACGCAGCCGCGACGCTCTTCTGACGTGACATGCCGACTCCGCTACCGGAGCTTGCCATAACGAAAAAGGCTGACCTATCTACGGCCAGCCTTTTCCGTATAGACAGATAGCCCTCTTTCGTGTAATTTACATATTCGCAACCCGCGATATTCTATAACATTAACAATGAATCAATCTTCACAAGCAATGCTTGCTTCAAAACCGCGGTTCGAGATTCTCGACGGACTCCGAGGCGTGGCGGCGATCATAGTAGTTTGCTTCCATCTTTTTGAGACTTATTCTCCCGGACCGACAGGACAGATTCTAAATCACGGATATCTTGCGGTCGACTTTTTCTTTATGCTTTCCGGCTTTGTGATCGGTTATGCCTACGATGACCGTTGGAGCCGCGGCATGACGCAGTGGGACTTCTACAAGCGCCGTCTGATCCGTCTGGAACCCATGCTTGTAATGGGAGTGCTGCTCGGTGCGCTATGGTTCTATTTCGGCGATGCGCCTGGATTCCATCAGATGATGGCGACGCCATGGTGGAAAGTCGTGGTGATAATGTTGCTGTCGTTTATCATGTTCCCGATACCGCCGACTTACGATATCCGCGGATGGGGAGAAAACAGCCCTCTCAACGGTCCTCAATGGTCACTGCTCTGGGAATATGTGGCAAATATCCTTTACGCAACCCTTGTCCGTCGTTTTTCCAAGGCCGGCTTGTCTATATTGGTGGCATTGTCCGGCGTTCTGACGGTGCTTTTATGCTGCGATATCGATTTGTTCGGTTTGCTTGAAGCAAGAAAGTGGGCAGCCTATACGCCTATCGGCGGATGGGCGGTAACACCTGACCAGATTTACATAGGCCTTTCAAGACTTATGTTCCCATTTTTCGGCGGTCTGCTACTTTACCGTCTCGGTCTCCGACTGAAATTTTCCAAAGGATTCATCGTCACGTCGGTTATTCTTGCTTTGGTACTGTGCATGCCCCATATCGGCGGTAATAAAGCCAACATATTCAACGGACTCTACAATACCGTCGCGATAATGCTTCTCTTCCCGGTCATAGTGGCAGCAGGTGCCGGCAGTGAACTCGCAGGCAAAAAGACAACGGCGGCGTGCAAATGGCTCGGGGCGATCTCTTATCCTCTCTACATTACCCATTATCCGTTGATATACTTGCAGATGAGCTGGGCTCAGCGTCATCCTGATGCTCCACTCGGAACACATATATTCATGAGCGTCTGCATTTTTATTATCGCAATCGCATCAGCCTATGCATGCCTTAAGCTTTACGACGAGCCTGTAAGGACATGGTTGAAAAACAAATTTTTGCGAAAGCCAGTCAAAACTGTGGCGTAATACAAACAACCGGGGAATCCGGAGCCGTACAATCTTTTGAACGTTATCCAAAATGCGGGGACATCGAGCCAAGACTCTGTTCCCGCATTATTTAAGGACTGATGCTTGAGGATTAAAAAGTATATGTTGTTGAACATGTTTGCTGGTTTGATAAGTTAATTTGGTGTAAATTTGTGAAATGAAAGAGGGATAGTCTACGATTATCCCTGTCGACATGTATATAATCACGCCTAAAGAGGGCACTATATAAGAATGCGATGAGTTATCTAAAATTTGACAAAACCCAGATGATCAATCTGGAGCAGTCGCTGCCCAAGGAGATGCTGCGGACCAACCGGTCGGGAGCATACCATTGCACTACGATCGTAGGCTGCAATACCCGCAAGCAGCATGGACTGCTGGTTATCCCGATACCAGAGATGGATGATGAGGCTCATGTAATGCTGTCGTCGTTCGACGAGACGGTCGTGCAGCATGGAGCGGAGTTCAATTTAGGATTGCATCAGTACGGAGAAAATACCTTCAGTCCCAACGGACACAAATATATCCGGGAGTTCAACTGCGAGACCATGCCGTCGATCCTTTACAGGGTCGGAGGCGTGATCATGAAGAAGGAGAAGGTGTTCATTTCCCATCAGAACCGTATTCTGATCCGCTATACGCTGATTGACGCCCATTCCGAGACGGTGCTCAAATTCCGTCCTTTCCTGGCCTTCCGTAACGCCAATTCGCTGGTTATGGAAAACCAGTCGATCAATACTGAGGTCAAACCAGTGCAGAACGGCGTGTCGACCTGCCTCTATCAGGGATATCCCGAGCTGTACATGCAGTTTAACAAGGAGGCCAAGTGGGTCAACGACGGACACTGGTATAAAGGCATCGAATACTATAAGGATCGTGACCGTGGAGTGCCTTATAAAGAGGACCTCTGGGTGCCGGGCTATTTCGAACTTCCCATCAAAAAAGGAGAGAGCATCATATTCTCTGCATCGACAGTGGAGGCTGATCCGGCGGATTTCACCAAGGTTTACGACGAGGAGCTGAAGACCCGCACACAGCGTACCAGCTTCTACAATTGCCTGAAAAATGCGGCAAAGCAGTTCTATGTTCATAACGAGCATGGAGATTACATAATGGCCGGTTTCCCCTGGTACAACGTGCGTTGCCGCGATGAGGTGATAGCGCTGCCGGGATGTACGCTGGCCGTCAATCACGAAGAGGATTACCATATGATCATGTCGACCTTCCTCCAGGCCCTGCGTCGGTTTGTCACCGAGGGAAAGAAGGATCCGGTGATCCATGAGATCGATCTTCCCGATATCCCGTTATGGGCAATCTGGGCGATTCAGGCCTACCGCAAATTCGCAGGAACGGAAGCGTGCCGCGAGAAGTACGGAGTGATTGTGCGTGAAATCATCGCCGACATCCGCAATTCGCGTATCCCGAATCTGCTGCTGAATCCCAACGGGCTGGTGTCGACCGAAGGACGCGACAAGCCGGTGACCTGGCTGTCGGCTTCGATCAACGGACGCCCGATAATACCGCGTACCGGATACGTGCTGGAGTTCAACGCCCTTTGGTACAACGCCCTGCGGTTCGTACAGTCGCTTTATGAGGATGTCGAAGGTCAGGAATCGTATGTCAAGGAGATCGATGACCTGGCAAAGTTGTGCGGCGAATCGTTCGTCAGCACGTTCCTGAACGGATACGGATATCTTTACGATTATGTCAATGGGACCTACACGGATCTGGAGGTCCGTCCCAACATGGCGATAGCGATCGGCCTGGAATACTCGCCGCTGTCGCGACGTGACCGCAAGCGTGTACTGGATTTCTGTACGCGCGAGTTGCTGACGCCCAAGGGCCTGCGTTCGTTGAGCCCGAAGAGCGCGAATTACCGTCCGGTCTATGTCGGCAATCCTGTGGAGCGCGAGTACACCGTGCATCAGGGACCGGCACGTCCGTGGCTGTTCGGTTTCTATGCCGACGCCTATTTCAAGGTGTTCGGACTGTCGGGACTGTCGTTCATCGAGCGCATGCTGATCGGCTACGAGGACGAGATGTCGACCGGCTGCATCGGATCGCTGTCGGAGATGTATGACGGCAACCCGCCCTATACGGGCCGCGGCGACGTGAGCACCTCCAAGAACGTCGGCGCCATCCTGAGCGTCATCAAGACGGTGAACCAGATGAATAAACTTCAGAAATAGTAACTCCAATACCATAGACAATGAAAGCATTAATGTTCGGCTGGGAATTTCCTCCCCATATCTTAGGAGGATTGGGAACGGCCAGCTATGGATTGACCAAGGGAATGCATAATTGCGGCGACATTGAGATATCGTTCGTGATACCCAAGCCGCACGGCGACGAGGAGAAGGGCTTTGCCGAGGTGATCGGCGCGAACTGCACACCGGTGGCCTGGCGTGACGTAGATTACGACTATGTCGCCAACCGCATCGGCAAGGTCATGGATCCACATCTGTATTTCAACCTGCGTGACCATATCTACGCTGACTTCAATTATCTGCGTCTCAACGACCTGGGATGCATCGAGTTCTCGGGTCGCTATCCCGACAACCTGCTGGAGGAGATCAACAACTATTCGATAGTGGCCGGCGTGATAGCCCGGACGGTGCCCTGCGACATCATCCATTCTCACGACTGGCTGACCTATCCGGCGGGAATACATGCCAAGAATGTCACCGGCAAGCCTCTGGTGATCCATGTGCATGCCACGGATTTCGACCGCTCGCGTGGCAATGTCAACCCCACGGTGTTCGGCATCGAGATGGACGGTATGAACAATGCCGACCACATCATCACCGTATCGGAGCTGACCCGGCGCACGGTGATCGAGAAATACCATCAGAATCCCGACAAAGTCACGACCGTGCATAACGCCGTGATACCGCTGAGCGACGAGTTGCTGAATCTGCCGCGCAACGAGCGCAAGGACAAGGTGATCACGTTTCTGGGCCGCATCACCATGCAGAAGGGCCCGGAATACTTCGTCGAAGCAGCCGCCAAGGTGCTTCAGAAGAACAAGAACGTGCGCTTCGTGATGGCAGGTGGCGGCGATATGGAGGCCAAGATGATCCGTCTGGCCGCCCAGCGCAACATCGCAGACCGTTTCCATTTCACGGGATTCCTCCGCGGCAAGGAAGTCTATCAGATGTTCCGCGACTCGGATGTATACGTGATGCCTTCCGTATCGGAGCCTTTCGGTATCTCGCCCCTTGAGGCAATGGAGATGGGCGTGCCCAGCATAATCTCCAAACAGAGCGGTTGCGCCGAGATTCTGACCAACGTGATCAAGACCGATTACTGGGACATCGACGCCATGGCCGACGCCATGCATGCCCTGGTGTCTTACCCGGCCCTGCACGACTACATGCGCGTCAAGGGCATCGAGGAGATTCACGGCATCACATGGGAGAAGGCCGGACAGAAAGTGATCGACATCTACAAGCAGGTGATTGCCAACAGAAAGTAAAACAGATAATAAAAGATAACAATGAAATCAGTTTGTTTCTATTTCCACATACATCAGCCGTTCAGACTGAAACGTTACCGCTTCTTCGACATCGGTAATGACCATTACTATTTCGACGATTTCTCGGACGACGACATCATGACTCGTCTGGCCGAGAACTCCTATATGCCGATGTGCGACACGCTGCTGGAGATGATCCGCAACACCAACGGCGGCTTCAAATGCGCCTTCGGTATTTCGGGCACGGCCATGGAGCAGATCCAGCTGTATGTGCCGGAATTGATCGAGAAGTTCAAGGCGCTTGCCGACACGGGCTGTGTGGAATTCCTGTCGGGAACATATTCCCATTCGCTGTCGAGCCTTCAGGATCCCGAGGAGTTCCTGCGCGATGTAAAGAAGCATGACGACATGATACTGGACCAGTTCGGCCAGAAGCCCGCGACATTCGCCAACACCGAACTGATCTACGACGACGACATCGCAATGCTGGTAGCCGGAATGGGATTCCGCAACTGCGTCACTGTGGGCGCGAAGCACATCTTGGGATGGAAATCGCCCAATTACATATATTCGTCGGAAACGGCTCCCAATCTGCGTCTGCTGCTGACCAACGACAAACTGGCCGATGACGTGGCACGCAACTTCGCCAATCCCGAATGGCCGGCTTATCCGCTGACCGCCGACAAATATATGGACTGGGTAGCACAGCTGCCGGATCAGGAACAGGTAGTGAACCTTTACTTCTCGATGGACGTGTTCGGATCCTTCCTGCCTGCCAACACGGGCATCTTCCAGTTCATGAAGGCGCTTCCGCAGTTCGCCGCCGAGCGCGGAATAGTCTTCTCGACCCCGAGCGAGGTTGTCGAGAAACTGAAGCCCGTCGACAGTCTGTCGGTTCCGTATCCCATTTCGGATATCGACGAGGCACGCGACGTGTCGGCATGGAAGGGTAACGAACTGCAGAACGAGGCTCTCAATAAGCTTTATGCCGTGGCCGAGCGTGTAAGCCTCTGTGACGACCGCATGCTGAAGCAGGACTGGGAGTATCTGCAGAGCTCCGACCATTTCTACTACATGAGCACCAAGAATCTGGCCGACGGCGCAAGCCATGCGGCGTTCTCGCCTTACGAGTCGCCTTTCGCCGCGTTTACCAATTACATGAATGTTCTGGCCGACTTCCTGGTACGCGTCGAGGAACAGTATCCGGAGAGCATCGACAACGAAGAGCTTAATTCGCTGTTGCTGACCATCCGCAATCAGGCCGACGAGATCGCATCGCTCAACAAGGAGGTGAAGATGCTGCACGCGCAGGCCAACGAGAATCTTCCCGAGGAGACTACTGAGCCCGCCGTGGTGGAGAAACCGGCCAAGAAAGCGTGCGGCCGCAAGCCAGCCGCCAAGAAGACTGCAGGGAAAACCACAGCCAAAAAGCCCGCTGCCAGGAAGAGCGCCGCTAAGAAAGCAGAGTAACCAAACCTGTGATATCATAACTGCGGGACGATGCACCGGTGCATCGTCCCGCAGTCGTTTCTATAGCGCGTTTATCTGGTTGGGTGTAGGGATGGGAAGCTCCACCAGGAGCATCCGGTCGAACGCCTTGACGGCCGATTTGTCGGCGTCGGAGAGCATCTCGATCAGAGGTGCGTAGATGTGGTCGAACTCGGGAGATGGCGAATGGTCGCCGATATTGTTGAAAATTGTCAGGAACTCGCCG
>JAQXIE010000079.1 GCA_029007645.1 Bacteroidales bacterium
TCGGAAGACCTAAGCCGACTTTCCATCCGAAATCGAAATTTTTTGGTCTGGTTAAGAAATCTTCGATTTTGGCATCCTCGATTGGAGTGGAACAATGGACCTTGTCGATAATGGCCCAGCTAAGTTCCGGACCGGTATAGACCCACAATTCCGCTTCCCGGATAGGAATGGCATAACCAATATTTATAGGAATCTATTTCAGGAGGTCGGGGCGCAGGCGCTGGGTGCGTTCCATGGCCATGTCGTAGCGCCATTGTGCTATCTTGGCTTCATGGCCCGACAGAAGTATGTCGGGAACTTTCCAGCCCTTGTAGTCGGCCGGACGGGAATATACCGGAGGCGCCAGCAATCCGTCCTGGAAGGAGTCGGAGAGGGCCGACTGCTCGTCGCCGATCACTCCGGGGATGATGCGCACCACGGCATCGGCGATGATGGCCGCCGGCAGCTCGCCGCCGGTCAGAACATAGTCGCCCACGGAGATTTCCTTCGTGATCAGATGCTCGCGTACCCGCCAGTCAACCCCCTTGTAGTGGCCGCACAGGATTATGATGTTCTCAAGCATCGACAACTGATTGGCCATGGGCTGGTCGAACTGTTCGCCGTCGGGCGTGGTGAATATCACCTCGTCGTAGTCGCGTTCCGCTTTCAGCGCCGAGATGCAGGCGTCGATGGGCTGGATCTGCATCACCATCCCCGCCTCGCCGCCGAACGGATAATCGTCCACCTTGCGGTGGCGCGACGTGGTGTAATCGCGTAGATTGTGGATCTTAATCTCGGCAAGCCCTTTGTCGGCGGCACGTTTCAGTATCGAACAGTTCACGAACGGCTCGATCATCTCCGGAACTACTGTCAGTATGTCGATTCTCATGTCTCTATAACGTTTGCGGCAGCGGGTGTAGTGTGCTAAAAATGCAGCACCGGAGCAATCCCTGCTCCGGTGCCGTATGCTGTGGCGGATTCCTGAGAATCCGTAGGTCAGTTCGATTAGGTATTAATCAATTTCTTCGTCGGCCTCGTAACCGCCCATCTCGCGGATGGCGTTCTTCAGCATCGTGTACTGCTTGAACAGGTGGTTTACGGGGATTTCACCCTCGGTGTAGTCGTGCATCGGGCTCTTGAGGAAGAAGCTCAGGAAGCGCTGGATGCCTTTGCGGCCGGCACGCATGGCCAGGTCGCTCAGCAGCACCAGGTCAAGGCAGAGAGGCGCTGCCAGAATCGAGTCACGGCACAGGAAGTTGATCTTGATCTGCATGGGATAACCCATCCATCCGAAGATGTCGATGTTGTCCCAGCCTTCCTTGTTGTCGTTGCGCGGGGGATAATAGTTGATGCGCACCTTGTGGTAGTACTGGGTGTCGTCATCATTGCCGTGGCCGTAGAGGTCGGGCTGGTCTTCGGGAACAAGAATCGATTCCAGAGTCGAAAGCTTCGAAACCTCCTTGGTGCGGAAGTTGGCGGGTTCGTCAAGCACCAGACCGTCGCGGTTGCCGAGGATGTTGGTCGAGAACCATCCGTTCAGGCCCAGGCAGCGGGTGCCGATGATGGGGGCGAAACCGGATTTCACCAGCGTCTGGCCCGTCTTGAAGTCCTTGCCGGCGATGGGCATGCCGGTCTTGTCGGCCAGCTCCCACATGGCGGGAATATCGACGGTGGTGTTGGGTGCGCCCATGATGAAGGGGCAGCCCTCGCTCAGAGCGGCGTATGCGTAGCACATGGAGGGAGCCACATGCTCCTTGTCGTCGGCCTTCATGGCAGCCTCCAGAGCAGCCAGCGAACCGTGAACCTTCTCGTCAACCGGTACGTAAACCTCGGTCGAAGCGGCCCAGAGAACAACCACGCGGTCAACGCCCGATTCCTTCTTGAAACGGCGGATATCCTCGCGGATCTGCTCGGTCATGTCCCAGCGGTCCTTGCAGGCCTTGATGTTGTCGCCGTCAAGACGCTTGGCGTAGTTGTGGTCGAAAGCGGCCTTCATGGGCTTGATCTTCTCAAGCTCATCCTTCACGGGATTGATGTCCTTCTCCTTCAGAACCTCGGCGTTGATGGCGCTCTCGTAGGCGTTGGCAGGATATACGTCCCAGGCGGCGAACTCGATGTCGTTCAGATCGGCCAAAGGCACGATGTCCTTATAATGGAGATATTTGGCGTCAGCTCCGCGGCCGACACGCATCTTGTCGTACTGCGTCATTGAGCCGATGGGCTTCGCAAGTCCCTTGCGGGCCATAAGTACGCCGGTCATAAAGGTGGAGCTCACGGCACCCAGGCCGACCACCATTACTCCCAATTTGCCTTTGGGAGCTTCTGCTTTCTTTGACATAATCTAATGTAGTAGAATGTTTATTTCAGTTTATAGCGTACGGCACGTGTCCTTCATAGTCGAATGGTCTGCCGCAGGCCGAAATCGCCTCTCGCGGCTTTTCCGGCATATCAAAGGCAAATTTAAGTGCTATTTTGCAATTTGCAAAGACTTTGCAACTAAAAATGCCGCACCGATTCTTAAATTATCTTAACAAACATGCTGAGTGTGCAAAATGTGTTAAAACATATTGATTCTACACATGTAATGTTAAGTTGTATAAATAGGGCGTATCCCTTTCAGTTACCTCCGGAGGCTGAGGCGTCGTTTCTTACAGTCCCAGCACTCTCAGCGCCTCGCCGAGCTCCAGAATCATATTGGGATGGGTCTGCGCGTTCTCCTCGGCGGTCCAGCCTTCGCCCTTGATCCAGAGAACCTGGCAGCCGATGCTTTCGGCGGGCTCGATGTCCTTGCGCAGCGAGTCTCCGATCACCAGCGTCTCTTCGGGCAGAAGTCCCAGCGCCTTGACGCCATGCATGAATATGCGCGGATCCGGCTTGCGGATGCCCAGCACGGCGCTCTCGATAATGTCCTTGAAATAGTCGCGGATGCCGAAGTCGGTGAGTACGGTCTCGATGTTGCCGTAGAAGTTTGAAACGAGCACCAGCGGATAGCGCGCGGCGAGCTTTTCGAGAACGGGTTTCGCGCGGTCGATGCATCCCGAGGCATAGGCGTAACAGATGCTCGCGATGCTTTCGGTGGCTTTCTCCACGCTCTGGGGCGCGAAGAGTCCCTGGTTCACGAGCCATTCCAGCTCGATGCGGACCTTGATCATGAGCATGTCGTGGAAATCGTGCGCAGGCAGGATATGGCGCACGCGCGCCAGCTCGCGCTCGGCATATACGTATTCCTCGCGGAACCGGGCCGTGTCGACGGCGACCTCGCTGCGGACATAGGCTTCCCACAGAACTTCGCTCCAATGGCGCCCCTCGCTGTCGAGTGTGCCGCCGTAATCAAGGATTATTCCCTTGATTTTGCTAATGTCGATATTCATAGTATCAGTTTTTCAGTTCGTTTTCGAATTTGCGGCATATCCGTTCATGTCGCACCATCATGTATATCATCAGCCCGTTCATCACCGTGAGCTCGAACGCGAAATAGATCCATGGCATGCGGATCAGTATGGAGAAGAAGAGCACGAAACTGCGTGTATTGAACGACAGGATGTTGGTGAATTTCATCAGAGGGAGCGAAGCCTGGCGGAAGGCGTCGCGGAACTGCTGCGGTGGCATCTTGTCGCCGTATTTCTCATGCAGGGCGGCGCGGAGACGCTGCATCGAGGGCGTGCGCGATTCCTGGCCATGCGTGTAGTTCATGTAGAAGAGCAGCACGAATTTGCGCCAGGCATCATGACGCCAGCTCATGCTCCGGAACTTCTCCCTGAGCATGTCGTATCGCTCCAGTTCCGAGCCGTCGGGCCCCTTGACGAAGTAGAGGTGGAACTGCCGGTAATAGTCGGCCATGGCGGCCTGGATGGCGTGGCAGAGGCCGGCAGATACGGCCAGCACCCATATCACCCAATGATGGGCGATAAAGAACGGCGATGTATGGATTTCGCGGAAGCAGAGCGCGAAATAGATGGTCACGAACCATATGTCGCCGCTCAGTCCGTCCAGGATCCGGCCCAGTCGCGAGTATTGGCCCGTCATGCGGGCCAGCTGGCCGTCGGCCGAGTCGAACGAGTCGGCCCATACCAGCAGCAGGATGCCCAGTAAGTTCCACCATATATTGTCGATGTAGAAGCAGAGGCCGGCGCCTATGCCCAGAAATATAGAAGCTATGGTTATGACGTTAGGTGTGATGCCCGCACGGCGCGCCAGGCACGCCCATGCGTAGCCTATCGGCCGGTAGAAGTGTAGATCAAACCATTCTTCGGTATCCATCGATTTGAGCGACTGCTCGTAACTGCTGCTGTTCTTGTCGGGTGTCGGGTTCATTTGTGATGTCGTTTGTGCGCAAATCAATCACGATCTGCGCCATTTCTGTTTTTGCGCGGAGAGAATATGGTGAATATTGCTATAAGGTATTTGTCGATCGGAAGGCGCCGGTAGACGAAATGGCGCCGGAGCGCGAAGTTCCAGAACATGTATACGATGGCGGCCGTCGTGATTCGGGCTGCGGCGAAATATCCGTCGGGCCTGAAGCCTAAATCCTGGAGCCATGTCCATGTCTGCATGGTGTTGTAGAGCAACTGTGTGCCGAAGGTGTTGATGAGTACGCTGCTGATCCATACTACGGCGTATTTTACCAGCACGGCGCGGTAGTCGCAGTCGCGGCTGTGGAACACGAAGCTGTAGTTGAGAATGCAGTTCAGGATACCGCCGAATGCCACGCCGATGGCCGTGGCCAACGCCGTCGAGAGGCCGCACCATGCGAACAGCGCGAATCCGAGAGCCATATCGGCAAGCGTTGTGGCCTGCGACGACGCCAATGCCCGGATATAGACATAGAAAAGCCGGTCGCTTTTCAGCAACTTCTCGCCGGGCTTGGCTTTGCCGGTCCCGGAGGTCGCGGATGTGTCGGTTTTTCTCATTGTTGTCTGTATCGATATCTCTGCGGTGACTTGGTTTCTGGGGCATTGACGCTGCCGGTGTCAGCGTTTCTGTCGTTTCTTTATCTCGGCCAGCACATAGCGGGCTATGTGGGGAGCGGCCTCCTTGCGGCAAGGTGCGAAACTGGGCCAGTCGTTGAAGTCGATTATCTTGAAGCTGCCGTCAGAGGCGATGATCGCATCGCCGCCGTAGACAGCAACGTCCAGTATCTCGGCCGCACGCTGGCAGTTGTGATGCAGATCCTCCACGTCGAACCGCAGATGGGTCGGCGCCCCGTTGATCGCCTCGTCGCCGTACTTGCTGTGACCCTGCTCGAAGGGATAGAACCAGTAAAAGAAGGGCCGGTCCTTGACGCCGTAGAATTTTATCAGGTCCCCTTCGAGATGGCGGTTTATCACCGCGCGGTGGATTCCCCGGTAATAAAATTCATGGAGGACGCCCTGAGCCTCCTCGATATGGCGGCAGTAGCTCACGTCCTCCTTGTGCATGGCATGGAAATCGCCCCGCTTGATCCAGCAGGATCCGAACCCGGCCTGCTCCAGCTCCTTGCGGACGTCCTCGTTTGTGTTGACGGTCAGCGACTCGGGGTAGGGGATGCCGTTGTGCAGCAGCAGCAGCGTCATCCGCTCGCGCGTGCAGTTCTGGATGCCGAAGCCCGAGTTGATCACCAGCTTTCCCTCATCTTCCAGAAGCTGAAGCTTGGCTATCGACTCCTGCTTGCGGCACATGTTCAGGATGATGTCGTCTTCCACAGGCATTTCCAGAAACTGTTCCTCGCTGTAGATGTTGACCACGCAGCCGCGCTTGCGCAGTTCGTCGGCCACGGCGTTGAATATCGCCGCGTCATTGCCGACATGGTTGGGCGAATATGCCCCGGCGCGCATCACTCCCGTTATCTTGATATCAGCCATTGTTCTTGTTGGTGCTTAACAGTTCGCGGGCTTTCGCAAGGTCGCTCGCGTGATCCACGTCGAGTGCCTGACCTATGTCGAAAGCCTTGATTTTTAGACCTGTCTCGACGAGCCCGCGCTGGAAGTTGCGCATGCGGTGAACGCCGCTCGCAAGACAATTCTCCAATACGGGCCGCGCGCTGTCGTCGAGTCCGTAGATGCCCGCCGACACATAGACCGGATTATCGTCCTTATCGGTGAACGCCGTGATGTTCATATCGGGGTCAGTGCGCACATACAGGGGCTTCTCGTCGTCGATGTAACGGGTCACGGCCATCATGGCGTCGACATCTGAATCAGCCCGGGCGAATGCCTTGACATATGCGGCGAATGTCCCGGGGTCGAACACGGTGTCGACGGTGGTGGTTATGAAACGGCCTTTGCCCCACAGCATCTGGGCGAGACGTGCGAATGTATGCATCGACGACGGGGTGACGGCTTCGGTCACCGTCAGCCGGAAGGGGAGCTCGGGGCGCAGGGTCTCGAGATACTGCGCTGTCTCGTGCCTTTCGCCGTTGGTGACAACAGCCACCTCTTCGGCTCCGCACCGGCCGAATATGCGCAGCAGCCTGCCGATCATCGGCTCGCCGTCGAGCTCGATCATAGGCTTGGCTACGGTGATGCCTTCAGCTGATAGCCGGCTGCCCTCGCCGGCTGCAAGTATTCCGAAATTCATTGTACCGAGGGTTTATGGTTCTTTGGTTCCTTGTTGGTGCGTTCGCCGCGGTCGGGGCGCTCGGGGATCGCCGGCAGCGGGTTTGCGGCGGCCTCGATGTTGCGGCGGCGGTTTCGTGTCAGGTCGATGGCCGAGTATATGGCCTGCCGCATCGACGTGCAGTCGGCCTCGCCCTTCCAGGCTATGTCGTAACCCGTGCCGTGGTCCGGGCTGGTGCGTACAAATGGAAGTCCGGCGCTGAAATTCACGCCTTCGGATCCGGCCAGTGCCTTGAACGGCGCAAGTCCCTGGTCGTGGTACATCGCCAGGACACCGTCGAACTTCTTCCATGCGCCCGAGGCAAAGAATCCGTCGGCCGCATAGGGCCCGAATACAAGCAGTTTCTCGCTGAGCTCGTTGATTGCCGGGGTGATCTCGCGGATTTCCTCGGTGCCGAGCAGACCTCCGTCACCGCAGTGGGGATTGAGCGACATTACGGCGATGCATGGACGTTCGATGTTGAAATCCTGACGCAGCGCGGCGTCGAAACGGCGCACGGCGTCGCTGACCGCTTCGCGGCTTACGGACGCCGGGATGTCGCTCACCGCAAGGTGAGTGCTCAGAAGGGCCACGCGCAGCTGGTCGCTGTATAATATCATCTGTGCCTGCGCATGGCTGCGGTCGGCCAGAAATTCCGTGTGCCCCGTGAACTTGAAGCGGTCGCTCTGCACAGCTTCCTTGCTGATAGGCGCCGTCACAATGCTGTCGATTTTTCCCGCCAGCACATCGCTTACCGCGCGTTCCAGCGCCATCACTGCCGCTTCGCCGGCCTTATGGCTTACCTTGCCGGGCTCCAGCTCCGGCCGGATGCCCAGATCCACGACATTCAGGTACCCGTCCTCGGCTTCTTCGCTCCGCTTGATGACGCGCACCGGCGGCAGCGTCAGCACGAAATCGGCCGCAGCCTTCTCGACAAGTTCCGGAATTCCGTAGAATACCGGCGTGAACAGTTCCGTTATTGTTTCATCGGCAAGAGCCCTGAGGCTCACTTCGTAGCCGATGCCGTTATAATCTCCGTGGGTTATGCCCACTTTCATCAGTTCTGACATAAAATTGCAGGGGTTGTTTTAACCACTCAAAATCTACTTTTAGTACCGTTTTAAAACAAATCAGGCTCTAAACCTCCAAAATTACAAAAAAAATCCGATACCAAGGCAATTTTGCCGGTATCGGATGTTAAATAACATAATTTCGCAAGTAAACTTGCTTCAGCACTTGGTGGCGAGCATGCCGCAGGCGGCGGCGATATCCTCGCCGCGGCTCGCCCGGATGGTCGCGGTGATTCCTTTGGAATTAAGGTAATTCCGGAACATCAGCATCCTTTCTTCCGAGGCCGGTGTCAGGTCGACGTCCGGCACACGGTGGAACCGGATCAGATTCACGCGGCAGTCGATATTGCCGATCAGCTTGATCAGCATGTCGGCATGCGCTATGTCGTCGTTGACGCCGCGCCACATGATGTATTCCAGCGAGAGACGGCGCTGATGGCTGAAGTCGTAGGCCGACAGCAGTTTCATCACCGCGCTGATGGGGAAGGCTTTCTGCGCCGGCATCATCGATTCGCGCTGACGTGTGTCGGCGGTGTGGACACTTATCGCCACATGCACCTGCGTTTTGTCGAGCAGATCTTTCAGCTCGGGCAACTTGCCCACCGTCGACACAGTGATGCGCTTCGGGCTCCATGCCAGGCCCCAGGGCTCGGTCAGAACGCGGATCACGCGACGCACCTCGCTGAAATTGTCCAGAGGCTCACCCATTCCCATGAATACGATATTGGTCAGAGGCTGCATCTGTGCCGCTCCGGGTGCTCCCTTAGGCGGGATGCTCAGTATCTGGTTCAGTATCTGCGCTGCGGTCAGGCTCTTGCGGAAGCCCATCTTGCCCGTGGCGCAGAAGTAGCAGTTCATCTTGCAGCCCGACTGGCTCGACACGCAGAGCGTGGCCCGGTCGCGGTCGGGAATGTAGACCGACTCGACGGTACGGCCGTCACCGACGGG
This sequence comes from Bacteroidales bacterium, assembly GCA_029007645.1. Taxonomy (GTDB): domain Bacteria; phylum Bacteroidota; class Bacteroidia; order Bacteroidales; family Muribaculaceae; genus Lepagella. The sequence goes on from JAQXIE010000079.1 coordinate 8,571, forward strand.
AAACAGATATTTCACTGTCCCGTCGGTCGATTTGGCTGCCTTCACCGGGTCTTCGCGCCCGATGACGTAATTGTCGCTGAGCCACTGCTGGTTCTTCTTCGAGATATTGTTCATCTCGGCGAACGACACCGCGCCCTTGGAGTAGATCCATTCCGCCAGCTGTTTGCCGACAAAGCGGGGCATCTTGCCGCGATAGGCTACGTCCTGGAGCTCCTCCAGACTGAGTCCCAGCAGCGGTTGCTTTTCTATTTTATCCATTCAACGGCTCCCTTGTAATTCTGAATCTTGTCGATCTGCTTCAGGATTCCGGCGGCTTTGGGGTTGTTGCAGCCCTTCAGATAGCTGATGGCCTCGGGATAATTGCCCTTCTGTGCGGCCAGAAGTCCGCGGGCGTAGTTGGCGTCCGACGAATTGCCGGCGTTGCGCAGATACTTCTCGGCAGCCTTCAGGTCGCCGCGGTTCATAGCCGATATGGCGGCGTTGATGTTGGCCACAGGATCCTTGGGATAATACTTCACGGCCACGTCGAACACCTCGTTGTACTTGGCCGTTCCGGGATCGTACGACTGCGAGAGCAGGAAGAACTCGTTGAGGCTCAGGTTCTGGGGATGCGTCTTCATGACTTCGCGGATCTCGTTGACGTCGGTGTACTTACGCACCTCGTAGTCAACGACGTAATCCGTGCGGCGCATCGGAGGATATACGTTCTCGAGCAGATACCTGTAGGAGGAGGGGAAGAGCTTGCGCAGCTGGTCGTTGCGTTTTTCCACGGGATAGCCGGACTTCAGGAACTCCACGATTTCATCCTTGTCGCTAAGCGAGCTCTCGGACACGGTCTTGATCAGGCCGTCCCAGTCGATGGGACCGGTGCTGGTCACGTAGAGGTTCTCGGGGAAAGCATACTGGGCGCGGACATAGTCCTTGAGGGCGACGGTACGCGATTCGGCCAGGCGCACGTTGGTGGCGTAGGGACCGTCGGGCGATGCGTATCCTTTCAGCTCGATCTTCTTCACCTTGGCGTCCTTGTTGTCGCGCACGGCGTTGATGGTGGTCAGTATCTTCTGCAACTCCATGGCGTTGTTCTTGAAGTTGGGTTCGATGGCCGACTTGCCGATCACGAAGTTCACGAAGGCGCTGCCGCTCTCGTTGAACAGCTTGGATCCGACAGCCTGTGGCTGTACGTATTCATAGGCGTTGGTGGCGTCGAAAGTAGGCTTGGCATAGTCGAGATTGGCCATCGGTACGGTCGCGGTTGTCTCGTTGCCGCAGCAGCCGTTCTCAACCTCCATCACCAGCTGCGAATGTATCATCCAGGGCTGGAAAGCAACCTGCGAACTGTAGCCCGTGGCCTCGTCGCGGCCTGCCTTGAACAGGTTGGGCATCTCCTGGTCGCGCAACAGGTAATAGTAGGCGTTTTTGCCGGCCATCGTAATCGACGGCAGCCGTACTTCATCGTTGCCCTTGTTGGCACGGATCACCGGTGTGATTGTGGCCGTTTTGCGGTATGACATGTGGCACTGGCGCGGATTCACGCTCATGGTCACTTTCAGCGTCTGTTCGTTAGGCCGGGTCACGGAGATGTCGGAGATGCCGTATTCCGTGTAGTTCTGGGCCTCTGCACCGACGACCGCCAGGGCCGCAAGCGCCATTGACATTATTATCTTGTTCATGATTTCTTCGTTTTTTGGGTTACTGGTGTCAGAATAGATATTCCACGCTCAGCGCGAGCTTGGTCGGGCCTACGTAGTTGTGGTAGCCCCTTTCGAGCTTCAGGTCCCGATCAACAGGCTGGCCGGCGGCGTCTTTGCCGATGCCGTACTTGTCATAGCGGGTCCAGATCCAGCCCACACCGAGTTCGAACTCGATGTTCCAGTGCTTGGCCACTGCCCAGGCATATCCCCAGTTGAAGCCGGCTCCGGCGGCGAGTCCCTTGTAACGGTTGGAATTCAGTCCGCGGAAATCATTGTTCAGAAATTTGAAATTCAGTCCCAGATGAGCGAAATCGTATTCACCTCCGAACACGTTGATCGAGATGAAATGGCCTGCGAATTTGTGGCAGAACCAGTAGCGCGGTTCTACGCTCGCATACCAGTGATTCCACTGATGTACCAGATCGGAGCCCTTGTCGGTGACTCCCCAGTTGTTCCACTGTCCTTCGAACTGCATGGTCCAGCGCGGTGCCAGTCCCAGCTCGATGCCTAAGTTCGGACTCATAAGTCCGTCGCTTACCAGGTTGGTCTTGATGCCTACGGTCTGAGCCTGGACTCCCTGTGCCGTAAAGAGCGCCATCAACGCTCCCATCACAAACGTTACTATCTTTCTCATAGCTATCGGGTTATATTTGCATATGGTACCTATCCGACATCTTCTCTGTGCTGCCCGCACACGGATGTCATATATTATTAAACAAAATTCGGGAAGGATTCGTTATCTCCTTCCCGAATTTTTATTCTTGAGTCCGGGGCTCAATCGCCTCCCTCGAACTTGTAGATGTTGTTCTTGACCTTGCCCGTGCCGATCAGCATGCTGATCCAGTCCATATTGATGAGCTGATTGTACTGCTGCTCGTACATCTGGTCGTTGAAGGGGAAGTTCTCCTTCTTCGTTCCCATCACCTGATATACGTAGATACCGTCAAGACCCTTGGCCAGGATGACTTTCTTGTTGGCCTGGGTTCCGGAGATCTTTCCGGTTACGGCGGCATCATTGACACCGGCGTTATGGCCGAAACGGAACGAGGGGATGTTTGTGACGTTCACGCCCATCGCACCGGCTGCGCTCTGAAGGCTCTGAGTGTTCTTCGAGAACTTCTGGGCCAGCTTGTCTCCTGCCTTTTCGCGACGGATCTTGTCGGACAGGTAGGTGCGGACGTTATTGTTGCGCATCGGCTTGAAATCGTCGTAGATATACTTCACGGCTGCTGCATAAAGCACGGGCGACGTCGGGTTCTTCGACTCATAGATATGGCTGACGGTGTTCTCTTCGGCATCGATCATGATCCAGCGCATCACCTGACGTGAGTCGGGATAGTACTGGTTCATGCCCTGGAAGCGCGGGATGGCCGGGGTCGAGGCGGTCACGGTGTACTCCTGCAGGCTATAGCCGGCCTTGGTGGCAGCTGCGATAAATTTCGAGGCGTCGTTGTTGGTTGCCAGGAATTTCTCGAGTTTTTCGCGTTCGGCGCTCATCGTTGCGTTGCTGGGACCGAGCACGTAGGAAGCCTCCTCATAGTCGTAGATGGTGACAGGTGCGTTCTGCTTAACGACCTGGGCCAGAAGAGCACCCTGCGGACCCGACTGGAGAGCTATGAAACGGCCGCCGGCGTTGCGCAGCGAGTCAAGCTGCTGAGTGCTGATGGCGTTGGTGGCTCCGTCGGCTGTGTAGAGCGGAATCCACTGGTTCAGCTGCGACGATACGCTGTCGGTCGAGTAACGGTTGATCAGCGAATCGGCTTTCAGACCTCCGTTCAGTGCTGCCATCACCTTTTTGCCAAGGTCTTCGGTGGCGGTCGATACTATATTGAGCTGGATCGAGTCGATTGCGGTGGTTGTCGTGCCGCGGCGTACCACGGTGAAGCCGCCGACTCCCATATTCACGAGAGCTACGTTGTTGTTGGTCGATACGCTGTCGGCGCCTGTGCCGCTGACTACAAAATCCTTAAGCGCGCCGGCAGGAATGTCGGAGGCACGCAATGCGTGGTGGCTCAGCGATACGCCTTCCTTCTTGATCTCCTTGCTCAGTGCGCCGGGATTCTCGCTCATATATTTCACAGTCTGGTCGGCAAGCGCGCTGCAGGCCTTGCGGTCGGCATCGCTCGGATTGACTGTAACGGCGATAAACGCAATGTCGCGGGTATCCTGATCAACTGCGAAGAGTTTCTTCTCCTTCTCGTAGGCTGCTTTCAGATCTTTCTCGCTGACGGGATATTCCTTCTCGGTCAGGTTGCCGAAAGGCAGGTAGGCCATGTCGACCTGCTGGGTGGTCACATAGTCGTTGTAGAGGGCCTTGCGGTCAAGCTCGTTGGAACGGACCGTACCCATCAGCAGGCGCTGATAGATCATCTGACGTATCTGGGTCTCGGTCTCCTTTTCGGCTGCGAGCCATGCGCGCTGCAGAGGCTCGACCTGAGCGTCGGTCAGTCCGTTGCGCTTCGGGTTGAAGATGATGTCGTAGGCCTGGGCGGGGGTTTGGGCGGCGATGCCCGCGCCCTGCAGACTCTGCATCAGTTCCATCACATTCTGATTCCTGGGATTCTCGAGCATGTAGTAACGGAGCAGGTTGGCCGACGAGCGGATGCCTGCCTTGTCCGATGCGTTGTTGAGCACCGTCTCCTGGATCAGCTGGTCAAGCGCCATCTGGGGCAGGAGCTGCATGTCGAAATTGGCCATCTGGTCAGGATTCTGCCGACGGGCCTCTTCATACTTGTTGTTAAGCGTCTCTCGCTGACGCAAATAGTCGGTGTAATCTATCTTTGTACCGCCGACTTTGGCCACCGTGGTGTGGTCGCCCAGAATGTTACGGCTGTTGGTCAGAGCATCTCCGATGATGAAGGCCAGCAGGGCCACACCGATTACGATGATGAGAAACACCGATTTGGATCTGATTTTCTCTAATGTTGCCATTTATGTAGCTGTGTATTTGTTTCTTATAGCTGCCGATAATGTCCACCCCGCGGCGCGGTCCAACTCAGGCCGCGACTCGGGATAGCGCCATTAAACGCGCAAAGATAACAATTTTACAGTTATTTACCAAAATTAAGACCAAAAGCTTCGCGCACGGGCTCGACCATGTCGAGGCGTTCCCATGTGAACAGGTCCACGTCGCGCTCCACGATCATGGGATCGTAGCTCGATACGAAGCGCTTGGTCACGTGCTGCGGCTCGCGTCCCATGTGTCCGTACGAAGCTGTCTCGCGGTAGATGGGTTTGCGCAGTCCCAGCCGCTTTTCGATGGCCAGCGGGCGCATGTCGAACAGCTCGGCAACCTTCCCGGCGATCTCGGCGTCGCTCATCGGGACCTTGGCCGTGCCGCGTGTGTCGATATGGATGTTGATGGGGTCGGCTTTGCCGATGGCGTATGACACCTGCACGGTCACTTCGTGTGCCACGCCGGCGGCCACAAGATTCTTGGCGATGTGACGGCAGGCATAGGCCGCCGAACGGTCGACCTTGCTGGGATCCTTGCCCGAGAAGGCGCCTCCACCGTGGGCTCCGCGGCCTCCGTAAGTGTCCACGATAATCTTGCGTCCTGTCAGACCCGTGTCGGCGTGCGGACCGCCAAGCACGAATTTGCCCGTCGGATTTACGTAAACCTTGGTGTTCTCGTCGAAAAGGGCGGCCACCTCGGCAGGCTCCGCGGCCAATACGCGCGGTATCAGTATTTCGCGCACATCCTTGTCGATGATTTCCAGCATTTCTTTGTCAGCCTGTAGGGCTGCCTCCGGGGTGCCGTCGAGAGGCTCCACAAACTCATCGTGCTGCGTCGATACCACGATCGTGTCGATATGCACGGGCTTGCGGTTGGCGTCGTATTCCACAGTCACCTGGCTTTTGGAGTCGGGTCGCAGATAGGTCACCAGTTTTCCCTTGCGGTAATAAGTCATTTCCTTTCCTTCGCGGCGGATAGCGGCGAGTTCGCGCACCAGCTTGTGGCTCAGGCTCAGCGTCAGGGGCATCAGCTCGGCTGTCTCGTCGACGGCATAACCGAACATCATGCCCTGGTCGCCGGCTCCCTGCAGGTCCTCCAGCTCGACATTCTGGGCCATGCGGCTCACACCGCGGTCGATGTCGGCGCTCTGCTCGTGGATGGATGTGAAGATGCCGCAGCTGTCGCCGTCGAAACGGTATGCCCCGCGGTTGTAGCCTATGTCGGTGATGACCTTGCGGATCACGTTATGGACGTCAACATAGGCCTGCGATGAAATCTCGCCCGAAACCACCACCTGGCCTGTCGTGACGAGGGTCTCGACGGCTACATGGCTCTGGGGGTCGCGGGCCAGAAACTCATCAAGGATGGCGTCGCTGATCTGATCAGCAACTTTGTCGGGATGTCCCTCCGAGACACTCTCGGAGGTGAAAAGGTAATTGCCGTTCGCAAGGACCGGCGAGTTCTTTGTTTTGCTCATATGTCTATACAAATAAAAAAGCGGCTGCCTGGTGTTGCAGTCGCCTGTCATCATGCCGTGCCGCAGCCTCCCGTTAATATCCTGCCCGGACGGCAGTCAATATCCTTATGTCGCGTTGCATAAGGGAGAACGTGCAGTTTTAGCATTTTTTCAAGTGGTTGCAAGCAGCCAAATTTATCCACTGGACTCGTCCGGAACTCAGTCTCGGCCTCATTCTTTCCGAATCTGGCTGCAAAGTTACAACATTTCCCGCTAATTTGCAACTTTAATTTGTTGGCAAATGAAAAAATCCTTTATTCAATTAGGCGGGTGAGATGAAACAAATAATTTTCTGCATGAATCATGGTTAATAGAGTAGAGATTAGGTAATAAAAAGAAAGATGGGAATTTGTTTTCTGCAGGTCGAGGGACTGACCAAGAGTTACGGCGACAGGGTGCTGTTCGGCGACATCAGTTTCGGCATCGATCAGGGTGAGAAGGTAGGGCTCGTGGCACGTAACGGCACGGGCAAGTCCACCTTCCTTGACATATTGACCGGCCGGGAGTCGCCCGACTCGGGCTCGGTGATATGGCGCAACGGCATCCATGTCGGATATCTGGAGCAGCTGCCGCCGCTGGATTCCGATCTCGATGCTGTGGATTACGCCGCGCCCGATTGTCCGGAGGGCATCGACCCCTCCGAGTGGGACGGCGCCGACCGGGCCCGGCAGCTGCTCGGTCAGTTCGGCATCGATGACATGACTCTGCCTGTCTGCAAAATGTCGGGAGGTCAGGCCAAACGTGTGGCCCTGGCCAAGGTACTCCTCACCGAACCGGACATGCTGATCCTCGACGAGCCTACCAATCACCTCGACATCGAGATCGTGGAATGGCTTGAGAAATATCTGCAGCGTAAAAATGTGACCCTGCTGCTTGTGACGCACGACCGCTGGACTCTCGACAACGTCTGCAACCGCATTATCGAATTGGAAGCGGAGACCCTTTATAGTTTCGACGGCAATTACGACTATTACCTGACCAAGCGCACCGAGCGCATGGAGAACCGTGAAGCCGAACTGGCGCGTGTGCGCAATCTGCTGCGCACCGAACTCGACTGGATGCGCCGGCAACCGCAGGCCCGCGGGTCGAAGGCCAAATACCGTATCGACAATTTCTATGACCTGGAGGCACGCAGTCATGGCCGTGCCGCCGAGAAGAACGTCGCTCTCGATGTGGCCGCCGGCTACATCGGTTCCAAAATATTCGAGGCCCGCAATGTCTCCAAAGCTTTCGGCGACAAAGTGATTCTGAACGACTGGAGCTATACGTTCGCCCGCTATGAGAAGGTGGGCGTGGTCGGAGCCAACGGCGCAGGTAAATCCACATTCATCAAGATTCTGCTCAACAAACTGGCACCGGATTCAGGCACTGTCGATGTGGGGCAGACTATTCGCTGGGGTTATTACAGCCAGGAGGGAATGGTTGACTTCAACGAAAACGACAAGGTGATCGATGCCGTGCGCAAAATCACCGACCGCGTGCGCATCGACGACAAGACATCGCTTACCGCCCAGCAGTTCCTGACGCGCTTTCTCTTCTCTCCCAAGGATCAGCAGAAATTCATCTCAAAACTGAGCGGAGGCGAGCGGCGCCGCCTCTATCTGGCCACCGTGCTGATGCAGGAACCCAACTTCCTTGTGCTCGACGAGCCCACCAATGACCTGGACATTATGACTCTGGCTGTGCTTGAGGATTATCTGGCCAATTTCAAGGGCTGTGTCATCGTGGTGAGCCATGACAGGTACTTCCTGGACCGCGTGGCCGACCATCTGTTCGTGTTCGAAGGCAACGGCGTTATCAAGGATTTTCCCGGCGATTACTCGACCTACCGACACTGCGTTGCGCAGCAGCGTGCCGCCGAGCGCAAGGAGGCCGAAGCTGCACGTGCCACCCGCAAACCGGAACCGCGCCAGAGCCGTCGCCAAGAGGAAAAACGCAAGATGACGTTCAAGGAAAAACGTGAATACGAAACGCTCGAGAAACGCCTTGAAGAGCTTGCATCCGAACGGACAGAGCTCGAAGAACGTATGAACTCCGGATTGCTGGGACACGAGGAGCTGGCGCAGGCCGGTCACCGCATAGAGGAAGTCATAGCCGAGACCGACGCCTCGGAGATGCGCCTTCTTGAGCTGATGGAGCTGATGTGACCGCCTTAACCGGCCCAGGCGTTGATTAGAGCGGCAACGCGGTGCGCGTCCGCTTCCGTCATGGCCGGCGATATCGGCAACGACAGTTCCGTGGCATGGATCCGCTCGGTGACGGGCAGTTCCAGTCCCTGCCACTGGCTGTAGCATTCCTGCCGATGCGGCGGTACCGGATAATGTATCAGCGTCTGTACGCCATTGGCTGCAAGATATTCCTGCAGCGCGTCGCGCCGGTCGCACCGCACCGGGAAGATGTGCCATACGTTGCCGTCGCGCTCGCCGCAGTCGGGCAGCATGACGTCGGGATGGTTTATCTCCGTCAGATAGATATCGGCGATGCGCCGGCGATGCTCATTGTCGGCGTCGAGGTGAGGAAGCTTTGCCTGCAACACGGCAGCCTGTATTTCATCAAGGCGCGAATTGCGTCCGCAATATTTAAATATATATTTCCGGGTCGAGCCGTAATTGGCAAGGGCGCGGATTGTGGCGGCCAGCTCATCGTCGTCGGTGGTGACGGCACCGCCGTCGCCCAATGCCCCGAGGTTCTTGCCGGGATAAAAACTGTGGCCGGCGGCCAGTCCCAGGCTTCCTGTCCGGCGCCCTTGCCAGCGGCATCCGTGCGCCTGCGCGTTGTCTTCGAGCAGTGCAAACCCGTGACGGATGCAGAATTCGGCTATTTGATCCGTCATCGCGCAGTGGCCGTAAAGATGCACAAGCATCACGGCCCTCGTTCGCGGCGTGACATGTTCCTCAAGCCGGCTCCCGTCGAGTTGCATGGTCATCGCATCAGGCTCCACCAATACCGGGACAAGTCCGTTGTCGGTAATCGCCAGTATGGTGGCGATATATGTGTTGGCCGGTACGATTATCTCGTCGCCCCGCTGCAGCCGGCCCGTTTCCAACATCGCACGCAGAATCAGCCACAGGGCGTCGAGTCCGTTGGCCACTCCGATGGCATGGCGCGTGCCGATATAGGCGGCATAATCCTTCTCGAACCGCTCTACTTCCGAACCCTGCAGATACCATCCCGAGTCAACGACGCGCTTCACTGCCTCATGAATTTCCGGGCCGTGCAACGCTGTCACTTCCTTCAGATCAAGAAATTTTATTTTTTCTGCGCTCATTGCTGAATTTTAAAAACTGTCGGTAGTTGCGGATATAATCCGACTCGTCGTAATGCTTCGAGGCCAGTACCATACAAACCGCTCCCGACGAGAAATCCTCGATATTACGCCACATGCCCGGTGGCACATAAAGCCCCATCCAGGGATGGTTCAGGAAGAATTCCTTTTTCTCCTGTCCGTCGTCGAGCGTCACCGTGAAACTCCCCGAGACGGCCACGATCAACTGCTGGAGGGTGCGGTGGGCATGCGCACCGCGGCTCTGGCCTCCGGGCACGTCGTAGATCCAATAGACGCGTTTGATGTCAAAGGGCACATGCCCCTCGAAGTCGGCGCCGCTACCTTCGATGAACGACAGATTGCCCCGTCGGTCGCATATCTTGGGAAATTCTATTATTCTCGGTTCCTCCATTAGGATATTTTTTACTACAGACTCCTGATTTTTTTGAAATCTCAATGCGCGTCGAGCCAGTTGTCGGCCACTCCGCAGCTGGCGGTCAGCGGCACGCGTCCCTGATAGGCACCTTCCATCTGGCGTTCCACTAATTCCTGCATCACGGGCAGCTCTTCGGGCACGACATTGAAATTCAACTCGTCGTGGATCTGCATGATCATCTGCGAGCGAAGTCCACGCGCACGCATCTCGTCCCATATGCGTATCATTGCCACTTTGATGATGTCGGCGGCAGTGCCCTGCAGCGGTGCGTTGACGGCATTGCGCTCGGCGTAGCCGCGCACCGTCGGATTCTTGGAATTGATGTCGGTCAGGATGCGGCGGCGTCCCATGCGCGTCTCCACATATCCGCGCTCGCGGGCATGCTCCACCATGTCGCTCTGATATTTGCGTATGGTGGGGAAGGTCTCGAAATAGTTGTCGATGATCTCCTTGGCCTCGGCGCGGGGGATCCCCAGCCGGGTCGAGAGCCCGAAGGCCGAGATGCCGTACAGGATCCCGAAATTTGCTGTCTTGGCGTTGCGGCGCTCGTTGGACGTCACCTCCTCGGGTGTCTTGTGGTAGATTTTTGCCGCCGTGATGGCATGGATATCCTTGCCGTGCAGGAAGGCGTCGACCATGATCGGGTCGTTGGAGAAGTCGGCCATCAGCCGCAACTCGATCTGCGAGTAGTCGGCCGACAGGAACAGACATCCGGGATCGGCAATGAAGGCCCGGCGGATGCCCCGGCCCTCCTCCTCGCGGATCGGTATGTTCTGCAGGTTGGGCGCCGTCGACGACAGTCGCCCCGTGGCCGTCACGTTCTGGTTATAGTTGGTGTGCACCTTGCCCGTGACCGGATTGATGTTCTGTGGCAATGCCTGCAGATAGGTCGTGAGGAGCTTCTTGAGAGCCCTGTACTCCATGATCTTGGCCACGACGGGATGCTTGGGTATCAGTTTTTCAAGCACATCTTCCGATGTGGAATACTTTCCGGTTTTGGTTTTTGTGGCTTTCTCGGCCAGCTTGAGATGATCGAAAAGCACCTCGCCGACCGCCGAAGGGCTGCCGACGTTGAACTTCATGCCCGCCAGGGTGTGGATTTCAGACTCGAGCGCGGCGATGCGCTGCTCCATCTCGCGGGCGGCGCTGTTGAGCGCGGCGGTGTCGATGCGCACTCCGGCCAGTTCCATCGATGCCAGAACAGGCACGAGTGGCAGTTCGATATCTTCCAGCAGGGGCTGCATTCCGGCTGCCCGCACTTCACGGTTCAGCGGATCATACAGCCGTAATGCAATGTCGGCGCATTCGCAGGCGCGCATTCCCACGGCTTCGGAGCTCGTTGCGGCTCCCTTGGTTTTGAGCGCCGGTGTCATCTCATAATGCAGATAGCTGAGTGCCAGGGCCTCCAGACTATGCCTCATCTCGGGTTGCAGCACATAGTGGGCAAGGCCCAGGTCATAATATCCGGCCAGCGATTCGGTGCCAGCCTGCCGCTGACGTGCGGCCTGCACCATGTCGCGCTTGGCCGTCTCGGTTACCTTGATCACCGAGCCCATGGCCATCATATCGAGCACCAATGCCATGCCGGCTTCGTAGGCCGACGGCACATAGAACGCTTTGCCGCTTTCTGTGGCAACGGCCGTGCCGAGCCACGCGGCGCCCATGTCGTTTTCGCCTTCGGTGTCCAGATACAGACCGATCCGCTCTTTCCCCTGCAACGCGCGGTTCAGTTCCGCCAGTCCGGTCGCGTCGTTGACCGTACGGTAGTCTGCGTTCTGCGGGTCAAGACGTACCGGTTCCTGAGCCTCGGCACCATCGGATTTATCCTCCGGCAGGTCGAACAGCGAAGTCGGGAAACCACCGGCCGGCTTGCGCGGCTCCTCGTTGCCACGGATGCGCTTCATTACCCTGTCGCCGAGCGTCTTGAACTCCAGCTCCTTGAATATCGCCATCAGGCGGGAAGTGTCCTCGGGACGGCGCAGCAGATCGTCGGGAGTTACCTGTACGGGCGCGTCGGTGCGTATTGTGGCCAGGAATTTCGAGAACATGATCTGCTCTTTGTTATCCTCTATTTTCTTTTTCAAGGCCCCTTTCAGTTCGTCGGTATGTTCGATAAGCGACTCGACCGATCCGAACTGGGCTATAAGTTTGCGGGCTGTGACCTCGCCCACGCCGGGACAGCCGGGGATGTTGTCGGAGACATCGCCCCATAGGGCCAGGAGGTCGATCACCTGACGCGTGTCGCTGATGCCGTAACGTGCACAGACTTCTTCAGGTCCCCGGATCTCGAAATCCTGACCGCGGTAGGAAGGCTTATATTGAAGCACGTTGGGACGCACCAGCTGACCGAAGTCTTTGTCGGGCGTCATCATGTAGGTGGTGAAATCCTCCTTCTCGGCCATGCCGGCCAGTGTGCCTATGACGTCGTCGGCCTCGAACCCTTCCACCTCGACCAACGGGATGTTGTAAGCTTTGACAATCTCCTTGATGATCGGCACCGACAGCTTTATGTCCTCGGGAGTTGAGGCGCGGGTCCCCTTGTAATTCTCTGTGGCCTCATGGCGGAACGTCGGACCCTGCGGATCGAAGCATACCGCGATGTGCGTGGGATTCTCCTTGCGCAGCAGTTCCTCGAGCGTGTTCACAAAGCCGAAAATGGCGGATGTGTTGAATCCGGCCTGCGTGATGCGCGGCATCTTGATCAGGGCGTAATATGCCCGGAATATCAGGGCATAGGCGTCGAGCAAGAACAGTTTTTTATCTGCTTTTCCTGTCATGAGGCTTGATTTTGGGTTAAGGCTAATGGCTTGTTATAGACCGAAGGAGGGGATACACAGGCTCCCCTCCTTCTTATAACGTATTCTAAAAGCGAAATGATTTGTTCGCGATTATTTCAGATATGACAGGTCCATGTTTTTGAACTCGAGGTCGGAAAGAGCGCGCTGCAGGAATGCGGGGTTCATCTTCACGGCCTGCTTCAGGTTGGTCATGGCGCTGTTCTGGTTGTTCAGACGTGCGTCGTTGACGGCCTTGAGATAGTAAGTTGTGGCGTCGGGCACTGCAATCTGGTCCAGGATGTTCTTGGCACCGCTGTAGTCCTTCGACAGGATGCGTGCGCATGCGGCGTTGTTGGTCTTGATGTCGCCGAAGGCGGTGATGGCTTTCTGCAGATCGCCGCGGTTCATGTAGTATGTACCCAGAGCGTCGGCGCTCTCGGGCACGCCTGCCGATGCGCCAAGCAGCTCGTTGGCTTTCTGATTGTCACCGCTGATCATGGCGATCAGTCCAAGGTTCATCTTTGCCTCCTTGCTGTTGGGATTGATGCGCAGGGCCTCGTTCCAGTTGGCTGCAGCTCCGCGGTAGTCACCGGCGATAAACTGCGTGTTGCCAAGGTTGTTGTAGGCGCGGTAATCGTTGGGATGCATCTCGGCGGCACGGTTGTAGACCTCCATCTTCTTCATGTTGTCATTGGTCAGGGTGGCCAGATAGAGCATCTCGTCCTCGGTCAGCGCCTGAGGATTGCTGTTGAACAGTTTGACAAGCTCTTCGTCCGATTTGCCGATGACGTTGATTGTGGCCTGTACGCGGCTGTAACGCAGCTGAGGCAGAATCTGGTCGGCCAGCTCGTTGAATACCGACGACATGTTGCGGATTTCGCGTTCGCGCTCCTGAGGATCCGGATACATGCGCAGTACGCTAAGAATCAGATCCTTGTCCTGAATGTTGCTCTTCTCTACCAACTTCTCGAAGCCTTCCCAGTCCTCGGGGGTGAAGCTTGACGTCAGCTCGCCGAACTCGGTGATCTTGTCCTTCTTGAGCTGGTTCGCCATATAGTTGGTGGTGTTCTTCTCGCGCTTCTCGGCCAGCTGGGTGTTGAATTCCAGTGAACCTTCGGGCGACGCATAAGAATTGATGTTGATGCCGGCGATCTCCTGGTTGGGTGCCGCGTTGGCCTCCATCAGTTTCTTGTTGAGGTCGATGTATGCGGCCGACGATGTCTGATTGGCGCGGATGTTGGCCTGATTGATCAGGAAGTGGATGTCGGCCGAATATTTCTGGCTGATGATGCGCTCGAAATTGTCCTTGGCTACAGCCGGAGTCACGGTCTTGGCAGTGGCCAGTGTCGAAGTTGCTACAACGCCGTATCCGACTTTGACGCGGGGCAGCGTGTAGACCTTGCCGTTCTGATCCACCGAGAAGTCAAGATAGAGATCGGAGTTGGCCATCTCGGTCTGATAGGGGAGCGAGAAGGGGATCACTACCGTACCACCGTTATCGTAGGAAATCTCCTGACCGTTGGCGCGGACGTTCTGTCCCTGGAATATTACCGGCTTGGCCATGGCCTCTCCGGTTTTTGTGCCTGTGGTCCATGATAGAACCGGTACGGCTGTCACCTTGGCGTTCTTGACCATAAACTTGGCCGGGATCGCACCGCGAATGGTGCCCGGTACATTCTCGCCCACGCTCTCGAGCGGTGTCGGATCTGTGGTGAAGAAACTGCTGCTGAATTGACCTAACTTCTTGTTGCAGCCCGTGAGAAGCAGCATGCCTCCCAATGCGGTGACATATATGAGTCGCTTATTCATGATAATATGTTTAGTTGTTTCTTGTCATTTCGTCGTTACATCACGATGCAACTAATCGTTACATCACGATTCAACTATTGGAGATTCCTTACAAAGTTCAAAAATAGCAAAAAAAATGTCAGTGGCAAAATTAAAAATGAAGTCTCTTGGAAAATGCCTGAAAAATCGGCTGTTACGAATGCCGAATATAAAAAGATAAAATTTTTTTCATTTGAAATTTGGCGGAATAAAAAACTTGTTGTAACTTTGCACTCGCAAACGGGAAACCAACCCCGCGAGCAAAACATAAAAAATGACTCCGTGGCTCAGTTGGTAGAGCAAATGACTCTTAATCATTGGGTCGTGGGTTCGAGCCCCACCGGGGTCACTTTTGAAGAGCAATCTAACGATTGCTCTTTTTTTGTTATCATAGATTTGTTTTGCGACTAAAATCCGCTGATCCAAAACAGATTGCTGCCATGCTCTGACGGTAG
>JAQXIE010000080.1 GCA_029007645.1 Bacteroidales bacterium
TTCATCTCGAGTGCCTGACGTGAGTCGCCATTGCCGAGTTCGGCAATATCACCGCAGATGCAGAGGGTCTCGCCCCATACCGTATGATAATTGATATTGAATACTATCCTCATTCAGAGTTTGTTTTTAGCCGCACTTGGATGTACCGCAAGTGGTACAGATCAGGCAGCCTTCCTGATAAACCAAAGTTTCGGCGCCGCACTTGGGACACTTCTGGCCCGTAGCGGGCGTACCGTTGGTCATGTATTTCTTCAAGGCACGCTCTACACCCATTTTCCAGGTGTTGATGCTCGTTGAATCCAGGTCGAGACCTCCTACCAGTTTCAGCACCTGATCGATAGGCATGCCGTAGCGCAGTACGCCGGAAATCAGCTTGGCATAGTTCCAGAACTCGGGGTTGAACTTCTCGCTCAGGCCCTCGATCGTGGTCTTGTAGCCGCGTTTGTTGATGAACTGAAAGTCGTAACGCTTGTTGCCGTTCTGGTCGAATGCCTTGATGATCTTGCCGTGCGTCACGCTCTTAGGACAGAATATACCGTCTTCGTCGTCGGCAAGACCGGTAAAGATCTCATAAGGTTTGTTGTCGACCAGTCCGACGAAAGCAATCCATTTCTCCTTATTGTTCTGAAAACGGACCACATCGGCCTCCAGTTCGACGGGGCGTTTCAGAATCTGTTCGGGCGATGCAATATAGTGGCCGATCTCCGATTTCTTAGGTTTGATGGCCTCAAGTACATTATTTCGCGATCCGTCGCGATAGACGGTGCAACCCTTGCATCCGGCCTTCCATGCCTCCATATAGAGCTGGCCCACAACCTCCTCCGATACATCGTTGGGAAGATTGATGGTGACACTGATGCTGTGGTCCACCCATTTCTGCACGGCTCCCTGCATCTTGACTTTCTCCATCCAGTCAATTTCATTGGCGGTGGCCTTGTAATAGGGGGAACGAGCCACGAGCTCGGCCACCTCCTCGGCCGACATGTTCTTGCGGACCTCGATGCCGTTGACCTTCATCCACTCCAGGAATTTGTGATGGTACACCACGTATTCCTCGAACGAATCGCCGGTCTCGTCGACGAAGTCCACATGAGCGTCGACATCGCTGGGGTTCACCTTGCGGCGTCGCTGGTATACGGGCATGAACACGGGTTCGATACCGCTGGAGGTCTGCGTCATGATGGATGTAGTGCCCGTGGGGGCGATGGTGAGGCAGGCTATGTTGCGGCGTCCGACTTTTATCATGCGCTCGTAGAGCTCGGGATCAGCCTCGCGGATACGTGCTATGTAGGGATTGTCCTTCTCGCGATCGGCATCGTAGATTTCGAAGGCGCCGCGTTCTTCGGCCATATCGACACTTGCCCTGTAATATGCCAGAGCCAGCTCTTTATGCACTTTCACTGAGAAATCGGTGGCATCCTTGGTGCCGTAGCGCATGCCGAGAGCGGCGATCATGTCGCCTTCGCCGGTAGTGCCGCAACCTGTGCGGCGTCCTTTCAGAGTCTTATTGCGGATCTTCTTCCACAACTTCAGTTCAGCGTCCTTGACCTCGGCCGTTTCGGGATCGCTCTCGATTTTGGCAATGATGGTATCGATTTTCTCCATCTCAAGGTCGATGATGTCATCCAGGATACGCTGCGTCTTGGCGACATGCTGGCGGAAAAGGTCGAAATCGAACTCGGCCTGCGGAGTAAACGGCTTGCGTACATACGAATAGAGATTGATCGCAACCAGACGGCAACTGTCATAAGGACAGAGCGGTATTTCGCCGCAAGGGTTGGTCGAAACGGTCTCGAAACCAAGGTCGGCGTAACAGTCGGGCACGCTTTCACGCTGGATAGTATCCCAGAACAGAACGCCAGGCTCGGCGCTTTTCCAGGCATTGTGGACAATCTTTTCCCACAGGGCCTTGGCATTCGTCTCCTTGGTAACGAGAGGATTGTCACTCTTTACGGGGAACTGCTGACGGTAAGGGATACCCTCGGTGGCCGCTTTCATGAAATCGTCATCGATCTTGACCGATACGTTGGCGCCGGTCACCTTCCCCTCTTCCATCTTGGCGTCGATAAAGTTCTCGGCATCGGGATGCTTGATGGAAACAGTCATCATCAGGGCACCACGGCGGCCGTCCTGAGCCACCTCGCGGGTAGAGTTGGAATAGCGCTCCATGAAAGGAACGAGACCCGTACTGGTCAGAGCCGAGTTCTTGACAGGGCTGCCTTTGGGACGGATATGCGACAGGTCATGACCCACGCCGCCTCGACGCTTCATCAGCTGTACCTGCTCCTCGTCAATCAGGATGATGCCGCCGTAAGAATCGGGATGGCCGTCCAGACCGATCACGAAGCAGTTGGAAAGGGAGCCGACCTGCATGTTGTTGCCGATTCCGGCCATAGGGCTTCCCTGCGGTACAACGTATTTGAAGTGGTCGAGCAGACCGAACACTTCGGGCTCGCTCATGGGGTTCGGATATTTGTTCTCGATACGTGCAATCTCGCCCGCAATGCGGTGGTGCATGTCGGCGGGAGTCTCTTCGTAGATTTTGCCGTCCGAATCCTTCAGAGCATATTTGCTCACCCACACGCGGGCTGCGAGCTCGTCGCCATCGAAATATTTCTTCGACGCCTCATAGGCTTCGTCGTAGGTATACGTACGTCGTTCTGTTTCCATCTGTCTGTATTCAGTTCAAGATTATTAAGTTCAAGGTCAAGGTCAACACGCCGGATTGATCGCATCTGGCATCGCTGCGCCGTCATTGCGACGCAAGCTTTTACGAATTGCAAATTTAATCAAAATTTCCTTAAGATAGAACCGTTAGAAATATATAGTTTGAAGATATCTATGAAAAATTATAAAATCGCAGTAGCAGGCACAGGCTACGTAGGCCTCAGCATCGCCACTTTGTTGGCTCAACATAACAAGGTTACGGCCGTCGACATCATTCCGGAAAAAGTCGATATGATCAATAGCCGCAAATCGCCTATTCAGGACGATTACATAGAGCGTTATCTCACCGAGAAGCAACTGGATCTGACAGCCACGCTCGATGCCCGCCAGGCCTACCGCGATGCCGACTTCGTAGTCATAGCCGCACCGACCAACTACGATCCTGTCAAGAATTATTTCGACACGCATTGCATTGAGGATGTGATCGACCTTGTGCTCGATGTCAATCCCGATGCGGTGATGGTGATAAAGTCCACGATACCTGTGGGTTATTGCCGCAGCATCTACCTGAAATATGCCGAACAGGGAGCCACGAAACTGAATCTGCTCTTCTTTCCGGAATTTCTGCGCGAGAGCAAAGCGCTCTACGACAACCTCTATCCGAGCCGTAT
>JAQXIE010000081.1 GCA_029007645.1 Bacteroidales bacterium
CACTTTTTCAAACGAATAATCGCAACTCATTACACTTTTTGGAACGAATAAATGCGTTACAGCGCGTGCCATAGCCTCCTGTTGCTACTGTCCTTCTGTCCATAACTTGCCGGTAGTGTTTATTTTAGCCTACTGTTTATCCTGTGCTCCTGTCAATCCATTTCGACCGGATGGCACAAGGGAGCTCCGCGACCGTAAAATCTCCTGTGCTCCATAAATACGATAGCTACCCAGTATATAATGTCAAATGTCGCTGTCCCCTTGCCATCCTGTCGATTTTTTTAGACAGGGAAAGTAGAGGACCGGACCTATCAGGTTGTGAGCTGGCAAATCTTTGTCGGGAATAATTTATCAGCAGTCTCGATAATTGATGATAGAGGTGTTGTTGATGTAGGGGAGGGTCTGGCCAGAATAAATTATGGTCTTCTTATGAATCAAGTCGGTGAATGTCTTTTCAAAATTGTTCAATCCCTTGGCAAAATCGGGATGGAATGTAGCCTCTCTCAGAGTTCGCGTAATAAAGTTCCCATCCATACTTTCTCAATTTTATGCAAATTTGCAATGCCACTGCAAATTTGCATAAAACATAATAAATATTAAATTGATTCGGGAAGCTTCTTTATCCTGATGGATGCACACGAAAACCAATGGTAAAGTCAGTACAGAAACATGGTCTCCGACCAAGGTGTATCGCTACGGTCCCTCCCCACGAAGGCCGGAGCCAGCTGACGCTGTCCCCGTCCATCGATGGGGTTATCGAGAAACAGCCTCTTCGAGGCATCTCCTGTTCTCCTGTCCATAATTTACAGGCAGTGTGGCAATTATCCTCCTGTCAAGGGAGCTCCGCGACCGCCACTGCACAGTAATATTCTGTGTAAATCTGTAAATTCAGTGTCGGCTAAAAGCATAGCCTTTGCCGTCAGTTCCGTGCCTTGATATCTTTATAGCTCCGTGTCTTTAGGTTGACGACGTGGACGTCGTCATTCCAGTCAGCTACTAAGGTTATGGAGTGCAATCCCGAGGATAAGGATGGCAACAATACCAATAAAATGGTTGAGGTCAAAGCTGATGATAAGACCGACGGTAACACTGAGGGAAACGCAGACAGTAACGCTATTGGCAACGCTGATGGTAACATTAAAGGTAACGCTAACGGTAACACCTATAAGAATAAGACTAAGACTAAAGAAAAAGACTTTTTAGAAAAACTCTCTTACGAGAGTAAAAAGAAAGCACGCGCACCCGTCGAAATGATTGGTGATTATCGGCGGACAAGCAGCAACCGGAATAGGAGGAACAGGAGAACAGGTGAAGATTATTGGTCCAAGTGGGGTGCCGGCAAAAAATAAAGAGGGTCGCTGTACGTTAATAACATAGGATTTTTGCGCCCGGATCTGATCGGGCTTCTGCGCATATCAATGAGACAAATAGATAAAGTAATATACAATATAATAATTGCAGCTGTCCTGATGACGGTGTGCGGGATCACGGGAGCTTACGCGCTTCCGGTGACTCACTACGCCACGCATTCGCAGCTGTCGGAGGGGACCTGGGTCCGCATCCGTGTCAGCGGTGACGGCGCCCATTTCATCTCGGACCAGTCGCTGCGCACGTGGGGATTCTCCGATCCCTCGAAAGTGCGTGTCTACGGCACGGGGGGACGCATGGAACCCGAGGGCCTTAGCGTCAGCATGGCCGACGACCTGCCATTGGTGCCTTCGGTGCGTTCGGCTAAAGGCCTCGTATTCTTCGCCACAGGCAACAATACGTGGGGACCGTCGACATCGGCCGACCGTCCCTATGTTCATACCGTCAACGCATATACCGACAAATCCTATTACTTTCTGAGCGACCGCGAGAACGACGCTCAGTTCGGCAGTGTCGATATGCGCGGAAACGGCGGCGAGATGGTGCGCACCTTCACCGACCGGCAGGTGCACGAGCAGGAACTGCAGCATCTAGGCGAGTCGGGACGCACCTACGTGGGCGAGGATTTCCGCAGCACGAAGTCGCAGACGTTCAGTTTTCCGCTTCCCGACAACGCCGGTGAGACGGCATTGTACCGCCTCCGGTTTGCCAGCAAAGTGACTGGCGGGAGCGCCACGCTCTATGTCACGGTCGGCGAGGATGGACCGGAGCCTGTGCGGATCAACGGAGTCGACGCCGAAACTTACGCCGCATTCGCCGACATTTCGGGCAACGCTCCGGCCGGCGACAAGCTGGACATTACAGTGGAATACAATTCGAGCGGGGCCCTGTTCCTTGCTAATCTCGATTATATCGAGGTGTTCAACGAGCGTCGGCTTGCCATGCACAACGGCGAGCTGTCGTTTTTCGGCAATTTCGCGCCGGGCAGCACATTGGAACTGACAGGCGTCGAGGACGGCACCGTGATATGGGACGTAACAGACCCGGTTCGGCCTATGGCCGTGGAATACACTCGCGACGGCGATAAAGCCCTGATGAGGACAGGCGCCGGCGGCTACCGCGAATATGCGGCCTACACGCCTTCGCGCATCACACGTACTGTTACCTCCGAAGGCCGGGTGGCCAACCAGGATCTGCATGGCATGGAGGCTCCCGACATGCTGATCATCACTCCGGCGACCTATCTGGAAGGCGCTCGCGCCATAGCCCGGATGCACAGCGACATGGACGGAATGGACGTCCTGCTGCTCGACCCTCAGCAGATATACAACGAATTTTCGGGCGGCAAGCCCGATGTCAGCGCCTGGCGCAAATTGCTCAAGATGTGGCATGACCGCGGCCGCGCGCCGGGTTACTGCCTGATCATGGGCAAACCGTCGTACGACAATAAGTTCCTCGATGCGGCCGTACGCCGTTCCGGCTACGTGCCCGTGCCGATCTGGCAGTCGCTTACCGGCACGTCGGAGAAAAGCTCGTACAGCAACGACGACTATATCGGAATGCTCGACGACGTGGAGCCCGGCAATTTCTACATCAACCGTGCGCAGATACACGTCGCCGTGGGCCGTCTGCCGGTCAAGGACGCAGCCGAAGCCCAGAGCACCGCGGCCAAGATTGTGAAGCATGTCACCGAACCGAACGTCGGCGCATGGCGCAACAAGGTGATGCTGATTGCCGACGATAACGACAACAGTGCACATTTCCTGCAGACCGAGGCCTGCTACGAGAATATGAAATCGCACGGCAAGGGGAGCAGTTTCCTCTACGACCGCCTTTACCTGGACTCCTATCCGTTGATGCAGACCGCCACAGGCCCGGCTTATCCGCAGGCCACGGCCCGGATGCTCAACAATTATAACGAAGGCGTCGCGCTGACCACCTACGCCGGCCACGCGTCGGAGTACGGCTGGGGACACGAGCAGCTCTGGACCTGGGAGGAGATTACGGCCATGGCCAACCCCAACTTGCCATTCATTTACACGGCGACCTGCCGGTTCACGCCCTGGGACGAACTGAAAGTGTCGGGCGGCGAGCATCTGATGCTGAACACGCGCGGAGGCGTAGTGGGAATGATCACGGCTACGCGTACGGCGTATATCTCGCAGAACGGCGAGCTTACCAAGCGATTCGGCACCGAGGTGTTCAAGACCGAATCCGACGGCCGTCTGCGTCGGCTGGGCGACGCCTACATCGCCGCCAAGAACAGCTATCCCAACGATGAGAACAAGTTGCGTTACGCCTTCATGGGCGATCCCGCAATGCGTCTCACCGAGATCAACCATACGGTGACCGTCGACAACATAAACGGTATCGAAGTGGCCACGGCCCCGGAGCTGCCTGTCATCGAGGGCGGTTCGCGCCTCACGATGTCGGGCAGAATCCTGGCGCCCGACGGTTCGGAAGCCACCGATTTCAACGGTACAGTATCGCTTCAGCTCTACGACGCCGAGACCGTGATAGAAACTTACGGCAACGGCAGCAGCGGCAAGAAGGAAATCTACAACGACCGCAAGACCCGCCTGGCCGTATGCAACACCTCCGTGCGCAACGGCCGCTGGAGCGCTACGGTGACAGTGCCGCTCGAGATCAGCAACAACTATCAGCCGGCGCTTGTGTCGGCATATGCCTGGGACAACCGGCGCCGCGAAGCTAACGGATCGTCGGAGTCGCTCTACGTCTACGGTTTCTCGGAGGACGCTGTCCTCGATACGGAGGGCCCGCGCGTGGATCACTTCTATCTGAACCGCGAGAACTTCAGGAACGGCGATATCGTGAACCCGAATCCCGTGGTGTTCATCCGTCTGTCGGATCCGGCGGGAATCAACGTTTCGGACGCCGGAGTGGGGCACAAGCTGTCGCTGCGGCTTGACGACGAGACGCCGCTGGGCGACGTGTCGCAGTACTATACGCCCGATGTCGACGGCACAGGAGGTACAGTGATATACGGGCTGAAGGATCTGACGCCGGGACGACATACGCTGACGCTCGAGGCCTGGGACAACCTGAACAATTCCACGCGGCAGTCGCTGGATTTTCAGGTCAGCGCCAACGCCGACCCCTACATTGTGGATATAGTCACCGATTGCAACCCCGCGACGAGCGGAGTGAATTTCAAGATAATACTGGACCAGCCGAACACGATGATGGACTGCAACCTTTCGGTCTATGATCTGAGCGGACGTGAGATATGGCGTAGCAGTATGCGCGACAACACCGGAACGAGCGGACAGGTCAACACCTATTGGAATCTGTGCGACAAATCGGGCGCCCGCGTGCCGCGCGGCATCTACGTGTACCGCGCCCGCGTTGAGACGCCCCAGGGAACCTGGTCGACCAAATCCAATAAACTGGCTGTGACAGCGCAATAGCGCGAAGCGTAGCAAAACAATGAGCAACGAAATACATTCCATACTGCCGGAGCCGACGCTGCGGAGGCTGCCTTGGTATCTGGCATATGTAGAAATCCTGAAGACCCGCGGGGAGCAGCATATATCCTCCACACGCATAGCGCGGGCGCTGAATGTCGACTCGTCGCAGATTGCCAAGGACCTGAGTTTCCTGAATCTGCGCGGCAAGACCCGTATCGGTTACGAGGTCACTACCTTGGCCGAGAAACTTACCGAGGCACTCGGATTCCGAGTGGCGCACCGCGCATATGTCCTGGGCGTAGGCAGTCTGGGCAGCGCACTGATGAGCGACTCAGGCCTCTCGAACTACGGTCTGCAGATCGTGGCCGGGTTCGACACGGATCCTGAGGTGATCGGCCGCGGTGACCTGGCGGTGCCCGTCTATCACATCGACGATATCGAGGAGGTGATGGCCGCCAATCCCGCCGACATCTGCATCCTGACCGTGCCCGCAGAAGCCGCGCAGGATGCCGCCGACGCCGCCATCGCCGCGGGCATGAAGGCGATATGGAATTTCACCCCTTACAGGGTGAAGGTAGCCGAGGATGTGGTGATGTCCAACACGTCGATTTACGCACATCTGGCGCTGATTTACAACCGTCTTAACGTCAAGGAGTAATGAAGATATACGCAGTTGCGAGAAACGACGGTGGTTCCCGGCAGCCGGTTTTCGGAGCGGGGGAGGGGCCTGTATGGTACGAGATACCCGACTCGGCGTTGCTTCGCACGCGGCAGCCGTTCTTCATCCCCGATTTTGCCGGCGAATTCCGGCTGATGCCTACGCTGGTCTACAGGGTGTCGCGTCTGGGCAAAGGGATAGGCGAGCGGTTTGCCGGCAGGTATATCGATGCCGTGGCGGCGGGCTGTGCCGCAGTCGGGGCCGACTTGCTCTGTGAGCTGCGGAGCGCGGGCGATCCATGGTGCCGCGCCGTGGCATTCGACAAGTGCTGTATGTTGGGCCAGTTCAGGCCGCTTGCCGATGCGACTGAGAATGTAGCCTACCGGTTCACCTGCGGCGGAGAAATGCTGACCTGCAGCGCCGACGGCATGCGGCTCCCTATCGGCAGCCTGATTGCTGAAATCAGCCGCGACAACACCCTGAAAAACGGCGATATTGTGCTTGCCGCCTTGCATCCCACCGGTTTTTTAGCCCGTATCGGCGACCGGCTGGAAGCCTTTGAAATATCA
>JAQXIE010000082.1 GCA_029007645.1 Bacteroidales bacterium
ACGATAACCGTCGCGTGCTGTTTGTCGACGCCGATAAGGTGACGCCCGAAGTCGCCGCGCATTTCAAGAAATACCATATAGAGACGAGGCCTTACGACAGTGTGACGGAATTTGTAGAGCAGCTGCCCAAAGAGACACGTCTGCTGCTTGATCCGGAGAAGACGGCCCGCGGCATCTACGACCATGTCAGCTGCACGACCGTATTCGGCGGCTCGGCGGTAGCCAAACTCAAGAGTATCAAGAACGAGTCGATGATTCGCAGCGTGCGCATGGCCATGGAAAAGGATGGCGTGGCGCTGGTGAAGTTCTTCATGATGGTCGAGAAGGAGTATCCTTCAGGCATGCTGACGGAATATGAGCTGGGCAAGCGGCTGCGCGCTTTGCGCCTCGCCGATCCGACTTGCGTCGACGAGAGTTTCGCTCCGATTTTAGGATGGAACGAGCATGGAGCGATCGTGCATTACGAGGCGACACCCGAAAGCGACATCCCCGTGGTCGGTGACGGTCTGCTGCTGGTTGATTCGGGAGGCCAGTATGTCAACGGCACGACCGATATAACCCGTACGATTGCCCTGGGCACGCCGACGGCCGAACAGAAACATGACTTCACTCTGGTGATGAAGGGTCACATTGCGCTCAGCACCGCCGTTTTCCCGGCCGGAACCACCGGTCACCAGCTTGATGTGCTGGCCCGTCAGTTCCTCTGGAAGGAAGGCAAGGCATATTACCATGGCACGGGACACGGCGTGGGATTCTTCATCAACTGCCATGAAGGCCCGCAGAACTTCCGCCTCAACATCAACCCCACTCCGCTGGAACCGGGAATGATCACCAGCAATGAGCCGGGACTCTATCTGGAAGGCCGCTACGGCATACGCTGCGAGAACCTGATCCTGACCAAGAAGGCGATGGAGACGGAGTTCGGCACTTTCTACGATTTCGAGGAACTGACTCTCTTCCCCTTCGATCTGAGGCTGTTCGACACCTCGATCATGTCGGATGCCGAGATCGAGTGGGTCAACAAATATCATACAGAGGTGCGCGAACGGCTCACGCCGATGCTCGACGCCGAGCAAGCGGCATGGCTCGCCGAAAAAACTCGCCCGCTAACAAGATAATAACACGAGATTCGCAAGGCAAGCTTGCGAGGTTTAAATTCGCAAGTAAACTTGCGAGGTTTAGAGCTGCCGCGGTAAACTTCTGTCCGGACGGTTAAACCTTTAAACACTTACACTTTTAAACCTCAATTTTCGCGAATGCAAAAATTGAATAAGATAAGACAATGGCTATAATCAAAAGTGTACGGGGCTTCACCCCGAAAATCGGCAAGGATTGCTTCATTGCCGACAATGCCGTGATAGTCGGTGACGTGACTATCGGCGACGAATGCAGCATATGGTTCAGCACGGTGCTTCGCGGAGACGTGAACACCATTACCATCGGTAACCGCGTGAATATCCAGGACGGTTCGGTGCTGCACACGCTCTATGAAAAATCTACTATCGAGATCGGCGATGACGTCTCGCTGGGGCACAATGTGGTGATTCACGGAGCGAAGATCCACGATTATGCGCTGATAGGTATGGGGGCAATAGTGATGGACAATGCCGTGGTGGGCGAAGGCGCGCTGGTAGCCGCCGGTTCGGTGGTGCTGAGCAACACCGTGATCGGTCCTCACGAGATGTGGGCCGGAGCGCCGGCCAAGTTCGTCAAGATGGTCGAGCCAGAGAAAGCCAAGGAGCTCAACGTCAAAATCGCCCACAACTACCTGATGTACAGCAAATGGTACAAGGACGACGAAAGCTCAGATCACGCTGATTGACAATAGGATGATTTTTGGACAGGAGCACAGGAGCCTTCATGGTCGCCACAGCTCCCATGATTTTCAACATTAAACATAAATCGCTGCAGTCCCATCGGCCGCAGCGATTTTATTATTAGAGTCTGCTGCTGATTAATTTTTTGAGATAAATTGGTCGTTCAATAATCATCGCTATTACTTAAAAATGCGGCTTGTCACACTTTTAAGTAATGCGAAGATAGTCCGAATTTTTCAAATTGCAAAGCAAAACGGCTAAACATAGCCGCTTTTATTGCTCAAAAAATGGTACAAGAACGATGAAAGCCCAGATCACACTGATTGACAATGGGATGTTTTTTGGACAGGAGCACAGGAATGACAGGAGCCGTCATGGTCGTCACAGCTCTCATGATTTTAGTATATAACCTTAATCGCTGCAGTACTTTATTGAACTTACTTTACTGCATATAGCCATTCGGTATTATACTTCTAAATTTGGACATAATCGAAATTTACTGTAAATTTGCAGTAAATTACGAATTGATATGGAACGTAACGAATATATAGCGAGACCAACGTACCTTGAAAAGCTGATAGTCAGGCGAGATAACGGTGAAGTAAAAGTTATAACAGGACCAAGACGCTGCGGTAAGTCTTGGCTTCTGTCACATATCTATAGGGATTACCTTGTATCGCAAGGAGTGTCGCCTCTAAACATAATCAGCATTGATTTTGACAAGGATGACGAGAAGTATGATTTTGATATCCTGAACATTGCCGATCTTAAAAAGCATATATATGGCAGAATAACCGACGATTCTCAGAGTTACTACGTTTTTTTTGATGAAATACAGGAACTTCCCGATTTCGAGCGCTTTGTTAATGGATTGTCGTCTCACGATAATATTGATGTATATGTGACCGGTAGCAATTCGAGGATGCTGTCGAGCGATATTCGTACCATCTTTCGAGGGCGTGGTGATGAGATACAGGTATATCCGCTATCATTCCGAGAGTATTGTAAGAATCAGCAAAGGCATCCTCGTGATTTATGGAGAGAATACACCACATTCGGAGGTATGCCGCGTCTTTTGCATTATAATAATGATGAACAAAAGATTGAATACCTGAACCGGCTGTGGCAAAAAACGTATTTTGACGATGTTATCGAACGATATGGCATCAAGAATGCCAACGCTCTTGAAGGATTGGCCCGATGTCTGTGCAGTTCAATCGGTTCTCTTACGAATCCGTCGCGGCTGGCCAATTCCATTCTTTCTCTACAGCATGTAAAGATTGACTCCGAGACTGTAGTGAAATATATTACATATCTGCAGGACGCATATTTGTTCGAGAGTGCGGAGCGGTACGATGTGAAAGGCAAACGCTATTTTGAGTCGATTAAAAAATACTATTCGATAGATGTTGGGTTGAGGAATGCATTACTTAATTTCCGACAGCAGGAGCCTACTCATATTATGGAAAACATTATTTTCAATCATTTGAAAACGATGGGCTTTCTTGTTGATGTGGGCGTGATAGAGGATCGAAAGATGATGAATGGCAAGTCCACTTATACTCAAAGGGAAATAGACTTTATTGCAAACAAGGCGTCGACGCGATATTATATCCAGTCCGCATATAGCATCCCGAACGAAGAGAAATTGCAACAGGAACTGGCTTCGTTACTAAAAGTGCCTGATTCCTTCAAGAAGATAGTCGTTATGGGCGACGATATAGTTCCTTATTTCGATGACAATGGAATATACTTTATCGGCATTATGGATTTTCTACTGCGAGATCTGTGGCAATAACTGAATTCAAATCGGAATTTACTGTAAATTTGCAGTAAATTCCGATTTGGGTATATTACAGCATTGCCTTTCTCTTTCCAGCCTTCGTGTCAGAGACAATTAAAAGCGACTCCTCAGTTGGCAGGGGCTTCAGGGTTGACGGGGTCAATTGGATTTGGCGGCGAATTCGGTTTTGGCTTTGGCGAGCTGTTTCTGAAATCCGGGATTGGCATGCAGCAGGCCGACGACGGCGGAACCGGTGACGCGGCCCGCATCGACATCGCTCTGGTGATGTGCACCGCAGATTACGCGGCTTTCACCCATCTCATAACCGCGTTTCATAATCTCCTTAGCACGCGCGGGATTGATCTCGGACAGCACGATAGCCGTGGCCCAGCCTATCGAGGTGTGGCCCGATGGATATGAACCATTGTTACGGAGACCCGGTTCGTCGTTAGGCGTGAGTGACGGTTCGTTATACATCATGAAGGGACGTGGGCGCATATATTTGACCTTAGCATCGCGAGTGGCCAGATCGCCGGCATCCTCCTTCATATTGTTGATAAGTTTGTAGATTTCGGGAGCGTTCTCCTTGGTGAGTTTCATGCCAAATGCTTTGCTGAAAGTGCGGTCGAGCCATCCTTCCGACAGATCGGCATCGATGATAGCCTGTTTGCCGCGTGGGGTGTCACGCACGCTTTTGCCCCACTCGTAGCGTTCGCGGTCATAGGCCATGCGTGCCGAACCGGCCTCGGGAGGCGCCGGAAGCATTACGAGACTGTTCACTACCTCATCAGCGGTGAGATAATATTTATTGGGATCCGTAGTGTGGTCCTGAGCCACGGCAAGCATGCCAACCAACAGCATCGACAGCATCAATGAAAGTTTTTTCATACATTATTACTTCTAAAATTTAAACATTTTTACTGTTATAACTACAAATCAAAAGGGATTATTCAGAAAATTTGAAAAAATATTTTGTCAGTACGCCAACTTTATATAATTTTGCAGCGCAAAAGTGTGCACATCACAATGATGTGGACTTAAAAACAGGAATAAAACAAAAAAATTAATATCAAAACATGATTATCGTACAGGTAAAGGAAGGCGAGAACATCGAGAAAGCGCTTAAGAAATTCAAGCGCAAATTTGAAAAGACAGGCATCATCCGCGAGCTTCGCAGCCGTCAGGCATTTGAGAAGCCGTCGATCACGAACCGCAAGAAGATGGTTAAGGCCATCTACGTACAGCAGCTTCGTCAGGCCGAGCAGTAATCGCCATTTACATGACCGAATACGAGCGGTATGGATCAGCAGGTCCATACCGTTTCAGCGTGCATATCAGTAAACGTGACAGCAAGTGAACCCGGGTGAATTCGGACGATATCTCAGGCTGGAGCTGAACCGGAGCGAGCACACGGTGTCGGCCTATCTCGGCGACATCGGTCAATTCGCCGACTGGCTTGGCTGCGAGGGAGCCGAGCTGGTAGGCCCCGGGAAGGTAAGCCCGAACGATATCCGCGACTGGCTGGGCTCATTGGCAGCCTCGGGAGAATCACCTGCCTCCCTGCGCCGCAAGACCCAGAGCTTGCGGGCATTGTTCCGCTGGGCCATGCGCCGCGGCCTGACGGATAGCAATCCGGCTGCGGAAGTGACGCTCTCCAAGCTGCCCCGTCGGCTCCCCGACATCGTCAAGGCCGATGAGATGGAAGCATTGCTCGATTTCGATCCGGGCCAGGATTTCCATATGTGCCGGCTGCACCTGTGCCTGGCCATGATTTACGGATTAGGCCTGCGCCAGGCCGAGCTCCTGAGCCTGACGGATGCCGACATACGCCGCTCGGCGCAAGGAGATGAGTTGCGCGTGACCGGAAAAGGGAACAAGGAGCGCATCTTGCCGCTGCCCGAAGAACTGGCAGCGGAAATCGCACGCTGGCAGCAAGTGCGCGACCGGCGATACCCCGATCTTGCCACGCCGAAACCGCTGATAGCCGGAGCGCGCGGAGCCATCAACAAAGCCACGCTCTACCAGTCCGTGAGGCAAGCGCTAAGCGGCACATCGGCCGCTCGTAAAAGTCCGCATGTGCTGCGGCATTCGTTCGCCACGGCACTGCTGGCAAACGGAGCGAATCTCGATGCCGTCCGACAGCTGCTGGGGCATGTGTCGCTCTCCACGACCCAGATTTATACGCACCTTTCGATGACCGAGTTACGTCAGGCCTACGATGCCGCACATCCCAGGGCCGAAAAAAAAGATTGAATCTTTTGTGTTATTTTTTGCGCATTCCATTAACATTATAACAAGTTTTTTTGTTATATTTGTGAACGCAATACCGGCATGAGGATCAAACCGAAGGCAGGAATTGCTCCATTACGAACCGGATGGCTCATGCCATCCATAAAACCCAAAGTTATGGAAGCCAAAATCAATGCGATTCATTTCGACATCACCGACAAGCTGGTGAACTTCATCAACAAGAAGATAGACAAACTTTGTCGCCGGTTCGACGCCGTGACAGCAGCCGAAGTAAATCTTAAGGTTGTAAAGCCGGAAACTTCCATGAACAAAGAAGCTTCGGTCAAGCTGACCATCCCCCAGTGTGCGGATCTGTACGCATCGAAGACGGCAGACACATTCGAAGAGGCAATCGACCTGTGCCTCAACGCGCTGGAACCGCAGTTGGCCAAAAACAAGGATAAAGGCAACTAAGAGCTTGTTCCTTAAAATTTCAGGGCCGTAGGGGCGGCGATTTTTGAGCAGATTTTGCGAGTCGAAGAGGGAGCGATGCCAGCATCGTGACCGATGAGATCTCGCGAAATATGCCAAAAAGCGCCGGGCATTGGTAATTAATTTTAAGGCTTACAAGTCAATTTAAAAGCTAATGGTGAAACATTCACAAATATCAATAAATCGTGTTCCTCAGAATGTCAAGAGCGTCAGAGGGTAAAAATGTTAGTTTTGTCTCGCATCCTTGGGCGTCTTCGTCCGCTTGCTTTCAGTCACATACATTCGCATGCTCCTTTCAGCAAGCGAACGAATCCGCACCAAGGCTGCGACCCCTACGACCCTGAAATTTTAAGGAACAAGCTCTGACACCATATAAGACGTGCCACAGAAACCGCAACAGAACAATACGGATAAAAAGAACAAGAGGAAGCATCCCCGGATCGGAGCCGGTCGGGGGATGCTCTATACTATGCTTGTGCTTGCGCTGCTGCTCGCAGCCTTTTTGATATTCATGGCGCCGATGATGCTGACGCGGGCGCCCCGGACGGCAATGATCCGCATCCCGGCGAACGCAACGGGCGCCGAGGTGCACGACACGCTGACCCGCTACATGGGCGACAGCTTTGCCGACAAAGTAATGAGGATGGCCCGCTTCCGCAAGACGGATTTCGCCAAACGGCATGGTGCCTACGAAATCAAAGAAGGCACCAACTCGCTGGAAGTGATGCGCATCCTCACATCCGGAGCCCAGACTCCAATGCGCGTCACCTACCATGGCGTGAGAAACATCCAGGAACTGCTGGACCGCATATCGGACAAACTGGCCTTCGGCAGCGACTCGCTCAGCATGGAGCTCTATTCGCCCGAAGTCCTCGACAAATATGGCCTGGACTCGGAAAATGCCATGGCGATGTTCATCGACGATACTTACGAGATGTACTGGTCAGCCACTCCCGGGCAGGTAATTGACAAAATAGGACGCAATTACACCCGATTCTGGGACGACGCCAACCGCGAAAAAGCGGCCCGACTCGGACTGAAACCCGTGGAAGTCATGATTCTGGCTTCGATAGTGGACGAAGAGTCGAACGCCGCCGAGGAAAAAGGGACGATAGGCCGGCTCTACATCAACCGGTTAAAAAAGAACATGCGTCTTCAGGCCGATCCGACCGTACGGTACGCCACGGGCGATTTCACGATAAAGCGCATCACATCCGAACATCTGTCGACACAGTCGCCTTACAACACGTATCTGCATGCAGGACTGCCGCCGGGTCCGATACGCACCACGAGCAAAGCCACGGTTCAAGCCATTCTGGACTCGAAGCCCAATGACTATCTCTACATGTGCGCCAAGGAGGATCTGTCGGGAACGCACAATTTCGCGACCACATTCGCCGAGCATACACGCAACGCCATGCGCTACCAGCATGCACTTGACCAGAGAGGAATAAAATAGGCACTTATGACCGTAATCAATCAATATTCCAATCAGGCGGAAGCCTTTATAGACAGAGGCTTTCTGATCAGCCGGGGAATTCCGGCCGAAGTACAGAGCGACGCCCTTTCGGAACTGTTTCCCGCCCCGGGTTCGGGCACGGGATCGATCTATCTGATTGTACCGGACCAAGACGCCGTACGCGCCGCGAGTCTGCTGAAAGACCGCAAATCCTGAGGTGAGCAAAAGACTCTGTATCGCCGACATAATCAATCACACCGGAGCATATGGGTTCGCGCTTATGCTTCTGGCGCTATGGGCAGTCCTGACAGGCTGCCCGGCCACGGCTATGCCCCCTCAGAAACTGGAAATGCCCGATGCTATCGGACTCACTACGATTCCCGACTCCATAACGACTCGCATGGCAGTCACGGACTCACTGACAGTGCCCGGCCGGACATATGCCGAGAACGGCTGGCTGTATCGCCTGCGCAAGTACCACTATATCGACACACGCGACGAGAGTGTGAGATATCCCCGCTTCATAGATTTCTGCATGCGCGTATACCGATGGGCCGACAGGACATTCAACTCGCACGACCCGAACTATGTCAAGGGAGACGGCCGGAATTGGAAGGCGATGATCGTTTCCGACAACTGGACCGATGCATATACCTTCCGCCCGCATAAATTGTCACCGATCTATATGTTGAGTCAGCCGTATGCAAACCTTGGACTAACGCTGAAATACATGGCGGCGTCGCTAAGCTACTCAGTCGATGTCGGTACGATTTTCTCGGGCAACAAGCCACAGCACAACAAATGGGACTTCGGCTTCAGCTGCGCACTGTTCAATATCGAGCTGCATTACTGGAAGAACGACGGCGGTACGTACATACGCCGCTTCTCCGAGTACAATCACGGCCAGTTGATCAAGAAATATTTCGAGGGTCTGACGCTTACGGGCTATCAGGCCATGGGTTATTACTTCTTCAACAACAAGAAGTTCAGCTGGGGAGCGGCCCAGAGCAATTCCAACAATCAGCTGCGCAGTGCTGGTTCAGCCACACTCGGATTCGACGTGAGTTCATATACGGTGGATTTCGATTTCACCAAACTGCCCACCGAGTTGCTCAACGTCTATGACTATCCGTTCGATCAATACCGGTTTCATTATCAGTCATACAGACTGATCGGCGGCTACAGCTACAACTGGGTGATCAACAAGCATCTCGTGGCCAATATTTCGGCGATTCCGGGCATGGGAATATCAGTATCGGACTATAGTTCGACGTACGGAGCGAAGCGCATGTTTTCCATCGGAGGAAAAGGCGCCGCGGCGCTGTCATATTATAACAAGCGGTTCTTTGCCGGGATTAACGCGGCCTTACACCTGAACGGGTTTATAAACAAACGCGTGGGTTTTGCCAGCGTGATACAGAACTATCAGGCAGCCATAGGATTAAAATTCTAAGAGATGGTTACAAAAGAAGAGATAACCGAACGGGACATTTCGATGATGCGGCGGGCATTGCAGCTTGCGGCGCAGGGAGCGGGGCATGTATCCCCCAATCCGATGGTAGGAGCTGTGATCACGGACGCCACGGGGCGTATTATCGGCGAGGGCTGGCACCGCGCTTACGGCGGTCCGCATGCCGAGGTACAGGCATTTCTTGACGTCCGGCCCGATGACGAGCACCTGCTGAAGGAATCCTCCATCTATGTCACTCTGGAACCATGCTCGCATTACGGCAAGACGCCGCCCTGCGCCGAACTGCTGATCCGGAAGGGAATTACGCGTGCCGTAATAGGATGCGGCGATCCCAATCCCAAAGTATCGGGCCGGGGCATCAGGATGTTGCGCGAGGCGGGAATAACGGTTGTGGAGAATGTGCTTGAAGATGAATGCCGGTATCTGAACCGGCGGTTCATGACAGCACAGACGCTGCGGCGTCCCTGGATCGAACTGAAATGGGCTCAAAGCGCCGACGGATTCATGGCCGCCGACAATCCGGCAGTTTCCGCACCGGGCGAGTCCGGCTATCTGCCCGTGGCGCTTTCCACGCCTGTCAGCGCCGTGCTGATGCATCGCGAGCGCTCCTTGTGCGATGCAATTATGGTCGGAACCGACACCCTGATTACCGACAACCCGTCGCTGACCACGCGATTGTGGCCCGGACGCAGCCCCAGACCCGTGCTGTTCAGAAGCGACCGGCTTCCCGACACGCTCCGGATTCTTGACCGCGACCCGATATGGCTCGATCCCGCACTGCCGCTGCAGGAAAACATGCGGCTGCTTTTCAGCCAGCACGGCATAACATCGCTGATGGTGGAAGGAGGGGCAAGGTTGCTCGAATCTTTCATCACGGCCGGACTGTTCGATGAAATCCGTGTGGAAACATCCTGCTTTCCGCTTAAATCCGGACTTCGGTCACCGGTCCTCCCCCACACCGTGGGACAATCCTGAGTCTAAGGAATTTTTTGTAACTTTGCACCGTCGAAGGAAAAGGTATGGCAAAGAACAATAAGGAACCGCAAGACAGGCTATACGAACTTGGAAACGCGCCCATCGGAAAGCTACTGTTCAAATACAGTCTTCCAGCGGTGATAGGCACCGTAGTCAGTGCGATCTACAACATTATTGACTCCATTGTTATCGGGCACGCCATCGACGATCCGAACGTTGTGAGCGGTATCGCCGTGACGTTTCCGGTAATGAATCTGGTGACGGCATTGGGCATGCTCGTCGGCGCCGGCGCAGCGGCACGCGTATCAATAGTAATGGGCCAGAACGACCGCCGTATAGCCGAGATAATCCTGGGCAACTGCGTGCAGCTGTCGCTGATCATCGGCGTGGCATATGCGACGTTATTCTATATCTTCATGGATCCGATTCTGAAGATGTTCGGAGCGTCGCCCAACTCGTTGCCCTATGCCCGAGAATTTATGGTGTGGGTGCTTCCCGGCTGCGTGCTTCAGAACCTGACGTTCAGTTTCAACAATGTGATGCGAGCCTCGGGCTATCCCGCCAAGGCAATGTACACCAACATGATAGGCGCTGTGCTGAACTGCATTCTCGCGCCGTTGTTCCTGTTCGGATTCCATTGGGGCATACGCGGGGCCGCGATAGCCACCGACATCTCCATGACAGTCACCGCCATCTGGGTGATGAGCCACTTCTTCAACCGTAACAACACGCTGCACTTCGAACATGGCACATACCGTTTCAACTGGCCGATAATCCGTAGCGTGCTTTACATCGGTATGGCTCCGTTCCTGATCAACGCGACCGGTTCAGCCATAAACGCCATAGTCAACAACACCCTGATGAAATATGGCGGCGATAACGCCATAGCATCCGTCGTGGTGTTCAACCGTTTCGTCACCATTTTCGTGTTCACGATCATCGGCATATGCCAGGGAATGCAGCCTATCGTGGGCTACAATTACGGATCGGGACGCTACAAACGGTTGATGAAGACCTTCAGACTCGCAGCCATCACCGGGGTGATAATCTCGACCACGGGGAGCATTGTGGGGCATTTCAATCCCCGGGCCATCGCCTCGATGTTCATGCAGGATCCCGAACAGATTGCGTGCGCCGTAAACTGTCTGCAAATCACGACGCTGACATTCTGGATGGTCGGATTTCAGATTGTCACTACCAACTTCTTCCAGTCATTGGGCATGGCCGGAAAATCGATCTTCCTGTCGTTGACACGACAGATCATCTTTATGGTTCCGCTACTGTTCATATTGCCGCGTATGTGGCAACTGGACGGAGTATGGGCATCGTACCCGATATCTGATTTTCTATCGACCGTGGTGGCTATTATTCTTCTGACCAAACAATTGAGTCACATCCGGATCATGGCGCGCAAGCGCAGCGAGGAGACACCGGAGCAAGCCGCCCACGACCTGTAAGCAGGGATCCTATTATAATCGGAAATATTTAGGTTATTCGCTGACGAACTGGATGTCGTCGGTCCGCGGGTGTACGAACTCGAACTCCAGGGTTCGGGCCAATCCCTCCTGAAGTGTGAAAGGAGCCTCGAAACCGCACTGATGCACCTTGGTGGCATCGAACTCAGTCGTGGCACAGAATTTCTTTACACGGACCGAGGATATAGTCAGCTTGCGGCCCGTCACCTTTGCGAGCAGGTCGAAGCACTTGCCTCCCAGCATCCCGAGCCAGTAGGGATAATGCGTGGCGGGAATATGCTTGCCCAGCACCTCCGACACATGCGACACGAGCTGATTCATGTTCATATCGGGCTTGTCGACGTAGTTGAACACGTTATAGCCCGTCGTTTCCTTGTCGATCATGAACTTCACGAGAGCGACGATATTGCCAACATAGGCCATTGACTTGCGGTTGACGCCCTTGCCTACCATCAGGAAGCGTCCGGAGGAAATCTGCCGGAGCAGATTGTAGACATTTCCGCGGTTGCGCTCGCCGAAGATCACCGTCGGACGGATTATGTCGATATTCCAGTCGGGGTGGGTCTCATACCACTTTTCGAGCACTTGTTCGGCCTGTAGTTTCGACTTGCCGTAATCGTTGAACGGGTCCACGGGATGTGACTCGTCGGGGTTCTTCTTATTGAGGCCGTATACGGCCACGCTTGAGAAGAAAACGATACGCTTGCATCCATTGCGCTCCATGGCCCGGAGCGTGTTTTCCATGCCGCCGACGTTGATGTCGTAATAGAGCGAAACGGGCTTGACGTCGTCACGGTGCTGCGCAGCCAGGAGCACCACGACATCGGTTCCTTTCATTCCTCGGTCCAGATCCTCCTGATTCCTCACATCACCCTGCGTGGTGAGGTGGTTGAAGAAGTGGCTCGGGAGCAAATCAATATTGTTGCACTGATATTTGTCAGGTTCGTGGCCGAGGAGTTCGAGGATGCGTGTTCCCACGAACCCGCTGCCACCGATAAGTGTGATTTTCATAGACTATTTTTTAGGAGAGGTCTTACCTCGGCCGCGCTTTCCGTACATGATTTTCTGACGGATGTCGGCATGGTAAAGTTTGCGGACGAATCCGTCGGGCATCAAGCGGAACAGATAGCGGGCCACAGGGAAAATATAACGCCAGCTGATGCGGCCGTGCAAGCGGGCGATGGCGTTGGAATAGACGCGCAGTTCTTCGTTTCGGGCCTTGAGGTTGCCGCGGCGTTTCAGGGTCTGGTCGTCACGGCGGAAACGGAGCACGACATCGTGGATATTTGATATTCTTATGCCTTCCGACACACAGTCCACCCAGAGGCAATAGTCCTGTGTCCACAGGCGGTTCTCCTTATATCTGAGGCCGCGTCCGAAAACTGCGTCACGGCGGATCATCACCGTAGGATGTGCCATGGGATTGGCCTTGCAGATATAATTGCGGATTTCGTGATCGTCTTCGGGATAGGTCCTGACGCCGCGGATATCGCCTTGGCTGTTGAATTCCTCGATACTGCCGCCCACCACCGCAATTTCGGGATGCTGCTCCAGATAATCCTCCTCGAGGCTCAGACGCGCCGGAAGTGCGATGTCATCGGAGTCCATGCGGGCCACATAATCGCCGGTGCAGTATTCGATGCCATTGTTCAGAGCGGCGGGAAGACCGCGGTTCTCGTCATTGGCGACGATGGTCATCACGTCGCCGACTTCCCTGTGGAACCGGTCGACAATATCATATTGCACATCGGTAAGCGGGCCATCCTCCACAAGAACTATCTGATCAGGCTTGCGCTCCTGGTCATCCCAGATGCTTCGAAGCGCCCGCTCGAAGTATTCCGGATTGTCCTTTATGTAGACAGACATCAGAACCGTTATCTTTGACATCTTTTCTCTTTCTAATCGTTACGGCTTGAAAGCCGTCAGTAAATAATAGGCACCGCCTATCTGTGTGAGCATCAGCAACAACGGATAGATCAGCAGCACATAGTAATGTTTGCGGCTCACCATGGGAAACATTGCGTAGCCCAGGATGCCGGCCGAACCGAACAGCTCGCCCATACGGATCTGGATCACCGCGATATCGCTGAACAGCAGATAGAAAATCTGCGAGAACACAAGCATCTTGACGCATATCACGGCCAGCGGATAATGACTCTGAAGATACTTGATGCGGATAATCATAACGAATATGGCTATGATTTCCAATATACGGTGCAGATCGATATCTATTGAATTGGCGGCCATATCCCGGCCCATATAATTCTCGAGATAGGTCTCGACGATGCCTATGGGAATAAACTTCGAGAAGATACCGAACTCCATTCCGGCCATGTGCAGCAGCACGGCAGCCCCGAGGATCGAACCCCATACATACCGGTTGAGACTCTTCGCCTTCAGGAAGTAGAGGGGAATCAGCACCACGGCCGAATTGTGGAAGAACAGGGCCAGCATCACCAGGGGGAAATAAATCCACCACTTGCGTTCGACGATATAACGCAATGAGATGAGCATCAGGCCCAGCGCCACGCCCGAACGCATCTGGACCATGTCGTGCAGCACGAACTGGAATGTCATGTAGAGGCCCAGTGAAATCCAGATATTGGGAGCGTTGCGCAGGATGGCCCACATATGTGTGCCGACCGACAGCAACGCATAGACGGTGAGAAGCACCATGAATGTCGGCGACAGCATGGATATCCATGTGAAGGAAATCTCCATATCACGCAGCGACTTATTGCCCAATGTGGTGCGGTACAGATGCTCATACATCTGATAATCCGGCAGATACTCCGGCCGGTTGACAACAGCTATGGCCATCATCACATACAACAGGCCGAACGCGCAATAGACTAACTTGCGGTTCGACCTACTGAGGCCGTGCAGTGGATTATACTCCATGCGCTCCTCAGGAACGTATGCAAACACCAATCGCCGCGATATCAATGGTGCTGTCACCAACATCGCGAACGTCAGCAGTATGAAGTAGATCAGAACCATTTAACGGTACTGAATAATTGTTTCATTATCGATAGGAAGTTCCGGATTAAATACATCGGGTTGTCACAGGCTGTATTTACCGTCTGATTTCCTATCTTAAAACGATACGGGAGCCGTAATATTATCGCAACCTGGAGAAGAGGCCCGAGAAAACGCCGCGTGCAATGGCCGACAGTTTCGAAAGTTTCCGGTCTTCGTATCTGACAATCTGCCAGCCTCGCTTCAATGCGAACTGTTTGAAATAGAAGAGGCATTCCCGCAGCGAGGCGGCGTCGCGCTGCTTGCGGAACATCTTTATACAGTTGCGGTTCAGGTAATAAAGGCGGAACGCCGAATAGCAGTTGACGTCATGGCCTCCGATGCTGCGATGGTATCCCAACTGATGGACCAGCCGGCACACGTTGTAACGCATTATGGCAATGCCCTTCTTACGGGCACGGATACCATACTCCTTGTCGATGGCGTCGATAAAAAAATCT
This sequence comes from Bacteroidales bacterium, assembly GCA_029007645.1. Taxonomy (GTDB): domain Bacteria; phylum Bacteroidota; class Bacteroidia; order Bacteroidales; family Muribaculaceae; genus Lepagella. Next base: position 15,181 of record JAQXIE010000082.1, read on the forward strand.
TCGTTAAAATCTCCGATGCGTTCAATGACCCGGAGCGGATAGAGTGCGCCGGAATTGATATACTGGCGTCTCGGTTCCGATTCGGCATCGCCGCGCTCCTCGTAACTCAACAGCGGGGTGAAGATACTCTCCGTGCCGGAACGCGCCACAAAGTCCCGGAAGCCGCGGAAATTTTTCCATCGCGAATCCTGGTCCATGGTAAGGAGATGGGTAAACCCGTTCGCCGCGGCATAGCGCGCCGCGACATTGAAAACATATCCGAGTCCTGCGTTGCGGTTCTCCCCCATCAGAAGTGCGTTGGCTGGAAGAATTCCCTTATCCTCCTGCCCCGGACCGAATGCTCCGTCCGGGGTATTGTCCCACACAATCAGCGTGTCGACATCCTGGGCATAGGTCGCCAGGTTTTCAGCAAGTTCCTTTTTGTCGGGATTATACACCACGACCACAGCGCAGATTTTCATTTCGAAGTCAGGTATCGGAATTTCAAGGACAAGTACTCCGGCAGAGTGGTTCCCAGATATTTGTGCGACTGCCGATAATTGGCGGCATTTTTTCTGAACACCTTGAGCGGACTCAGGATTTTTTTGAAGATCGACGCCATCGGGTTGAAACCCACCGTATTGCCCTGATGCTGACGATACAGGATTGTCGGACGATGCAGGGCGACGATTACGCCGCCCGCGCGGTGAACGGCATATGCGGCTATCTGGTCGTGCAGAAGGTCGCCGTCGGACTTGAACTCCAGCACCCGGGCTCGCGCCGCGGAGTTGAGCATGCATGTGCATGCCGTATAGATCGAAGTCAGGCCCAGATAACGCGAATCGTCGACGATGCGGTCCAGCCCGTAGGCCCGCCACATCGACTCATGCAACGGCTGCAACGATCCGTCGACCACACGCAAGTCGGTGGCGACAAGAACCGGCATATCGGCGCCATGCTTCCGCATCGCTTCCAATGTCACTGAAATCTTCTCCGGGAGCCACACATCGTCCTGATCGCAGAACATGTAGGCGTCAGCATCCACGTTGGCGAGCATCCACAGAAAACTGCCGGTGCAGCCCCGATGCCGCTCAGTGTCATTCATCAGCGTGATCCGCGGATCCGACAGGTATTCTTTCACCGTCGCGACAGTGTTGTCGGTGGAGCCGTCATCGCGGATATACAGATGCCAGTCCGGGCAATCCTGCGCGATGATCGAGTCGATCTGTTCACCCAGAAAAGCGGCACCGTTGTATGTTGACAGCAGAATTGCAACCATTGAAGTTGTTTAAACTAATTTACGTAAACTATATTTGTATCCAACTCTATTTGTATCAAGCAATCTCTAAATGACAAATACTTAACGCCATGCCGGGTGTTATTATTTTCGGGGGCGCCAAAATTTGTGAATCGACAGTTGGTCATTATGGGCAATTGTTGTAATTTTGCAGTTCAAGGGTAACCAGATCCGGCATATGGCAGAACAGCGGCTTGAAATGGAACAGCGACAGCAACTGAGGCTGTCGGCACAGCAGATTCGCTTTGTGAGGCTGCTGGAGCTCAACGCGCCCGAGCTGGACGATGCCGTGGAGCGGGAGATGGCCGACAATCCGGCGTTGGTAAGCGCCGAGGAGGAAACTCCTGTCGAGGCACCCGCTGCCAGTGTGGCATGGGTGCCCCGCCGCAGCATGGAAGCCGAGGACTACTCGTCGGCGACACCGGACACATCCGAAACCCTTTATGACCATCTGGAAAGTCAGATTTCGGAACTGGATCTGCCGGAAAACATCGATCAGATAGCCCGCTACATCGTCGGGACGCTGGACTCAAACGGTTATATGACCCGCACGGCTCAGGAGATTTCGGACGATCTGGCTTTCGGGCCCGGTATCATGGCAGGCGCCGACGAGGTTAACCGGGCATTGGAGGTGGTCAGGCAACTCGATCCTCCGGGCATAGCGGCACGCGACCTGCGCGACACACTCGAGATGCAGTTGCTGCGCCAGGAACCCTCCGAAGTCCGGGATAATGCTCTGCGCATCATCCGTCATGCTTTTGAGGCTTTCACAATGAAACACCGGCATCGCATCATATCCGCGCTCAAGCTGACCGACCGGCAGGCCGACGACGCCCTCGCCCTGATCCTTACCATGAATCCCAAGCCAGGCGCCGCCTACGGCAACGACCCTTCCGATTCATCCAATATAATTGTTCCCGATTTCATTCTGAACAATGAAAACGGCGAACTGACCATCACGCTCAACAACCGCATTCCGGAGCTGCGCATCGAGCAGAGTTTCGACCAGGCCATGCGCACGCTGGAGAACACCCCCAAAGGGCGCCGGCAGAAGGGCTCGGAATTTATCGTGGCGCGCTACAACGATGCCCGCGACTTCATCCGCATCATCTCCCAACGCCAACGCACCATGATGGCCGTGATGTCGGCAATCCTAAAGATTCAGGAAGAATATTTCCGCACCGAAGACGTTTACACGCTCAAGCCGATGATGCTCAAAAACATCGCCGAAGTGACAGGGCTTGACTTTTCGGTGATATCCCGGGCCACCAACAACAAGTACCTGCAGACGCCGTGGGGTATTTTCCCGATGCGGTTCTTCTTCAGCGATTCCAAGGGCGACAAGGGAGGCGGCGATAGCGGTGAAAGCGAAGGCTCGGACGCTGCCACCAACCGCAAGATTGAAGCGGCAATCTCCGACCTGATCGCCAAGGAGGACAAACGACACCCGCTGTCGGACCGACAGATCGGCGAACAGCTCGCCGCATCCGGACTGGACGTGTCGCGACGCACCATCGCCAAATACCGTGACCGGCAAGGTATTCCCGTGGCACGGTTACGCAAGGAAATGTAATATTGATATACAATTGACATTCAACAAGATATGAGAACATACAGAATATTCCGGAGTCTGCTGCTCGCAGCAGTCATAGCGTCAGGAACACTGAGCGCAGGAGCCGTGACCGACAAGGAAATGGAACAGGCGCGTACCATCGCTGCCAAAGCCTATCTTCGCTTTGCCAACGACGGCAGCGGATATCTTGACGATGTGAAGGCCACATCGATGACCGAGTTGCGCAAGTCACTTAAGAAGAAGGAAGTAGAGAATCTGGCGGCCTTCACTGCCATCAAGACGCCCTCCGACTATGCCTCCTGGGACAAGGACAAACTGATATCTTATTGGGTGTCGGTGCTCGACAACAAGACGCTGCTTGATAAGGGCAAAGCCGCCAAGGGCCGTATCCGCAAGCAGATCGGAGCGATGACGGTAACGGCAGCCGCCGTCGAACCGGCCAAGGAAGCCGGCCCGGCGCCTGAAGAGAAACCGGCTGAGGAACCGGTTTTGTCCGATCAGGCCGCAGACCTCCCTGCTGAAGCAGCACCGGCCGATGCCGTCGAAGGCCAGGATATTCTCGCCGACCAGAAAGCCGTGGCCGAGGACACAGCCACGCCCACCTTGGAAAAGGAGTCTAACAGCACATGGGTCTACGTACTGATTCTCTGCCTGTTGCTGGGAGTCGTAGTATGGCTCGTCGCCTACGCGGCACGCCTGATGAAGAAGCAGGAGCCGACTGCGGCAAGAGCCGGCGGCAACGGCGACGCCGACGCTGTCCGGGAATCGGCGCGCCAGGCACTCGCCGCCCAACAGGAAAAACTGGTGCGCGAACAGGAACGCAATGCCGAGATGTCGCAGCGGCTGGAACGCCTTAAAGTCGACAACAAGCGCCTTGAGGACCAATTAGATGCAATCCGTCTGGAACGGAGCCGTCTGACCGAAGAGGTGGCCATTCTCAAGGAGAAACTGGGTAGCAAAAATAACGAACCTGCCACACCCGCTGCTCCCGAAATCCTGAAGGTCATCTATCTCGGCAGAACGAACGCCCGCGGCATATTTGTGCGCGGCGACCGTCGCGTCAGCCCCGGTAACACCATCTACCGTCTTGACACCGACGACGGTCAGGTGGGCACATTCCATGTGGTGGATCAGCCCGCGGTTGTCAACATGGCACTCGAACACCCCGCCGAACTGCTTGGCGGAGGCTGTAACGCCGACTTTGACGATGCCATCGGAGCGACATCCATTGTAACCGAGAGCAATGGAACGGCCATCTTCGAGAACGGTTATTGGAAAGTGCTCCGCAAATCCAAGATCCGTTTCGAATAACAATTACTTCAGGGCTGATTCAATCACCGAAGCTGCGGCATCGAGGGAATTGCATTTCAAGCCCATTTCCCGGCTGGCTGCGCGCAATGTCCGGTACTCTCCTTCGGGGAGACGCAGAATTTCGAGTGTGCCGCAGGCAAAATCCGCGGCATCGAAATTCCGGGCCTTGTAGCCCGATACTCCTGTCTGAATAACGTCGATTGCCGTACCGATGGCGAATGTCACGCATGGCGTGCCGCAAAGTATGGCCTGGTTTACCATCGAGGGGCCGGCATCATCGACCGAAGGCGACAGGAAAAGAGTGGAGGCATTGTAAGCCCTGATGAGTTGCTGCTGATCGAGCAGTCCGAGATGCTTGTAATCAAAGGGGAGCATAGATCCGGCATTTTCCAGCGGGCTGCCGGCGATCAACAAAAGTGTTTCCGACCGTTCACGTCGGGTCATTGACTCGTACAACCGAGCCAACGCGTCGGTCAAGATCGGAAACCCCTTGCGCGGATCGAAATCGGAATAGCGGAACAGCAGGATATGCTTCTTGCTGTCCGGGATGTCGAAGAACCTGCGAGTTTCGGCCACATCCATGGGGCGGAACAGGTTATCGTCCAGACAGATATGAAACTTGACAATCTGACCGGGCCCGAAGAGTCCGCTGTCGGCGGCGATATTGCCCATCCAGGTATTGCAAAGAAGCCTGCACGGAATATTGGAATATATACCTTTCTTGATCAGATAGTTCTGATGGCTTTGGTCAGCAGGATCGTCACTGCGCAATCCGGGGCATCGGCCGCATTGCGACTTATAATTCCGGCAATTGCTGAAATAGTGACAGCCTCCGGTGAAAGGTTCCATATCCACGGCATAAATCAAAATCGGGACCCCGAGCCGCTCATGCAGCAGCTGCAGCGTTCCGGCCGAGATCATCGACTGCCAGTATAGGGTGATCACAGCGTCATAATTTCCATGGATTCGATCGGTTATTGTCTCTATGGGCAGGGGAGTTTCCGAGTCATCGGGATGCGTGATCGGGTATTTGAAATCGATATTGTTTTCCACGCCGCGGCCAAGCCAACGGTTGACATCGGCCGCAGCCTTGTCGATGAACCGAAGATTGCGTCGCGCCGCGCGCACCAGAGTCTTTGCCATACGGCGGAAGCCGACGGGACGGCTGCGCAGTTCGGCATCGATGTCGCGCGTCAGGAAATCAACCTTATGGCCACGGGCCTCCAAAGCCTTTATAAGGTCGGCGGCAAGTCCGGCCGAATGGCCGATGGGCATGCCTGACAAAAGCAGAAAACGCTTCCCTGAACCACTCATTTGCGGCTGGAATAGAAATCGCGGATCAGCCCGCAGATGTAGTCTGCCTGCTCGTCGGTCAGTTCATAGTACAATGGCAGACGTACCAGGCAGTCCGCAAACCGGTCGCAGTTGGGCAGATCGTACCCGGAGATGCCATGTTCCACGGCATACTTGCTGCGATGCAGGCTGAGATAATGGAACACTGCCAATACGTCATTCTCCTTGAGATGGGCGATCAACGCCGTGCGCTCCTGCAGATTGCGGCACACGATGTAGAACATATGAGCATTGTTGGTCGCATAGTCGGGGATGTCGGGCATCGTGAAGAAACCACGGGCCGAAAGATCTGCCAGATTGTTATGGTAGAACTCCCATATCTCCTTGCGTCGTGTCTGAATCATGTCCATATTCTCGATCTGCGCCCACAGGAAAGCGGAGATAATCTCCGAAGGCAGGAATGATGAACCGGTATCGACCCATCCATACTTGTTGACCTCGCCGCGGAAAAATTCCGAACGGTTCGTGCCCTTCTCCCATATGATCTCCGAGCGGCGGATGAAACGGTCGTCGTTGATTGTGAGCATACCCCCTTCGCCGGCGATAATGTTCTTGGTCTCATGAAACGAGAAGCAGCCGAGATGGCCGATCGATCCGAGGGGACGCTCCTTGTAATATGAATCGATTGACTGAGCTGCGTCCTCCACTACAAGCAGATTGTGACGACTGGCGATATCCATGATGCGGTCCATGTCGCAGGCCACGCCGGCATAATGCACGGGAACAATCACTCGGGTATGCTCGGTGATAAGTTCTTCGATCTTGTCCGGATCGATGTTCGGGTTATCCTTGCAGCTGTCGCAGAACACGATTTTGGCTCCTTGACGGACAAAGGCAAGGACCGTCGATACGAACGTATAACTCGGGGCTATGACCTCGTCACCCGGCTTGATATCGCACAACATGGCGGCCATTTCCAGAGCGTCGGTGCACGATGTGGTCAGAAGCGCCTTCCGGAACCCGTAGTGCTCCTCGAACCAATGCTGACATTTCTGAGTGAACACACCATTGCCGGATATTTTTCCGGAGTTGACAGCCTGATATATGTAATGCGCCTCTTTCCCCGTCAGGAAAGGCTTGTTGAACGGTATCATAATTAAAAAATTTGAAATCTATTTATGAAACGGAACATTGAGCCACTTATGATAAATGGCCGTCCGCGACAACGGTCGGCAACCGCAATACTCGTAGAAACGACAGGCGCCGGGATTGTCGGCCTGTGTGGCTACCTGCAGCTGCCTCATGCCATGGCTGGCGGTAAAAACGGCAGCTGCCGACATCAGTTTGCGGCCTATCCCCTCCCCCCGGCAACCTTCATCGACTGCCAGGAGTCCGATATCGCCGTAGCCTTCCCGGATTTTCAGAGTCACCATCCCTTTGATACGATCATCGTCGACATACACAAGGACATGATCGGCCATGCCGGCGCCGAATGAATTATCAACCCATGTACGATAGAACCTCTCCGCATCTCCGGGTCTGAAATTCCTGTCGTTTGTGAAGCGGGAACGATGCCCGGCCTGAATCCCGAGTCTCCGCAGAGTGTCGCATGGCTCATCAATCTCCCGGATATGGGGATCTGCAGCAGCGCCCGGAGCAACATCACGACCATAGACTATTTTAAGATCAACCGGCTTTTCGGATATTCCCGGTATCGAGGGAGTCTCATTCCCGGCAACCGGTACCTCAATGTAAACCAGGTCATAACCTTGGTCGCGCATCGTCCTGACAAGTTCCGGAACACGATCCGTATCGCCGGAATCACAACGAATCCGCCCGATTTTCAGATTAAAGAAATCGGAGTCCCATGCCAGGTAAGATGAGGTCGTTTTATCCATATCGATCATTTGTTCCAGATGCCCTTGGCGGTACGGTTTGTGAGTTTATGCACCTGAATGATTCCGAACCACGAGGTGAAAGCCACAAGCGAGATCAGTGAAGCGATCAGCAGACCCTTGAGTCCGAAATACTTGCATCCCATGATGCCGAGTGGCAGGTAAGAGAGACAGCATAGCGAGGAGCAGATTGTCTGTAGACGGATTTTGCCGAAACCGCAGAGCAACTGGGTCCATAGTGTCGACCATATGTTCAGAATCTGGAAAGCGCATACCAACGCCGTGATAATCAGCGGCACATCTACCACATCGCGAATCCATATCTTATAGAATACCGGAGAGAACACCACCATCACGACTCCCAACAGAGCGAGCATCCCGACCGTGCGTATCAGCTTGGAGGTCGTGCTGCGCATCCAGTCGTAATCGCCGTTGACATTCGCCTCGGCATATGCGCTCCAGAACGGTGTGATCAATATCGAGAATATCATGGGTAGCACATTGGTGTACTTGTAGGCTATGTTGTACACCGTCACCTCGGCCGGCCCGACAAACTGGCTTATGATCAGATTGTTGGTCTGATAGAAAGCTATCGCAATTATTTGCAGGAAGAAGAACAGTATACCCATCGACATTATGCCCCGGGCCATTCGGAAGCGGACATACCGGAATGACGGTCTGTAGGGACGGAGCACCGTGCTGAAGGTCCAGATGTTCGACGCGATGAGGACCGCCATAGATGTTCCACCCATTGCGAACGCCAGGTGGATAAGTGTTCCGTCGGTATAATGCGTCAGAATCCACAGCACAGCGCAAAGCAATACCTGCGTAGTGGTGTCGAAGGCCGACGATATGGCAGGCTTCTGCAATGCGATAAGCAAAGTCCGGTTGAGCGCCAGTATAAATATCAGCGAGAAATTGGTGATCACTATTATCACCGTCCACCTCAACTGAAAAGCGAGATCGGCCCGCGCGTTCAGCACATCGCACCAGTCTATGAAATAAGAAGCGGTGACGGCGATGAGCCACACGGCTCCGACAAGCATGCCGATCAGCGAATAGGCAGTACTGACATATATCCGGGCAAGCTTGGGCTTATGGCGCGCCACGGCATCGATAAACTTGTTTCTCAAGCCGTTGCCGATTCCCAGGTCAAAGAAACTGAGCCAGGCCACAAGCGACGAGATTGTCAGCCAGATGCCATATTCGTATTTGTCGACATACCCGATGGTGAGCGGTACCACGATCAGCGAGCATAAAGCGCTGGTGCCACGCAACAACACCATCGCGGCGATGTTCTTGCGGGCACGCGCCGACCGTGCATTCCCCTTGTTGAGATATGACTTTATCCTGCCGATCATACGTTCCTTCACAACGGAGATTTTCTCCGTATCTATAACGGATATTTTCCGCGTATCGCATATGCAGATCGCACAACAAACTGCGCATGTTTACGGTTATGAATATAGACAAAATTCCACATTGCTATGTCCCGAAAATCTAAAATTATCAGAACGCTTGAGAATGTCTTGGGCAAGGAGCGTGTTCTTTCAGGGAAGTTGTGGCGGGAGATCTACTCGCGCGACGCATCATATTACTCGATAATGCCGGAATGCGTTGTCAGGCCGGAGAACGCCGAACAAGTGCGGGCGGTGATTGCCGCCGCGTCACGTCAAAAGCTCGGGGTCACTTTCCGCAGCGGAGGCACTTCGCTGTGCGGCCAGTCGCTGGGACAAGGTATTATCTGCGAGCTGCGCACCGATATGAAGCATGCGGAAGTCCGCGACGGGGGACGCCGCATCTGGTTCGAGCCGGGGCTGACCGTCAACGACGTCAATCACCTGCTGCGTCCGCATCATCACAAGATCGGTCCGGATCCGGCATCGTCACGCGCCGCCATGATGGGCGGCGTGCTGGCCAACAACAGCAGCGGCATGGAAGCCGGCGTCCGTCTGAATTCCTATCACACCCTGCACTCCATAGAATTCATACTGGCCAACGGGCATCGTTACGACACCGCCATCGAGGCCGACCGTAAACGGTTTCTCGATACGGAACGCGACCTGTGCCGGGGATTGCTCGAAATCCGCCGGGAAATTCTTGAAGACCCCGAAACCCTGAACCGGATCAAACGCAAATACGAGATCAAGAACGTCACCGGCTATGCCATGAACTCGCTCGTGGACTTCGACGATCCGGTCGATATCTTCTCGCACCTGCTGATCGGAAGCGAAGGCACACTGGCCTACATCGTCAGCGGCGAGCTCGACACGGTGCCTGTCTACGACCATTACAGTTCGGCGATGCTCTACTTCAAGGATGTTACCGCAGCCGGAGCGCAGGCGCACCGTCTGGGGCAGTCCGGCGCTTTAGCCGTGGAAATGATGGATTATGCCTCGCTCCGCGCCTCTATGCCCGGAGCCGACAGTCTCATGGATGGCGCTACGGCCATGCTTATTGACTACGGCGCCAATTCCGACGAGGAACTACTGGACCGCATCCGCTCGCTGGAGCCCGAGCTCAGATCATTGCCGGGACTTCTGCATATGGATTCTTTCACTACAACGGTTGCCGAACGCGCCAGACTCTGGAACATCCGCGACGGAGTGTTCCCCTGCGTCGGGGGTGCACGCATACCGGGCAATGCGGTAATCCTGGAGGATGTCGTGACCCATGTCGAGGAACTCGACCGCCTTGTGGAAGGCGTGCAGAGCCTGTTCCGTAAGCATGGTTACAATGGAGCGATCTTCGGTCACGCACGTGATGGAAATATCCACCCGCTGATCACTCCGGATCTGGACGATCAGCGCGAGCATGACAATTTCCGCTCCTTTATAGAGGATTTTGTCGACACGGTGCTGAAACTTGACGGCTCGCTCAAGGGCGAGCATGGCACCGGCCGGGCCATGGCGCCGTTCGTTCCGCGCGAATGGGGCGAGAAAATCTACGGCATGATGCGCAGGGTCAAACAACTGGCCGATCCGGGCAACACGTTCAATCCGGGAGTGATCATCAACGATGACCCCGATGCCTTTATCCGTCCGATGAAGACGCATGGACTGTTTGGCGACCGGTTGGGCTACGACAAAGCCGACCGATGCATCGAGTTCGGCTACTGCGAGCACGTATGCCCCACGCGGTACATCACGCTGACGCCGCGCCAGCGCCTGCAGGCTTTGCGCATCATGCAGCACAATCCCGATCCGGAGCTCCGCAAGGAGTTCACATATCCGGGCAACGAGACATGCTGCACCGACGGCTCGTGCGAGAAGGCCTGCCCCATGGGAATCAACACGGCCATTGTCACCGACGCCCTGCGTAACGAGACCAACTCGGCCGTGATGGAGAAAGCCCTGACTTTCGGCGCCAGGAATTACGGGGCGTTCGAGACAACGGTGCGCGCCGCCCTGACTGCGGCAGTCGCCACCGGAAAGGTCATCTCTCCCTACCCGATAATGTGGGCAGCCGACTTCGCACACCGTATATGCCGACTTGCCCCGCACTTCTCCAGGCATTTCCCGATGCCGGCCAGACTGCATTACCGCGAGACGCCCGACCCCGAATGGATCTATTTCCCCGCATGTGTGACACGCATTTTCGGCGGGTCCTCGTTGGGCAAGGACGACCTTATCACCGTCGTGTGCCGTCTTGCCGACCGTGCCGGGCTCCGACTGTCGGTACCGCGCGACGTCCACGGTCTCTGCTGCTCGCAGATATGGGAACACAAGGGAGATACTGAGGGTCAACGGATCGTGGCCAATCAGGCTGTCAGCGAGTTCTACCGTCTCACCGACTCGGGGCGCATTCCGCTGCTGTGCGACACCACGTCGTGCACGCACACGCTCCTGACATTGCGCCATGACGAACTGCTCACGCCCGAAAATAATCGGAAATACAAATCGTTGCGCATCGTGGACATATGCCAGTGGCTTTGCGACGAGATTCTGACGCGCATCGACGTGGTCAATCCGAAAGGCTCGATACTGCTGCATCCCACCTGTGCCTCGCGGCTCGATGGCATGGACAAGTATCTGATGAAGATAGCCGAAAAATGCGCGCGCGAAGTGACTGAGCCCTACTCGGCCCATTGTTGCGGCGCCGGAGGCGACCGTGGATTCATTTTCCCGCAGGTGGCCAAAGCCGCTGTGCGCGATGAACGCAAGGAAATCGGAGACCGGCAGTTCGACGGCTGTTACTCGCTGGCCCGGACCTGCGAAATCTCCATGATGGATTCAATCGACCGTCCCTACGAGTCGATAGTTTACCTTGTGGACGAAACCACCCGCTGAAATCAGTCTACGATCCGCTCGGCCACGGCCAGGTCCTCGACAGTGTCGATTTCGTACCAGCGGTGGCCCAGCGCCGAGATGCCCTTCAGCGATATCTGGCCCGAAGCGGTCATTTCGCAGAGCACCTGCTCGTAATAGTCGTTGCGGCCTTTGGCCTCCATGTAGGCATTGATACTGGGCAGATAACTGTCGGTCAGAAATTTGCGGCTGAATTTATAGATGTTGACCGTCTTATAATATTTGGGGCAGTCCTCCTTGTGGAAATTCTTTTTAGGAATGAACGAGGTGATGTTGTTGTCGGCGTCCATCGTCACCATCGTTCCGTCGTTCCAGGTCTCGTAGGGTGAAACCAGAGCGGCGTTCTCGGCCGGCGACTCAATCAGGTCGCGCAGCATGTCGATGTCGATCACCAGATCCGACTCAAGCAGCAATGTGTCGTCGAGGCGCATCCATTCGTTGGCAAGCCATAGCGAATAGATATTGTTGGTGGTATCGAAAATCGGATTGTCGACAAACTGCATGTCCATATCCTGATAACGGTTAGCGAGGTAGTTGCGCAGCCGGTCACCCTCGTAACCGACCACAACGATGATGCGCCGTATTCCGGATTGCCTGAGTTGGCAGATCATGCGGTCGATCAGCCTGACGCCGTTGACCGGCACCATGCATTTCGCATCGTTTTCTGTCAAATTTCCCAAGCGACTGCCCATTCCCGCCGCCAATATTACTGCCTGCATAATTAAGAGCCTATCATAAAACGGTTTCTAATAGCTGCCGAAGTCCACTTTCAAGACATGCTTGATCACCCTGTCACGCTCCGGCGGCAACTGCATGTAGTCGCCATAGGTCTGCGTGAGAAACTTGTGGTTCTCGGCTGCTACCGGCAACTCCAGTCCCTCGAAATTACGAGTCGCCGGGGTCCCGAACACATCGGCATCGAAAAAACAACCGCGGAAACGGACATTGTTGCCGAAACGCGCCACTTTGCCTGTTTTCTTATCCGTGTATCTGTAAACCACCCATTCGCAGAGATTGTTTATAGGTTTAATTCTCAGCAGATTGGATGCAAACAACATAACCTTCTTCAGCATCGAATCCGTGGCATATCCCTTGAGACGCAGCGAGTTGCTGATCAACATCTTGTCGCAGAAATACTGCAGACGCCGACCGATCGGGCTTAAGGAAGCATTGGTGATCCGGAATATGTCAATGAATATTCCGCGGTTTTCACGGGCTATGCCGCTCCATTCGCCGGCATCCTCGATATAGGTGCCTTTAAGCCGCAGCTTGCTAAAGCCGGACGGCCAGTCCTTAAGTCCCTCCTGCACATACCATCTGTCGGAAGGAAGCTCCTCCCTGCAAATCTGCAGGAACCGAAAATAATCCGCATCGGGCATCATGATGTCGATGTCGTCATCCCATGGAATGAACCCTCCGTGCCTCTCCGCGCCTATTGCCGTACCTCCGCTGAGATAGTATGTTATCCCATGACGGCGACACAGTGCGTCAATTTCTTTTATAATCAGAAGCAGCACCTGCTGAAGATGCTTCAGGTCATCCATGCAACTCTAACGGAATTAAGTCAGGTTATGTGTTTTTTATTTACAAAATGCAAAATTAACTATATTTTTCCGTAATTACTAATCCAAGAATCATTTAGTCCCAATAAATTTCAACTTCGGCCCTCACGCAGCCCCAATTCACACAGCAGCAAGCATACAGAAAACCTCCTGAAAAGGCCACATTCATATACAATTGCATGGATATTCAGAGGAATGGTGGGCATATTATTGCGAATTTTGTTAACTTTGCAGCTAAAATTTTTATACATGGAGAGTGTAGCGTCATTTTTGGCATCGGAGCATCCGACCGCGTTTTCATTCGAAATACTTCCGCCGCTGCGCGGCAAGAGCATCAGCGGCACGTATGCCGACATCGCGAAACTGATGGAATTCGGTCCGGCATACATCAACATTACGACTCACCGCAACGAGGTGAGTTATCGCGACATGGGTGGTGGAATGTTCCGCGAGGTGACCTCACAGCGGCGTCCCGGCACCGTGGCCATCGCCGCCGCTATCCGCGAACGATTCGGTGTGAGGCCTGTTCCCCATCTGATTTGTGGTGAATACACACGTCGCGAGATCGAGGACCAGCTCATCGACCTCTCCTACCTGGGAATCACCGACATTCTGGTGCTTCGAGGCGATCGCGGAGGCAACGCTCCGACTTTCTGCGCCGTTCCCGACGGACATGGCCACGCCGACTCGCTGGTGAGCCAGGTCGTGGATTTCAATCAGGGCATCATGGCCGACGGCTCCAGGACGGCACCCGAGGAAGTGCCGATCACCTTCGGAGTGGCCGGTTACCCCGAGAAGCATGAGGAGGCCATGAACGCCGACATCGACATGGCCAATCTCAAGGCAAAGGTCGACAAAGGCGCTTCATACATCGTGACCCAGATGTTCTTCGACAATGAGCGCTATTTCGATTTCGTGCGCCGCGCTCGTCAGGCCGGAATCACCGTACCCATTGTTCCCGGCATCAAACCGCTCACATCCCTGCGCCAGATGATGATGCTGCCGCGCATCTTCCATATCGATCTGCCGCAGGAACTCGCCTCGCGCCTGCTGGAATGCAAATCCGATGACGACGTGCGTGAAACCGGCGTGGAATGGGGCATCCGCCAGGCACGCGAACTCAAGGATGCCTGCGTGCCGAGCATCCACTTCTATTCCATGCACGCCACCAACAGCGTGGCTCGCATAGCCCGCGAAGTTTATTAGAGCTTGTACCTTAAGATGACAGCATTTTCAAATATCCGCGGCACCGGGTTCCTCCGGGCCATGAAACAACGTATTCTGTTGCTTGACGGTTCCACAGGTGTGGAATTCCAGCGCATGAAACTCACCGAGAACGAGGTGCGCGGCCGACGGTTCATGACCCACGCGCACCCCCTGGCTGCGAATTTCGACATCCTCACGCTGTCGCGTCCCGAGCTTGTGGAACGCGTGCACCGCAACTATCTTGAAGCCGGCGCCGACATCATCGAGACCGACACATTCAATGCCACATCCCTGAGCCAGAAGGAATTCGGCACAGACCACCTTATATATGAAATCAATCTGAGCGGAGCGCGCATCGCGTCGCGGCTCGCCGCCGAATACACCCGTCGCAATCCCGACCAACCGCGCTTTGTGGCCGGTTCGATGGGTCCCACCGCCCTCTCCGCATCCCTTGCCACCGACGTCAACGACGTCTCGGCGCGTGCCGTTGATTTCGAGACATTGGCCGCGGCATGGTGCGAACAGGCCAGAGGCCTGATCGACGGCGGCGTCGACTTTCTGCTGATCGAAACGGCTTTCGACCTGCTCAACGCCAAGGCCGCCGCCGAAGGCGCACGCCGCGCAATGGCTCTGACCGACACCGAAATACCGCTGGTATTCTCGTTCACCATCAGCGACACTTCGGGCAGAATACTTTCCGGACATTCGCCCGAAGCTATCCTGACAGCTCTGGCTCCCTACGCGCCCGCCGCCTTGGGATTCAACTGTTCGGCCGGTCCCGACGAACTGATCCGTCATACCCGCGATCTGGCCGCGATCTCTCCCTTCCCCGTGATTTTCTACCCTAATGCCGGCCTTCCCGACCGCATGGGCAACTATGATATCGCACCCGGGCCTTTCGCCGATTCTTTCCGTTCGCTCATCGCCGACTCGCAGGTCAACATCGTGGGCGGATGCTGTGGCTCGGGTCCCGAACATATCTCGGCGTTACGTCGCGTGCTCGATGAAACCGGAGGCACGCCTCACACAGGCGCCGACCCCGGGCGGCTCCCATGGCTCGCCGGTCTCGAAGCCTTTTACGACGACCGCGGGTTCATCAACGTCGGCGAACGATGCAATGTAGCCGGAAGCCGTAAGTTCCTGCGGCTTATCAACGAGAAAAAATATGACGAAGCCCTTGCCATAGCCCGTAAGCAGGTTGAGGACGGCGCCATGATCCTGGACATAAACATGGATGACGGCATGCTCGACGCCCGCGGCGAGATGGCCCGCTTCCTGCGCGTGTTGGGTTCGGATCCCGTCACGTCCTCCGTGCCATGGATGATCGATTCCTCGGATTTCAACGTGATCCGGGAGGCGCTGATAAATATCGGCGGCCGTGCCATCGTCAACTCCATCTCCCTCAAACATGGCAAAGAGGAGTTCCTGCGCCAGGCTGAGATAATCCGCAGCTACGGAGCAGCGGTCGTGGTGATGCTTTTCGATGAACGGGGACAGGCCGACACACTCGAACGCAAGCAGGAGATTGCGGCACGCGCCATAAAATTGCTGACCGGGAAGGCAGGTTTCGCACGCCGCGACATCGTGATCGACCCTAACGTGCTCACCATCGCCACCGGAATACCCGAGCATGATGCCTACGCATTGTGGTTCATCGAGGCCGTACGCTGGATCAACGAACAGTTCCCCGGAGTCAAGACTTCGGGAGGCGTGAGCAATCTTTCGTTCGCGTTCCGTGGCAACAACCCGCTGCGGCAGTCCATGCACGCCGTCTTCCTGTACCATGCCATACGCGCCGGGCTGAAGATGGCCATAGTCGACCCCGGCACGAAAATCACCTATACCGACATCGAGCCGCGGTTGCTTGGTCTGATCGAGGATGCGGTGTTGTGCCGCACGCCCGAGGCCGGCAATGCGCTGGCCGACGCCGCCGGAGAGTTCGTCGCCGGGCCCGCAGGCAAGACGGCCGAACAGTCCGTGGAAACCCTGTCCGTCGAGCGACGCCTTGTCACCGCCCTGCTCAAAGGTGACGACTCCTCGTTGGCAGCCGACATTCCCGAGGCTGTGGCAAGCGTTGGCAATGCCAACGCCGTGGTCGAAGACATTCTGATGGAAGGCATGGAAGAGGTGGGCCGGTTGTTCGAGGCCGGCAAGATGTTCCTACCGCAGGTCGTGAAAAGCGCGCGGACCATGCACCGTGCCGTCGCCCTTCTGGAACCCTTCCTGGAGAAGGACCGCGTCAGCGGTGCGTCGAAGGGCCGGTTCCTCGTGGCCACCGTCAAAGGAGACGTGCACGACATCGGCAAAAATATCGCTGCCGTGGTGTTGCGCTGCAACAATTACGAGGTGATCGACCTCGGCGTGCAGGTCGATGCCGACACAATCGTCAATGCCGTGCGCGAACATAATCCCGATTACATTGCCCTGAGCGGGCTCATCTCCCCCTCGCTCGAGGAGATGGCCCGGATACTGACCGTGCTCCGCTCGGAGGGAATCAGTCTGCCGGTATTTGTCGGAGGCGCGGCGACCTCGGATATCCACACCGCGCTGAGGCTTGTCCCGGCTTACGGCCGGGGCCTGGTGGCCCGCGTGGCCGACGCGTCGCAGGATCCCGTGTTGGCCTCGCGTCTTGCCCGCGATTATGACGCCACCGTGGCCGATTACCGCAACCGGTATGCACGGCTGGCATTGAGCCACAATGCTCCGAAAACCCCGGAAACGCCTGCTCCGGCGCCCGGAATCGACTGGGATGCCGAACCGCTGCCGCGGCCCTCGTTCACCGGCATCCGCACATTGCCCGAAATCCCCGTGACAGATATCATTCCGTTTATCAACTGGATTTATTTCTACGCCTGCTGGAAAATCAAACCGGATACACCGGAGGCCGCCGAACTGAGGCATGATGCCGGGAAGATGCTGCGCAGGTTCACTGAGCTCGGCGCCACGATGCGCGCGCAGGTAGCGTTCTATCCCGCATATTCCGCCGGCGACGACATTCATGTGGAGGGACTCACACTTCCGATGCTGCGCAAGAGCGACAAATCCGGATCATCTTCGCTGTCGCTTGCCGATTACATTGCGCCTGACGGATACAATGATTATCTGGGATGCTTCACGGTGACGATCGGCGACACGCTGCGCAAGCTGGAGGCATCCGGAGGTGATGATTACGAGCGTCTGTTATGCCAGTCGCTCTGCGACCGTCTTGCCGAAGCCGCTTCGGAATGGCTGCACCGGCAGGTGCGCGTCAGCCTGTGGGGATATGCCCCCGACGAACCCCTCGACATGGATGCCATCAGCCATGCCCGCTACCGGGGTATCCGTCCGGCCGTGGGCTATCCGTCGATTCCCGACCAGATGATGATGCACAAGCTGATGAAGCTTCTGGATCCCGAGGCTCTCGACATTACCATAACGGAGAACGGGGCTCTCGCCCCGTCCTCGACAGTGGCGGGATTCTACTTCGCATCACCCCGCGCCAGATATTTTTAAGTTCTGAATTATTACTGTCCGCTAAACTTTTTGAGTCACTATAAAATTAGGGCTGGCACCTATTGCAGGAGTCAGCCCTAAATGGTTATTTTGGTGTCGCCAAACTATCCATTAATAACCATGAGCAAAAGTAGTAATTTCTTCGGA
>JAQXIE010000083.1 GCA_029007645.1 Bacteroidales bacterium
AGGTATATCGATGCCGTGGCGGCGGGCTGTGCCGCAGTCGGGGCCGACTTGCTCTGTGAGCTGCGGAGCGCGGGCGATCCATGGTGCCGCGCCGTGGCATTCGACAAGTGCTGTATTTTGGGACAGTTCAGACCGCTTGCCGCTGTGGACGAGAACGTCGCCTACCGGTTCACATGCGGCGGGGAAACGCTGACCTGCAGCGCCGACAGCATGCGGCTCCCTATCGCAAGTCTGATTGCGGACATCAGCCGCGACAACACCCTGAAAAACGGCGATATTGTGCTTGCCGCCTTGCATCCCACCGGTTTTTTAGCCCGTATCGGCGACCGGCTGGAAGCCTTTGAAATATCAACAGTCAACAACGATAATAAAGACAATAACGAACCGACGGCCGACGGCTTTGACAACCATGTCGACAGCTCTGCTTCCCGTCCGGTTCTGGAGATAAACATAAGATGAGAAACAAGATAGTATTGGCCCTGATGCTTGCGGCCGCGTCGGTTGTACCCGCACTGGCGGCTGACCAGGTATTACTCAGATATAAGTTCGCCGAGAATTCGGTCCTGGCCCAAGGCAAATGGGTCAAGGTCGAGGTGGAGACCACTGGAGTTTATGAGATCAGCTATGACGAACTGCGGAGCATGGGCTTCGACAATCCTGAGAATGTGTCGGTGTTCGGCGCCGGAGGCACGGCCCGTGATTGCAGGCTGTATGTCAACGGCATGCGCACGCAGTCGGACGACCCCGAGCAGAAACCCGTATGGCACGACGGCAACAAACTATATTTCTACGGTGCCGGCGTGGACCATGTCAAGATCCGCAGCGGCAAGTTCGAACGTCAGACCAGGAACATATACACCAACAAGGGTCATTATTATCTGACCGACAGCGCCGTGCCGATGAACATTAAGACGGTCGACGCCGTTACCGACGACGCCGCCGACTGCAATATCGGCCTGGGTTACGTATACCATGAGGTCGACAAAATGTTCGGTATCGACGGCAACAACAAGGGCCAGCAGTTCTTCGAGTACAGCATACGTTACGAGGATCCCAGGTCTTGGACGGCGCAGATGCCCGGATTCTCCACGGGGGGCAACGCCACGCTCTACGTAAATGCCGCCCAGTGGGTTTACGGCAATAGCGGCAACAACAATTTCATGACCGTCACTGTGGGGGATCAGACGCAGAAGAAGGCTCTTTATGCCGGGACGCGTTACATAACGCAGACTTTGGATTTCCCGCTTACACCGTCGGGCGACGCGATGACGTTTACGCTGGGCATGAGCCTTGGCAACGGCGACGCTATATGGAATACGTATCTCGACAATTGGGTGCTGAACTACACCAAGGACATGAGCAAGCCGACTGGAGCGGCACAGAGCTTATACGCCTACACAGGCGGAGGCACGGCCGCGTCGGGCTGGATTGCAGGCGGCAGCAATATCGAGGCGTGGGATGTTACGGATCCTGCGGTACCGACGGCTCTCAAACTGGCCGACGACCGCTGCTATTTTGCCAGGCCCGCCGATGTGCATACCATCGTGAAGTTCGACAAGTCCAAAACGCAGCTCAAGGTGAGCAATCCGCAGCCCATGGCCAATCAGAACCTGCACGGACTGCAGAAAAACAAATATGCGCTGATCATCGTGACCATGCCCGAACTGCGCGAATATGCCGAGCAGATCGCCGAGCTGCACCGCAAGCACGACGGCATCGAGGTGCTGACCGTCACCCCGCAGGAATGCTATGACGAGTTCACCTCCGGCAATCCCGATCCGGTGGCAATCAGAATGCTCGCCAAGATGATCTATCAGGGGCAGGGCAATAACCCGGCACTTCGCAATATCCTGCTGTTCGGCCCCATCAGTGCCGATCTGCGCAATATCACCGGATTCGGCAGCGACAAGTGCATAATCGCCGTGCAGGAGAATATGTCCTCCTTCACCACCATGCGTCATGAACCTCTGCTGATCAACGATTACTACGGCATGATGACCGACAATCCCGATCTGTCGTCATCGTCGATCTACAATCAGGTGCAGCAGCTGGGCGTAGGCACGCTGCATGTCAGCACGGCCGAGGAGGCCCGGACGGCCGTGGGCAAGATCCGCAACTATCTCGAGGGCCTCGACAGCAGCGATATGGCATGGATGGTCAACGAGACTCTGTCGATGTCGGTGACCGGCGACGATCATGTCCATGACGTTTCCGTCCGCGATGTGGGCAATTATCTGCAGAGCCTCGCGGCCAACCGTGGCGGAGCCTTGCTGCATAGCGTACTGATGCCCGATTTCTATCGTGACCAGGATCTGAGAAAACCCTTTATCGAGAAGTTCAACCGCGGCAAGTTGTACAATGTGTTCCTGGGACACGCCCATTCCGGCGGTCTGAATGTGAACATAGTGACGAGCGACATTGCTAATAACGGCAGTCGGATTCCGGGTTTCATGCTTTTCGGCGGATGCGACACGACGGATCCCCAGCGTGGCTGGAGCGGCGTAGCGAGTGCGCCGGTACTTTCGGCGCGTGGTCTGGCCGGCTCCGTGGCGTCGACCACCGAAGCATGGTCGGACAACAACGAGCAGTTGGCGCGCCAGCTGGCCAAGGCCATGTTCTGCGTCCAGTCGGGAGCCAACCGCATCAAGCCTGTGACTATAGGCGAAATTTACGCCAATGCCAAGACTGCCCTGACACAGAATTTCAACGAAGCGGTATTTATCTATGTCGGCGATCCGGCACTGACATTCCCCTCGCCGCTTTATTCCGTCCGGCTTGACGCTCAGGGCGACCAGACGGGCTACGCTCCCGGCGATGTCATCACCGTCTCGGGTGGCGTATATAATTCCTCCGCCAGCGTGCCGGATTACAACGGCAAGGTAGTGCTGAAGCTCTGCGCTCCTGCCACGACGCTGAATCAGGTGAAATATCCCGGCTTCACCTATGAGTTTACCGACATATTCCTGACGGCTCAGGAGGCCGAGGTCAAGGATGGCAAGTTTACGGCCAAGATCATCGTACCCGAGGCCGTCCGGCCCTTCATGAAGGGAGCGGGCGAGTCGATGCTGCTCTATGCAGGAGCTTATTGTCCCGACAGCCGCATCGGAGCGAGCGGCAAGACCGAAGTCGCCCTTCAGGCCCGCGGCGCGTCGGCCGATCCCGCGGCGGTTCGCGACACGACGGCGCCCGGCATGTCGCTGGGTTATGACAGCTCGCGCAACCGGCTGAATGTTTCGGCCACCGACGACACGGCTCTGATTCCCGGCGTCGGCAACGGCGGTGCCGTAAGCCTTACGGTGGATGGCCGCACGCTGGTCAACGATGACGCTCTGACGGCTGCGACGGCAGGAACCGGCTCATATCAATGCACTGTCGGCCTCGCCGATTTCGCTCCCGGTGCCCACATAGCCCGGTTCAGCGTCACCGATATGGCAGGAAATGTCTCCAGCACGCAGACTCTGGATTTCACAATCCCCGCCGCTCCGGCCTTCATACTTGAGGCCGAGCATACCTATGCTCTCGACAGCGTGAACTTCAGGGTCACCGGCACCGTTTGCGACGGTCTGATGTTGCGCATATACGATGCCGAGGGCAACATGGTCTATGAAACGGAATGCACATCGTCGACGATGACCTGGGATTGCTCGGAGATGCCGGCCGGAGCTTACCGCGCCGCCGTGATGTACACCGACGGCCGTGTCGGCGCATCCGATTTCGCACCTGTCCAAGTCATTGACTAATCTGCAATATATTTGCCGTTTTCAAGTTATAATTGATATGAGAAATATCAAGAAAGTTATCTTGTTGGCTCTGTCGGCGCTGTCGGTGTCGGCTATGGCTGAGGACGATATAAAAAGCGATATGTTCAACCCGGTCAATACGGGTGTGACTACGCTCAGCATAGCTCCGGATGCCCGCGCCTCGTCGCTGGGAAATCTCGGTGCGGCTACCGATCCGGACATGAACTCGCAGTATTGGAACCCCTCGAAATATGCGTTCGGTTACAGTACGGGCGGTCTGAGCCTCAGCTACACCCCGTGGTTGCGCAAGATTGTCAACGACATCTTCCTTGCCAATCTGTCGGGTTACTACAAGATAGGGCATAGCGACAATCAGGCCATTTCGGCCTCGTTCCGCTATTTCTCGCTCGGCGAGGTGGCCACGGGATGGTCGGACGGCGGCGATAACATCAACGCGCAGGTGATTCACCCCTATGAATTTGCTTTCGACCTGGGATATTCGCGCAAACTGTCGTCGAAGTTCTCGATGGGCGTAGTGTTGCGCTACATCCTGTCCGACCTGTCGTTCCAGGACACGCAGACCGGCGAGACCAACTCCGCGGCGCATGCCTTCTCGGTCGACCTGGCGGGCTACTATGTGACTTATCCCATGATCGGACGTAACGAATGCCAGTTCTCGTTCGGTTTCAATATCAGCAATGTCGGTACGAAGGTGAGCTACGACGGAGGCACGAACAACTACTTTCTGCCCACCAACCTGCGGTTGGGAGCCAACTTCATGTTTCCTCTGGCCGATTACCACTCACTGTCGGTGGGCCTGGACCTGAACAAACTGCTGGTTCCCACCATGCCGCGTGTGCAGAGCTATGACAGCACCGAGGCGTGGCAGGAGGCCTGGGACAAATGGAATACGATGTCGCCCATTACGGGTATCTTCAAATCGTTCAGCGACGCCCCCGGCGGATTCAAGGAGGAACTTCAGGAAATCGGCGTCTCGGCCGGTATCGAATATGTCTATAACCAGCAGTTCTTCGGACGTCTGGGTTACAACTACGAGCATCCCAATAAGGGTGGCCGAAGCTATTTCGCATTCGGAGCCGGCTTCTCGCTCAATGTCGTGCAACTCGACGCCAGCTACATGCTGGCCACGGCGCAGAGCAGCCCTCTGGACCAGACGCTGCGGTTCACGCTGACCTTCGATATGGACGGTCTGCGCGATCT
This sequence comes from Bacteroidales bacterium, assembly GCA_029007645.1. Lineage (GTDB taxonomy): Bacteria > Bacteroidota > Bacteroidia > Bacteroidales > Muribaculaceae > Lepagella. Next base: position 4,962 of record JAQXIE010000083.1, read on the forward strand.
GATAGGCAAACGCAGGAAATAATGGGAACGATAAGGATAGGACAGGGATATGACGTGCACCGTCTCGTCGAGGGTCGCGATTTGTGGCTCTGCGGGGTGAAGGTGCCCCATACGCACGGGCTCGACGGACACAGCGACGCCGATGTGGCGATTCACGCGTTGTGCGACGCCCTGTTGGGTGCTTTGGCCCTGGGTGACATAGGAAGACATTTCCCCGATTCCGATCCCGCTTACAAAGGAATCGACAGCAAGATCCTGCTCGGCCACGTGATGCGCCTCGTCGCTTCCAGCGGTTATGCCGTGGGCAATGTCGACATAACCATCTGCGCGCAGAGTCCTAAACTGATGCCTTTTATCCCCGACATGCGGCAGACTCTGGCCCGGGTGATGGAGACGGACGTCGATGCCGTGTCGGTCAAGGCCACGACCACCGAACGGCTCGGTTTCGAAGGCCGCAAGGAGGGCATCTCCGCCATGGCTGTGGCTCTGGTGGAAAAAATCAATTGAAATGTTTCTGTCGCTGATAGCCCTGTTGGTGCAGGCGTGGGCGCTGGCTTACGGTTTCCGTCTCGGTACGGTCCGTCAGCTTCCTCGGGTTATCGGTCTCCTGGTCGGAATCGTATGCGCCCATGTGTTCTGCCAGCCGGCCGCCAATGCTATGGCCGACGCTTTCCCGGGCGTACTGGGTCGTACCGAATCAACGTATATTCTCACCACTGCCGGCTGTGGACTTGTGTTCACGGCCGTTTATTTTGTGTTCCGCTATGCCACGGCCATGGTGGTGTGGCCCTTCCGAGGCCGCGAGCCAGGGATTCCGAGCCGCCTGGGAGGCGCCGTGATTTCCTGGGCGATATGGCTTATGTTCCTGAGTCTGGCCTACAATGCAGCGGTATGCGTCAGCCCGCGATCGGAGCTGATGCGCGCCATGCGCTCGTCGGACGGTAATATCGTCGAAGAGGTCCTGATGGCCGCTCCCGCCGTACTCGGATCACAGTCGCCCGAGGAACTGAGGCATCAGCAGCAGCTCGAGGACGCGCGCAGCATTTCCTGAATGCCGCTTAGGCTTCTTATGAGAAGACCACGGTCTTGTTGTTATAGGTCAGGATCTTGCGCTGAATATGCTTCTCGACGGCACGCGACAGTACAATCTTTTCCAAATCCCTTCCTTTCTTGACCAGATCGCTCACCGAATCGCGGTGGGTGATGCGTGTCACGTCCTGTTCGATGATGGGTCCGGCATCCAGGTCGGCGGTGACATAATGGCTGGTGGCTCCGATCAGCTTCACGCCGCGTTCGTAGGCCTGATGATAGGGCTTTGCTCCGATGAAGGCCGGCAGAAAACTATGGTGGATATTGATGATGCGGTTCGGATACCGGGCCATGAACTCCTCCGACAATACTTGCATGTAGCGCGCCAGAACTATGAAATCTATGCCGTAGCGGTCGAGTATCTCGAACTCCTTCTGCTCCATCTCCGCTTTGTTGTCGCGCGTCACCGGTACAACCTCGAACGGAATGTTGAACTGCTCGCCGATGTAGGCCAGGTCGGGATGGTTGCTGATTATTACCGGGATCTCGACGTCCCATTCTCCGGCCTGGTAACGCGACAGCATGTCGTAGAGGCAATGCGACATCTTGCTGACGAAGATGGCCATCTTCTGGCGATGGGTCGAGAAACTGATATGATAATCCAGCCCGTAGCGGTGGGCATAGAGCGTGTCGAAATAGTCGATGATCTTCTCTTTGGGAATCAGAAAACCGTCGAGTTCCCATTCCACACGCATGTAGAATGTGCCGTTGGCGCGGTCAACATATTGGTCAAGGTAGATGATATTGCCGGAATTGGTTGTGATAAATTCGGTGATTACGGCTATGATGCCCGGCTGGTCCTGGCAATGCATGCGCAGAATGGCGGTAGGCTTCTTCTGATCGGTCTTCATTGTATATCTGTTGCTGCAAACCCGGGAGACGGATGCTGTCTCCTGTCATTTTGCTATCTTGCGAGTAATTGATGCGCAAAAATATACAATATTTTTCAAATTTAAAAGCAAATGACACATCAATTGCATTTGCGGCCTTGCAGATGCTTAGTCGTCGGCGAGTTGGCGGAACAATGAGATCAGTTCGGCCCGGCCTGCCTGGAAATCGGGAAGATTGTCGGCGGAAGGAAGAGCGGAAAGATTCCGGAGGGGGGAGAGGTCGGTCGTGCGGAGGTCGCCGAGGGGGATGAAGAGACCTTGCTCTACTCCCGTGCGGTAGAAATCAAGCTGGTTGTCGGTGAAGAATCCGGCAGCCACCGGGCATTGGCGGGCGAAGGCCTCCAGGCAAATAGTACTTGCCGGAAAGACACCAAGCATCGCGCGGTCGAACAGCGCGGCCATCTCGCCGGCATTCAGATTGCGGTGCACGACGGTGCGGTACAGCCCGTCGATAGCGGAGCCGATCCGCACACCGGCGCCGGCAACGATTTCGATTACCGGCTCAGGCATAGCCTTCCGTAGCATCGGCACAATCCGGTCGGTGAGTCCCAGCGGGTCGGCGCCTCCCATGGCGACAACCACGCTGCCTCGGGGCAGATTGCGCCGGGGCAGCATGAACGGCTCGCGAAGTGATGCGTATCTGAAGCCGCTCAGAAACTGCGTGTGGCGGTCCATCGAGAAGAGACTGCGCGGCAGCGGTACAAACGATATGAGCAGGTCGGCGACGAAATGACGGTCGTGCATGTCGTCGAGGCATATCAGCGCCTTGGACCTGCGGCGCACCTCGTGCTGGTAGTCGGCCTGGAAATAGTAATTGTCAAGAACGGTCAGAGGGGGTTCCGGCGATGCGTCCAGAATGTCGATAAAAGCGCGGTCGGCATCCTGCATGGTAGAAGCTTCGATTGCGGAAATTTCAGCGCCGGCATCGGCGGCCTGTTGCCGCGCCCAGTCGGAGAGCGGGGCTCCCGTGGAGTCCCAGCTGTAGATACGACAAAGGAAATCTCGGCGCATGTTTCCGGCCATGGCGCAGGTGCGCACCAGATGCCCGAAGCCGGTCTGTCCCGAGGCGTCGGCGCGCATCAGCAGCTCGGGCAGTCGGCCGTCACAGGTCATAGCGATAGTATACCATGTCGGGGTCGGCCGGGAGCATGGCCCCGGGAAGCCGGGCCGGTTCGATTTCGACGGCTCCCATATAGAGGTCGAGATTGCGCGAGGCGTCATTGTCGCGGCGCACGCGCGTGTAGACATGCTTGTAACCCAGTTCCGCAAGTCTGGCGTAAAGTAGCGCCATCAGAGCCCGTGCATAGCCGTTGCCCTGGCTTTCGGGGAAGATCCATATGCCGCGTTCCAGATCGCCTGACCCCAGATCGCTAAGCGTTACCGAACCGACAGTTTCCGGCTCTGTTTCTGGCCCATAGGAATATTGCACGGCGAAATAGGCCTTGTCAGTACGGTCGGCGAGCGATGCCACGAAGCTCCGGTGGCTGTCGGCCGGAATCTCGTCGCGGTCGGTCATGCGATTGCGTATCTCCGGAAGATTGCGGCCCTGGCGCATGCGTTCGCTCATTGAGTCCGACAGTTTTTCGTAAGGTGTCAGCAGGAATGCACGCAGAGGTCCTTCCAGCGCCTTGAGGCCCTGTGGCTCCGACTTCGCGAAATCCGGACCTTCGGGATGAAGCAGCCGGTATTTCAGTTCGGCGAGCTGCCAGTCCACAGGCGTGTCGATATCCTGGACCTCCAGGTCGCTGAGCAGGATCGGAGCCGTATCGGGACCCCAGAGCGAACCGCACTTCCGGAAGGCGTCGACAGTGGAGAAATAGCATTGTCCGGCATCGTGGTAGTGCTTCTGCAGATCCTGCGAACGGGTGGTGAGATACTGCGGTTCGGCCATGCGCACACAGTCATCCTCGATCAGCAGCGAGCGCTGCACGGGGTATGAATACTCCACGCAGGTGAAAGCCGCAGCGCGGCCGGCATCGAGCAACGCCGCGCCCCGTCTCAACGTCTCGGCGGTCAGGAAGGGAGCCGTGGCGTAAATCACGGCAAAGCTGTCGCACCTGACCCCCTGCTCCTGCAGGCGCTGAAGCACCTCGGTCACCACATCGGCCGTAGTGGCGTAATCATTGCTCGTGGCCTCCGACCGCAGGAAGGGCACCCATGCCCCGCATTTGCGGGCCACAGCCGCTATCTCCTCGGAATCGGTCGATACCATCACCCGCTCGAAACAGCCGCTCTGAAGTGCCGCACGGATGGAGTATTCGATCACCGGATGGCCCAGAAATGGCCGGATATTCTTGCCCGGTATCCGTTTCGAACCACCCCGGGCCGGGATTATAGCTATCATTTGAAAAATTCTTTGACGGTCTCGATCACGCGTGTCTGGTCCTCGTCGGTAAGCGTGGGGAACATCGGCAGCGACAGGCACTCGGAATAATAAGCCTCGGCCTCGGGGCAGTCGCCGGGACGGCAACCTTGCTCGCGGTAGTAGGGCATGAGGTGCAGCGGTACATAATGTACCTGTGCCAGAATGCCGCGATCGTGCAGGAAGTCATAGAGTTCCTTGCGCCGAGGAGTGCGGATCACGTAGAGATGGAATGCGTGGAGCAGTCCGGACTCGCGGAACGGTGTGACGAGGCCGGGGATGCCGGCGAGTTCCCGGTCGTAACGCCCGGCGATTTCCTGACGGCGTGCCAGTCCGGCATCGGCGCGCTTCAGCTGGCTGATGCCCAGGGCTGCCTGGATGTCGGTGATGCGGTAGTTGAAACCCAGGTCCTGCATTTCATAATACCATCCGCCGTCGTTTTTCTCAAGGCGTGCCGGATCCTTGGTTATGCCGTGCGACCGATAAAGGCGCAGGCCTTCGATCACTTCGGGCCGGGCGGCTGTGACCATGCCTCCCTCGCCGGTGGCGATATGCTTCACGGGATGGAACGAAAAGACGGTACAGTCGGCGAACCGGGCGTTGCCGGCATGCTGCTTCACACCTGCGGCATCTTCCCGCCACGCGCCGGGCGCATGGCAGGCATCCTCGATGATCCACAATCCGTGACGGTCGGCTATCTCACGCAACCGCGGCATGTCGAGAGGATATCCCGCGAAGTCCACGGCGATAACACCGGCGAAGGTCCCTGACGGATGCGAACTCAGAATTGCCTCCAGCTTGTCGTAGTCAATCAGGAACGTCTTCGGGTCGATGTCGCAGAATGTGACGTCGGCGCCGCAATAGCGCGCGCAGTTGGCCGATGCCGCGAAGGTGATCGGTGTGCAGATCACCCGCTGGCCGGGCTTGACTCCGAGCGCCTTGCATGCTATGTGCAGTCCTGCCGTGGCATTGCTCACCGCAACGCCTTCGGGAGCTCCGACATAGTCGGCAAACTTCCGCTCGAATTCCGCGATGCGCGGCCCCTGCGTCAGATAGTCGCTGCGCAGAGCTTCGGCTACTGCCTCGATGTCCTCGTCGGTGATGCACTGACGGCCGTATGGTATTACTTTCATTTCACTTCGAAATTGGGGTCGACGAATTTGCGGATTTTCTCACGCATGGTCTCGACAGTCTCCCATTCGGTGTTCTTGTCGCTGCTGTAATGGAAGCCGTCGGGCACCGGTGTTCCGTTGTGATGGCGCGTATAGTCCTCACGGGTGTGCTGGAACGACACCGAGGGGAGTATGGCGTAGTACTGGCCTATGTCGATGGTGTTGAGAGCGTCGGTGGCCGTGATCATCTCCTCGTGGAGCTTCTCGCCGGGGCGGATGCCCACTTCGACCTGAGGCAGATTGGGCGCGATGGCCGTTGCCACGTCGCAGATGCGGTAGCTCGGTATCTTGGGGATGAAGATCTCGCCGCCCAGATGGTGCTCGATGGCCCAGAGCACCAGATCAACTCCGGCCTGCAGCGAAATGTTGAACCGCGTCATGCGCATGTCGGTGATAGGCAGCTCCTTGGCGCCGTTGTCACGCTTACTGATGAAGAACGGTATCACCGATCCGCGTGATCCCATCACGTTGCCGTAACGCACCACCGAGAATTTCACCGGATTGCTTCCCTTGATGTTGTTGGCGGCGGTGAAGAGCTTGTCGCTCGTCAGCTTGGTGGCGCCGTAGAGGTTGATCGGCGCGCAGGCTTTGTCGGTGCTCAGTGCCACGACATGCTTCACACCGGTCTCGAGCGCGGCGTTGATCACGTTCTGCGCCCCGTTGACGTTGGTCTTGATGCATTCCTCGGGATTGTACTCGGCCGTGTCGACCTGCTTGATGGCCGCGGCATGGATTATCACATCTATGCCCTGACAGGCACGCTTCAGCCGTTCGCCGTCGCGTACATCGCCGATGAAAAACCGCAGTTGAGGATATTGATCGTGAGGATATTTCTGCTTCAGCTCAAACTGTTTCAACTCATCGCGGCTGTAGATCACGATGCGTTTCACTTCCGGATAGCGGTTCAGGATAGTCTCGATGAACTTCTTTCCGAAACTTCCGGTTCCCCCGGTAATGAGTACTGATTTATTGTTCAACATCTTAAGTATGTTTTTGATTCAATTTGATGGATTGGTGCCTAAGTGTCACCAGAATCTGGCGATTGCAGCGTAAACGATCATGCCGAGGAAAGCCGATATGCCGGTCCACATCATGGATCGTCGCACGCAGGCGGCCATATGTGTGCGGATGTCGCGGCGTTCGCTGTCGGAGTAGAGCTGTGCCGAGCTTCTGGAATCGCTGCGGCAGGCCTCCGCCCAGTCCTTGCGGGCTTTGATGGCGAAGTAGATGGCGACAATGCCGGTAGGAGGAAAGCAGAGCAGCGTCACCATGATCGCAAGCGGCAGCAGCATCGGCGGTGGCGGCTGGCTGGGATCGTGGTCGGCCGGGTCCTCCTCCGGTTCCGGCAGATTGTGCAGCCAGATCCGTTCCGGAGTTTCCTCCTGGGCAGCCTGGGTTTCCTCAGCTGCCGCAGGAAGCGGTACGGGTCGGGGCCGCTTCAGATCGGCGATGCGTTTCCGGAAGAACTGGCAGATATCGGCCACCTCGTCGGCATGGGTCCAGTCGGGCAGGTCGCGGCTCCATACATATGTGTCGGGGCGCACGCCGGCATCGGCGAGCTCCTCCAGGGTGAAGGGCCCGCACCGGCGGTCGTTGATCATCGCATAATACTTAGCCACGGCTCGGATCTAGGATCAGATTAACGACAACGGCGACAGCGACTGAAGCACGCCCGACGACAGCAGCCATATCGAAGAGCCGATGCCGATCACTTCGAACACGAACGCCAGAATGGTCATGGTCATCGCCGTCGAATTGACCGAACTCGCTTCGGCATTCATGCCCTGGTTGTACAGGTCGTTGGCTTTCTTGGCCTTGACAGTGGCAATGATGCCGAAAATCAGGCCGATTAAGCTTGACAGGATCCCCAGCACCATCGAAACGATGGCCCAGGGAAACCAATTGGTATGTGCCGCGGGCGGACCGTAAGGCTGTTGGTTATAGGGTTGTTGACCGTAAGGCTGTTGGCTATAGGGTTGTTGACCGTAAGGCTGCTGGCCGTAGGCCGATGACCGGAAACCGCCCTGCGCATTGCCGTTGGCATTGTAAGGGGGCGCCGGTTCCTCGGGACGGGCGTAGCTGCCGAAGGCGCTCTCCTCGATCAGCAAATCGGCCAGTTCCGGCATCGTCGATGCCGGAGCCCAGTTGGGCATTCCCTCGCGCCACACGTAGGTGTCGGGACGAAGTCCCTGCATCACCAGCATGTCGCGTTGGAACGGGCCGCGCTGTTGGCCGTCGATTATCATGAAATATTGCATAGACTTACTGGTTTTTGCCGCAGCAGTTCTTGTATTTCTTGCCCGATCCGCAGGGGCATGGATCATTGCGGCCAACCTTTGGCTGGGCCTTGGCGGGCTGACGTGTGCCCGTAGCGGGACGGTTCACATTGCGGGCGGCCTCGCGCTGGGCGTATTCGCCCTCGTAGGTCTCGCGGGTCGTGCTGTAGCCGGCATAGGGATTGTAGCTGCTGGCGCGGCGAGCTGCCTCCTGGGCTGCCATCTGGGCTGCCTGAGCCGCCTTCTGAGCCTCCTCGGCCTTCTTGTTCTCCTCATAGTCGGGAACTGCGATATGACCGCGCATCAGCGTGCCCACTACCTTCGAATTCAGCTCCCAGAGCATTTTCTTCCAGAGTTCGAACGCCTCGATCTTGTAGATCACCAGCGGGTCCTTCTGCTCGTAGGCGGCGTTCTGCACCGAATGGCGCAGTTCGTCCATCTCGCGCAGCTGTTCCTGCCATGCCTGGTCGATGCTCGACAGCAGTACGGCCTTCTCCCAGGCCTTGGTCAGAGGCTTGCATTCGTTGTCGTAGCATTCCTGGATATCGGCGCGGATGTTGAACATGCGGCGTCCGTCGGTCACAGGTACTCCGATCGGGCCCTGTGCCCCGCGCTCCTCCACGAATTCCTTTACGTAAGGCATGGCGGCCGCTGCGATACGTTCCTTCTTGCGGGCCATGTCTTCCATCGCAGCCTCGGCAAGCCGGTCGGCGATCTCGTCGGCGTTCATCTTCGGATACTCCTCTTCGGTGAAAGGCATCTCCATCGACAGCGACTTGTAAACCTCGTCGCTAAAGTCCTGATATGACTGGTATGCGCCGTTGGCCAGGTCGGAGGCCAGCTCGTAGACCATGTTGGCGATATCCATACCGATACGCTCGCCGCGCAGCGCGTTCTGACGCTTGCCGTAGACACCGTTACGCTGGGCGTTCATCACGTCGTCGTATTCCACCAGACGCTTACGGATACCGAAGTTGTTCTCCTCGACGCGCTTCTGAGCGTTCTCGATACTCTTTGTGACCATTGAGTTCTCGATCATCTCGCCCTCCTTGAAGCCGAGACGGTCCAGCATCTTCACAACGCGGTCGTTGGCGAACAGACGCATCACCTGGTCCTCGAACGAGACGAAGAACACCGAGCTTCCCGGGTCGCCCTGACGGCCGGCACGACCGCGCAACTGGCGGTCGACGCGGCGTGACTCGTGACGTTCCGTGCCGATGATGGCAAGACCTCCCGCCTCCTTGACTTCGGGCGAGAGCTTGATATCCGTACCACGGCCCGCCATGTTGGTGGCGATGGTCACGGTGCCCTTCTGACCGGCCTGGGCCACAACCGCGGCCTCCTGCTGGTGCAGCTTGGCGTTCAGCACCTGGTGCTCGATCTTGCGCAACTTCAGCATCTTGGACAGCAGTTCCGAGATCTCGACCGAAGTCGTACCAACCAGCACAGGGCGTCCCTGAGCCACCATGTCTTCGATTTCCTGGATCACGGCAGCATATTTCTCCTTCTTGGTGCGGTATACGCGGTCGTTCATATCGTCGCGGATCACCGGACGGTTGGTCGGGATCTCGATTACTTCCAGCTTATATATGTCGTAGAACTCACCGGCTTCGGTCATGGCCGTACCGGTCATACCGGCCAGCTTGCGATACATGCGGAAATAGTTCTGCAACGTGATGGTGGCGTAGGTCTGCGTGGCGGCCTCGACCTTCACGCCTTCCTTGGCCTCGATGGCCTGATGCAGACCGTCGCTGTAGCGGCGTCCCTCCATGATTCGGCCCGTCTGCTCGTCGACAATCTTGATTTTGTTGTCGTCGATCACATATTCCACATCCTTGTCGAACAGGGTGTAGGCCTTCAGCAACTGGTTCACCGTGTGTACGCGCTCCGATTTGATGCTGTAGTTCTGCAGCAGCTCGTCTTTCTTCTCCTTCTTCTCCTCATGGGTCAGGTCCTCGTTCTCGACCTCGCTCAGCTGCGAGGCGATGTCGGGCAGGATGAAGAAATCGGGGTCGCTGGTGGTGCCTGTCAGCACCTCTATACCCTTGTCGGTCAGCTCGATGGAGTGGTTCTTCTCGTCGATCACGAAGTAGAGGGGCTCAACGGCCTTGGGCATTTCGCGGTTGTTGTCCTGCATGTACTTGGCCTCGACCTTGAGCAGCAGGTTCTTGATGCCGTCCTCGCTGAGGTAACGGATCAGCGGGCCATGCTTGGGCAGAGCCTTGTAAACGCGGAACAGTGCCAGGCCACCCTCTTCGGTCTCGCCTTTGCCGATCTTCTCCTTAGCTTCGAGCAGGAGCTGCTGGGCCAGCTTGCGCTGGGCGTTGACCACCTTCTCGACGTTGGGCTTGAACTCGTTGAACATCTGGTCGTCGCCCTTGGGGATAGGACCTGAGATGATCAGAGGCGTACGGGCGTCGTCGATCAGCACGGAGTCGACCTCGTCGACAATCGCGTAGTAATGCTGCTCGCGCTGCACCAGGTCCTCGACCTGAGTGGCCATGTTGTCGCGCAGGTAGTCGAAACCGAACTCATTGTTGGTTCCGAATGTGATGTCGCTGTTGTATACGTCGCGGCGTTCCTGCGAGTTGGGCTCGGTCTTGTCGATGCAGCCCACGGTCAGGCCATGGAACTGATACAGCGGACCCATCCACTCGGAGTCGCGTTTGGCCAGATAGTCGTTGACCGTGACCACATGGACACCTTCGCCGGTCAGCGCGTTCAGGAACACAGGCAGCGTAGCCACCAGCGTCTTTCCTTCACCGGTGGCCATCTCGGCGATGTTGTTGCCGACTTTGTCGCCGTTCATGATGCCGTGGAGCACCATACCGCCGATCAGCTGCACATCGTAGTGCACCATATCCCAGGTCATCATGTTGCCGCCGGCTACCCAGCTGTTCTTGTAGATGGCCTTGTCGCCGTCGATAGTGATGAAGTCCTTGCCCTGCAGGGCCAGCTGGCGGTCGGCCTCGGTGGCCGTCACCTCGATAGTCTCGTTGTTGGCGAATCGGCGGGCTGTCTCCTTGACCACGGCGAACACCTCGGGCAACGCGGCGTCAAGATCCTTGGCGTAATTCTTGAACATTTCTTCGCGTGTGTCGTCGATCTCCTTCCACAGGGACTCGCGCTTGTCATAATCCAGACTTTCGATCTGACTGCGTATTTCGGCTATGCGGTCTTTGTATTTGCGGGCGTTGCCGCGGATATTGTCGCGGATTACGTCGATACGGCCGCGAAGCTCATCATGACTCAGCGATGTCAGTTGCTCGCTGATGGGGTTGATTTCGTTGTTCAGGCGGTTCCACAGAGGTCGTACTGCGCGCTCTGACTGGTTGCCGAACAGTTTCTTTAAAACTGAACTAAACATATATGTGCTGGGAACGTGTTCCCGGTATTGATTTCTTGATTAAATGGAATAAAAAAGGCTTCAGAAGGAGAGGGGACGGGTGCGGGCGCCGTTCGGCGACCGGATGCGCAGTATTCCGGCCACGGTGGGCGCGATGGCCGTGGCGTCGACGGGAGTCGATACGGTCTGGGCCTTGACTGCGGGAGCCAGGATGAACGCCGGGGTCATGACCGGCATCTGGCGCATCGGTTTGTTGTGAGTGCTGATGGCTGACTCGTCGTCGGCCATCGACCATCCCGGAGCGAGCTGTATCAGAATGTCGGCGCCGGTCTTGGGATCATAGCTGCGGTTGAGCGCCAGGGTGGTCGGATTTGTCGCGCTGAGTATTTCGGCACGGGTGAAAGTCCGTTCCACGCCGCTCATTCGGGCCACGAACTGGCGGGCCTCGTCGGCCACGGCCTCGGGGCTGAGGTTGCGGGCTTCGATGGCTTTGTTGTCAAGATAGATATTGCCGTTGCGTATGGCCGCCACATAATCGGCGCTGCCGTGGCGTGCCGTCAGATAGGAGTTGAGCAGCGATTTGGCGCGACGTGCCGAGAACTCGCCGCCGGGCAGCCGGTATTTCTTGTCTTCGGTAGCCGCCGCCTCGTAGTAGCCCGTCGAGGTGATCCAGATCACGGCGTTCTCACGACCGCAGTAGCGGTCGACGGCATCGATGATACGGCCTATCTGGGCATCCAGCCTCAGATAGGCATCGGTGGTCTCGGCCTCCGCATCGCCGTTGGCGAAACGGTAAGGGGCTACGGTATATCCGATGTTGACCATCCCCGGGCGCGAGGCATCGGGACTGAGCATGCCGATCAGGTCGACGGCCATGTCGGTCACCGCGGCGTTGCCGCCCGGCGTGAGCACGGCCTTGCGGTAAAGGTCGCGGTCGTTGCGCGCAAACTTATATGAGAATTGCGGAGCGCGGCCCGTGCCGGCCTGAATATACCTGGTTGTGGCGGCCAGCGGTCGCCACTGCATGGTGTCCACACGATGTGTCAGCGCGCCGCGCACGTTGGCTTTCTGCGCCACCGAGGGGAGTGCGCCGTAATATGAGCCTGTGGCCCAGAGCCCCGAAGTGTTGTTGACCCATACCGCGCCGTTGGCGGCATGGCCGGCCAGTATTACGGCCTGCTGCGGGTCGGCGGCCACAGAGTAGATCTGCGCTTTGCCGTCGGAGGCAATTGCCATCTCATCGGCAATCGTCGAGAGCCGCAGCCCTTCGGGACTGAATGAATTGTTGCTGTACGACCCGGTGGCCGACGGAGCGGCCAGAACAGGACGCATCATCGAGGTCTCCGAATCGTAGACCATCGCCCCGGGTACGCCCGTATAGGCAGGCCAGGAACCGGTCAGAACCTCGGCCGTTCCGCTGGCCACATCCAGCCCGGCACTGCCGAAATCGACATCGCGCATGTACTGGCCGTCGCGCATGAACGTATTGAACCCCTTCTCTCCGAAGAGGTTCCGCAGCTGCTCCACATAGTCCGTGCGCAGCTGGTCAACGACTATTCCGACCACGAGCCGGGGCTTGCTTCCGGACACCGGAGCCGCGACGGCCGCCAGTCCGGCCAGCCCCGCCATCATCGTGGCTGCCAACCTTTTCATGCTTCGATATGTTGTGGTAGGTTCTATCTATATTATAACTTTTTTTTGCCGTCAATATTGCGTAAGTCAGGGCCAGCAATAGCGTGGCGGCCATCAGCGGGAAAAACGCCGTGTTGGCCGACTGCTGCTGGAATGGCCACAGGATAAGCAGGATTCCCACAGCGGCCAGATTGTACCAGGCCATGGCGGTGGTGATCCAGCGCGTGCGCCGCGACCAGATGGTGAACAGGGGCAGCAGCTGCAGCGGGTTGAGCCATACTATGAGCATATTGGGACTCGTGGCCTCGTGCTGTGAAACGAACACCAGGAACGCTATGATGCATCCGACGGTGCCGAGCACGGCGAACCAGAGGGCGAATACCCATCGCAGCAAGCGGCGGCGCCACAGCATCCAGGCGCATAGCGCGCCGATAATCACAAGAACCGCGATGCTGACTCCTATCGGCGCTGCATAGAACGGCGTCGGACCGAGCGTGGCATGTCCCGAGTCGGGAACCAGCTCGCGCGTGGCCCGTACCAGCTGCCTGCCGTCGGCAAGATGGGCCCCGGCGTACCGCTCCGACATGACGATCGGCGTGAACATCTCCTCGTTGGGGCGCAGCTTGTAGTCCAGCCCCGAACCCAATGCCATATCGATGCCGAACTGGTACCAGGGATAGTTCCGGTGGAACGAGCGCATCTCGTCGCGGAACGTGCCGAATCTCAGCGTATCGGGAAAGACGATGAACTGACCCAAGGCCTGCGACACCCTGTCGGTGATGCGCGTGGCGCAGTTGTCGCGCACATAATTGTATCGGTATGTGCGGTTTTCGGGCCGCGATTCCTCGCGGAGCAGGGCGCGCAGGCGCAGCGCTTCGTCGTTGGTCAGATTCAGCTCCTGTTCCAGCACGCGGCGTCCCTGGCGGGCATACTCGGCCGCGAAGAGACCGAAGGGGATGGGACCCATCATATAGTCGGTCTCTCCCTTGACAAACCGATATACGAAGTGCGGCTCCGTATAGTCGAACAGCCCGTAGTTCCAGGCAAAGTCCTCGCTGCCGTCGGCATTGCGCATGCGCAGGGCCGAATGGCCGCACAGCTCGTAGACTTCCGAACCGGGCCAGCAGGTCACCAGACTCACTACAAGGGAATCCCGCCTTTCGGCAGCGGCGTCGGCCGCTCCGAAAAGCAGGATCGATATCAGTATTGCTATGATTGACCTCAGATGTTTCCGCATCGGCACCTTGTCAATACTCGCAGTTCTTCGGGTAACGCGGGAACGGGATCACGTCGCGGATGTTCTGCATGCCGGTCACGAACAGCACCAGACGCTCGAAGCCCAGTCCGAAGCCTGAGTGGGGCACCGATCCGTAACGGCGTGTGTCCAGATACCAGTCCATGCCCGTCAGGCCCAGTTCCTCGATGCGCTTGCTCAACTTGTCGAAGTCCTCCTCGCGCTGCGATCCGCCGATAATCTCGCCGATCTTCGGGAAGAGCACGTCCATGGCGCGCACGGTCTTGCCGTCGTCGTTCATCTTCATGTAGAACGCCTTGATCTCCTTGGGATAATCGGTCAGAATCACCGGACGCTTGAAGTGCTCCTCGACCAGGTAGCGCTCATGCTCCGACGCCAGGTCGACTCCCCAGTATACCGGGAACTCGAACTTCTTGCCGCTCTCCTCCAGGATCTTCACACCCTCGGTGTAGGGGAGGCGCACGAAATCGTTCTTAAGCACGAAGTGCAGACGGTCGATCAGCTCCTTGTCGAAATGGTCGTTGAGGAACCGGATGTCGTCGGCGCAGTGCTCCAGTGCATATCCTATGCAGTATTTGATGAATTCCTCGGCGAGATCCATGTTGTCCTCGATCTCGTAGAAGGCCATCTCCGGTTCGATCATCCAGAACTCCGACAGGTGACGCGGCGTATTGGAGTTTTCGGCGCGGAACGTAGGTCCGAAGGTGTAGATATTGCCCAGCGCCGTGGCACCGAGCTCTCCTTCGAGCTGGCCGGAGACGGTCAGCGACGCCATCTTGCCGAAGAAATCCTCTCTGTAGTCCACGGCTCCATCTTCGGTGCGGGGCAGCTGGTCGAGCGGCAGTGTCGTAACCTGGAACTGAGCGCCGGCGCCCTCGCAGTCGGAGGCCGTGATCAACGGTGTGTGGAAATAATAGAATCCCTTGTCGTTGAAGAAATTATGGATTGCAAACGCCAGCGCGTGACGTATGCGCAACACGGCTCCGAATGTATTGGTGCGGGGACGCAGGTGCGCGATCTCGCGCAGGAACTCGAGCGTATGGCCCTTCTTCTGCAGCGGATAGGTTTCGGGGCTTGCCGTGCCGTAGATCTCGAAATTGTCGGCCTGGACCTCGACGCTCTGGCCTTTGCCGGCCGATGCGACCAACTTGCCCCGGACATGGATGGAACTACCCGTGGTGATGGGCTTCAACGCCTCCTCCGGAGTCTTGGACAGATCAAAGACTATCTGCAGATTGTTGATAGTCGAACCGTCGTTGAGTGCTACAAACTGTACGTTCTTGTTGCCGCGACGAGTGCGGACCCAGCCTTTCACGTCGACCGTCTTGTCGACGTAGTCGGCGGAATGAGCCAAAAGTTCTTTTATCGTTATTCTTTTCATGATGGCAAATATGATTATTCGAAGGCGCCGCGGCGCAGGATGTTCACTTCCTCCTGAGTCAGATAACGCCAGCGGCCGCGCGGCAGGTTCTTCTTGGTAAGGCCTGCGAAGTATACGCGGTCCAGTTTGGTAACGCGGTAGCCCAGATGCTCGAAGATGCGGCGCACAATGCGGTTGCGGCCGGAGTGGATCTCGATGCCGGCCTGGTTGCGGTCGTCGCTCACATAGCTGACGGCGTCGGCGTGGATTTCGCCGTCGGTCAGTTCGATGCCGTCGGCTATGCGCTGCATGTCATCCTCCGAGATGTCGCGGTCGGTCCATACGTGGTAGATCTTCTTCTTGACAAACTTGGGGTGTGTAAGTTTAGAGGCCAGGTCGCCGTCGTTGGTCAGAAGCAGCACGCCGGTGGTGTTGCGGTCCAGACGTCCCACGGGGTAGATGCGCTCCGTGCAGGCGTTCTTCACCAGATCCATCACTGTGGTGCGGCCGTTCGGGTCGTCGCTCGTGGTGACGCAGTCCTTAGGCTTGTTCAGAAGTACATAGCATTTGCGCTCGGGTGTAACGACCTTGTCTTCGTATTCCACCACGTCGTCGCGATTGATCTTGGTGCCCAGTTCGGTAACGACATTGCCGTTGACCTTGACTTTGCCGGCGGTGATGAATTCGTCGGCCTCGCGACGCGAACAGAGGCCGGCGTTGGCCATGAATTTATTGAGTCGGATTTCGGCCGTTGGGTCGATATCCTCGAGTACGTAGTCTATCTGTTTGGGACGGGGAGTGAATTTCTTGTTCTGGATACTACCCTGCGGGCGCTGGAACCCACCCTGGGGACGCTGCTGATATCCGCGCTGCTGATAACCGCCCTGCTGGCGCTGCTGATAACCGCCTTGCTGACGCTGCTGATATCCGCCCTGCTGGCGCTGCTGATATCCGCCTTGCTGACGCTGCTGATATCCGCCCTGCTGACGCTGCTGATATCCGCCCTGCTGGCGCTGCTGGTAACCACCCTGCTGACGCTGCTGATATCCGCCCTGCTGGCGCTGCTGGTAATCTCCCTGCTGACGCTGCTGATAACCGCCCTGTTCTCCTTCGCCACGCTGATAATTCTGCTGACGCTGCTGGTAGGGCCGACGCTGCTGATAGCCTCCCTGAGGACGCTGCTGGTAGCCGTACTGCCGCTGCTGATACTGACGTGGACCCTCTTCTTTGTTCTCTTCCTCGCGGGCGTGCGTGTCGGCCGAAGGGTAATTTACTTTTTCATAGCGAACTTCATTGTCTCCGAAGTCATTAGCAATGCTTGCGCCCGCGGCGCCGATGCGCGGCCGTTTTGGTTTCTTGGATTCTTCCATGCTTTTTGTGTTTCTGATGACGACCCGAACATCGCTGCCCCGGTTCGTCTGAATGTGTGAGTTTTATTATTGGATATTAATTGCTTAGATGCTTTCGCTTTAGCTTTTATAATGCTTAAATTTTCCTGTGTTTTCTATATTAAACGCAAAGATAGTTCATTTTGCTCAAAATAGCAAATGTCCTTAATGTTTTCGCAGCATGGCGAGTGCTTCGGGAAGTTCGGGCGCGCGGAGGGCGGCGAGCAAGCCCAGATAAACGCCGATGCCGGCGATTATTGCAGCGATCAGCTGCAAGGGGGCGGCCCAGGGTGTGAGCAGCACCAGTCCGGCCACAGCGACGGCCACTGCCGCCGGCAGCGCGAACGCGCCGTTGTCGCGCAGAAATCGTCCGATGCCGTAGCCCGTGCACCGGTTCACTATGACCAATGTGACAAGCCACGTGGCCGCCGATGCGCATAACTGGCCGATTACAAGCCACATCAGGCTGTCGAACCATACCGTTGCAAGCAGCGCGCCTATGGTCAGCACATCCTTGATTATCTCCACGCTGAAGAGCCGGCGCCCGTAGCCCAACGCCAGCAGATAGTTGTTAAGCAACGAGATCTGGACCACCAGGATGCCGCGTGCCGCAAGAATCTGGAACAGCACGATCGCCGCGTCCCATTTATTTCCGAACAACGTGTGGAACAGCGGGGATCCGATCAGGGCCAGCCCTCCCAATGCCGGGAAGACCACAAACGCGGCGAACCGGTTGATGCGGCGCATGCATTGGCGGAAATGGTCGGGATTGTCCTGATATTTCGACAGCACGGGCACGAACGAGGAGGTCAGCACCTGCGAGATGGAGGCCGATCCCATCTTCGACCATTTGTCGGCCTGTGTGTATACGCCCAACGATGTCAGATTGTAGAATGCGCCGATTACGAACGAGTAAATATAGAGGAAAAAGGTGTTGAGGGCAGAGCTTGAGAACACGCTCATGGCCAGGCGCCACATGCCGCGCAGCGAGGCTAAGGAGAGTCCCAGACGTGGCCACCAGTGTCCTGTGATCCAGAGCCATCCGGACTTGACGGCGCCAAGTGTAACTGACTGCCATACCAACGCCCAGGCTCCGAATCCGCCCAACGCGAGCCCGATGCCCAATGCTCCGGATACTGTCAGCCCGACCATGTTGGCCACGGCTATCATCCTGACGTTCATTTCCTTCATCAGTTTGACGGTCTGAACCATGCCCAGCCCGTTGAATATGAATGTCAGAAACATTACCTTCGACAGCGGAATCAGCCGGCGGTCGCCCTGAAAGATGTCCGCTATCAGCGGGGCGCAGAAGAAGAGTATCCAGTAGATGCCGACGCTCACGGCCAGGTTGAACCAGAATATTGTGCAATAATCGCGTTCCGTGGGATCCTTTTTCTGCAGGATTGCCGATCCGAATCCGCTGTCGACGAAGAGTGTGGCGAAAGCCTGAAACACGAGCAGTGCCCCGACCAGTCCGAAGTCCTCCTGGCTCAGGATGTTGGCCAGCACGATGCCGGTCACCGCGTAGAGCACCTGCGAGGACACGCGGTCGAGCGTGTTCCATTTCAACGTGCGCGCGGTTTTGGATTTCAGATCGTCAGCCATTGCCATAACAATTGATTTCTCCGCTAAATTACAAAAAAATCCTGCGATTCATGTAATAAAAATCTTTTCTTTGCGACTAATGATGTAAACGATTCAAAAAATGGAGCTAAGTTATACATCATATCCCCAGCCCGCGTTGTTGCAATGTTTTGCAAAGATGTCAGGAATACTGCATTGGCTGTCAGAAAGGTTATTCGGGCCTCGGAATCCGAAACGTATCATGGGAATTGTCGCCGGATGCGATTCCGGTAATACCGGCAAAGGGGAGAAAGCGGGCGCCGAAGCATATTTCCTTGAACTGACGGGGCGATATGATCAGCTTGTGAACCGTATATGTCTTTCTTATGCCGATTGCAGCGAGGATTTCGAAGACTTGCGACAGGATGTCTGGATTAACGTCTGGAAAAGTCTTGACGGATTCAGAGAGGATTCCAGTCTCGACACGTGGATCTATAGAGTGACGCTTAACACCTGCGTGTCATGTCTGCGCAAAAGAAAACGTAATGTCCTTACTTCCCCGATTGATGGGATCTTCCCTGAGCCGGCCGATGATGATTCCTCTGATCTTTTCCGAGAAAGGCTGCGTGCCCTGCACTGCCTCATCTCGCGTTTGTCTCCGCTCGACAAGGCTATAATGACAATGCACCTCGATGACCGCTCAAATGCGGAAATTGCAGAGGTGACAGGCTTGACCAAAGGAAATGTGGCGACACGGCTCTCGCGCATCAAGACCAGGTTATCATCGGAAATAAATCGTTAATATCTAAAAACATATATACTTATGACTACAGAAGAATTACAGAAAACATGGCAGGAGTCTGGCCGCATCGGTTCGCCCTACAACCCACAGATGAATTCCCGACGGGAAACGGCCCTCGAGAAGCTGATGCGTGAATACAAGCGTTTCTCTTGGATCGCTCTCGCCATGACGTTTGTAAGTATCGGGCTGTATAATTTATCCTGGCTTGAGATGCCTTGGAAGGTGGTGATACCGTTGCTGTTCATCAGCTTTTTCGCCACGTCTTCGACTATGGATCATTGGCTTGCCAACGGCATCCGGTCCATCGACTGTTCGCGTATGTCGGTGCGGGAGGTGATAGACCGTTCACTGTTTTACCGTCGCCGCCATCATCAGTTCATGATGATACTCATACCGTACGCCGCCGTTGTGCTCGGCTGTTTTGGTTGGGCTTCACGCGCCGAAATATATCTGCTTGCCGGTATGGGCGCGGGCTTCCTTGTCGGCCTGGCAATCGGCATCCGCAAATACCTCGACTTCATGGTCAACTACCGCGACATCGAATCCGATTAACCGAAAGTAGAATACATTATTAACTGTTCTGTTACTAAAAATTTCATACCTTAATAAATCAAGGAGCTGGACCTGTGCAGGTCCGGCTCCCTTCATAAATGCCTTAATATTATCCAATTTTCGCAGGTTGGCAATTTTAATTAGATTTTCATGCTGCAGACTGTAAGTTAAGCCTTTGTGTGGGAGTATATAGCTCTGGAAATGAAATAGATGTCTCGGAGAGGCTGTTTCTCGATAACCCCACGATGGACGGAACAGCGTCAGCTGGCTCCGTACTTCGTGGGGACGGACAGGTGCCATACGACTTGGTCGGAGACCATGTTTCTGTACTGCCTTATGTGTCATAGGATCCCTAAGGCGAGCAACATGGTCTCCGACCAAATTGTGCTATGCCGGATATACACCCCACGAAGGCTGTCAGGACGCTTCGCGGCCTCAGCCATCGTGGGGTTATCGAGAAACAACCTCTTCGAGGTATCTACTTAATTGTCTGCGGCATATACGCCCTGTGAAGACTTCATTGCCAGCGCCATGAATAAAGATTCCAACAGGAATCCTAAATAATTGAAATCCTCTATATGACGCTATTCGCTGCATTCAATGCAGTCCATGTTTTGCCGCACCATTTAGGACCGGTTATAAGAACCGCTCCGCTCGTGCGTAATTTCTTACGTAATATATCATCCGCTATCCTCGGAATATAATGCTCGTTTTTCATCGCTTTAGAATTTGTGCAAAGTTGCACATTTTCAGGATAATATCCAAACGACTCCGAATTTTGCAGCTGTTTTACTCCGAACTTTGCAGAATTTATGTAGCGACAGTGATGCGATCATTCAAATTCCACAATCCATTCGGAAATGGAGCGGATGGTGTCGTCGAAATTGACGCCCACCTTAATAATCTTGCGTCCGTCGGCATGGAAGGGAAGGAGGTAGTCGCGGTCGTTGATCTGATCCATGGCCGCCTGCGCGCTTTTGTTTATCTTGAACTCGAACAGATAGAGATAGTCCGGAGTCTTGACCAATAAATCGATCCGCCCGGCAGCTGTGCGCATCTCAGCGTGAGTGTAGAATCCCATCAGCTTCATTACCAGATATATCACGTTGCGGTAATGCAACTCGAGATTGCCAAGGTCAATCTGGTCGTACTGATAGCCGCTGAACAGAGCCTGAAGCCGAGTCATGAAGTCATCGACGCGGCCGGATTCTACGTCAAGCACAAAACGCCGAACGTTGAATTCACTGCTCCCCGACCGGCTGTCGGTGTATATCTTCATCAGCATGTCAAGAAAACCCTGTTCCACTTCCTCATTGGGATAATCGAGCTGCACCGTACCGAAACGACGGTCATAGCTGCGGATGGTCAGATACCCGCTCTGATACATCAACGGAATGGCGTTGCTAAGGTCGAACGAGGCGTCCATCAGATTATTCAGCTTCTCCTCGACATGTTCCAAATCGCGTAAGTCTATCTGCATGTCGCGGATCATCTTTACCAGGAAGGTGGGTGTGCCGGTTGAGAACCAGTATGCTCCGATATAACCGCTTGAAAGTGCGTTCAGCAGACTGAAGGGATTGTACATGTCCGGCGACACAGGCGAGAAATGATAGCCGTCGTAGTTTTTCTTAAGCTGCGCGTACGCCTCGTCGACCGAGATTTCGTTCCGGACTGCCAGCTCGTGGACTCCTGCATCGAAATTGTCCCGGATTTCCTGGGCGGTCATGCCGCATATCGCGCTGTATTTCTCGGACAGGGATATGTCCTGAAGATTGTTCAGGTCGCTGAATATGCTCAGCTTGCCGAAACGGGACACGCCAGTGAGCATGGCGAACTCTATATATTGGTCGCAGTTCTTGAGATTGCCGTATACGGATTTTAGCTGCGATCTGTAAATGTCCTGCAATGGTTTGTTGCCGGCAGAGTCAAGAAGGGGCTTGTCATATTCGTCGATAAGTATCACCACTCTTTGCCCGGTGCTGGCGTATGCCTGTTCGATTATATATCTGAACCTTTCCGAATGGGGCGCTCCCTGTCGTTCGGTTCCGTAAAGTTTCTCCCATCGTTCGAAATCATAGCTGAATTTCTGCAACAGGCTTTCGGGCGAATCATAATCCCAGGCGTTCAATGCGATGTGCAGAACGGGATGCGGCTGCCAGTCATGTTCCATGCGGCTAATGGCCAGACCTTCAAATAGCTCCTTGCGCCCCTGATAAAATGCTTCAATGGTAGAAAGCAACAACGATTTGCCGAACCGGCGGGGCCGGCTCAGGAAATAATATGTCCCTTCCGTGATAAGCTTTTCGATAAAACTTGTCTTGTCTACGTATGTATAACCGTCTTCACGAAGCGTAGCGAAGCTTTGGACACCGATGGGATATTTCTCTGCCATTGCCATAACAATTGATTTCACCGCTAAGTTACAAAAAAATCCTGCGATTCATGTAATAAAATCCATTACTTTGCGACTAAAGAGGTAAAAGATTCAAAAAATAGAGGCTGCGCCTATTATGACGCAGCCTCTTTGTCTAAATTATGCCGGATGGTCACATCGGTTTAAAGATGTGTTTGTCTATGTCGTTGGAGAACTGCCAGATGTCGTAGTCCTCGAGCACTGTGGACTTCACCGTCTTACGGTACATCGAGCCGAGAGCTCCGATGAAACTCTTGAGCAGCGAGGGATTGCCGAAGAACTGGTCCGAAGGTTCCCACTGGATCTTGGCGGCGTCGCCGGTCTTCAGCGTTGCTCCGGCCAGATAATCGGCGGGAAGTCCCTTGTCATAGCGTCGCGTGAAGAATCCCGGCAGCTTCTTTACAAAACTCGGGTCGTCGGACGGAATCCATCCGTATTTCCCCGATTTCCGCTCGAGCATTCCGAGAGTGAACTCACCTTCATCGGGCGATCCCCGGGTGATTTCCACGCGATAGCTTCCGGGCTCCAGCTCTCCCTGGCCCGCGCCGTCGAACGCCATGGCAAACATCAGGAACGGATTGTTGATGAAGCCCCATCCGGTGGTGTCTTTTACGTCGAGCGTGTATTTGATTACGCCTCCGTCGAACCGTATGTACTTCTTGCCGTTGTCTTCCATTATGCCCAGCACGTTCATCGGAGCGAAGAACACGTTGGAGTTCCAGGCTGCATGGTCGTCGCTGCCGGTCACATTGATCTCACCCTTGTTGTCGTTGGTCAGCACGGCCATTACTCCGCTCGATTCGCCGGTATATTCGTTGCCGTCCACCTTGCCCAGTTCCATGTAAGCCTTCAGGGGATATTCCAGCCATGTCAGCGGGCCTGCGAAGACCCCTTTGTTGACAGGCTGTATGGTGTCTTCCTTCACGAAATAGCACGTGATCTCCATGTCGCCGTCCACCACGAACTTGTTGAACGTCGAGGTGTACGAGCCGGGCCGGTCGCATGAAATTTCGGAAATCTTGAAACCGCGGGCCGGTTTGCCCGTGACGCGAAGTGTGTCCCCCAGGGAATATTCGCCGCTGCCGTAGACGGTGCCACCTTCGGGTGGGCTGGCTATCACGCTGACCTTATATTTCAGCGCTTCGCGGCCCGGACCAACGGGGCCGACAGGGATCGTATCACCGCTTTGGAGAACCGGCGGTACCGGTGGAATGGGTCGAATCGGAGGTATTGGCTCTCCCGGATCTCCGGGCTTCCGGGGCGGGAGACTGTCTTTGGGTGGTCCGGGCAATTCCTCAAACGGCCCTCTTACCCGTGTATTTTTGCTGAAAACCACCCTCATGCGACCTGACGCATCGACATATCCCGTATATTCCAGCTTCTTGTCCGGATCCGAGGGGTCATCGAATACAGTGCGAGCCTTGGCGAAGCCGTCGCCGGAAAACTGTCCCAGCCTGCCGTCACGCTCAAAACTGCGCGGCACATACATTTCGGTGTATCCCTCGTTGTTGATGGCGTACCGATGGTCGACCGTATACCAGGGGAAGTCCTTGAATTCCACCTCCTCAAGGTTGATGTGGTGGTCCGGGTCGCCGAACTTCCGGACGGGATTGAACGAGGTATTTACCACATATATGTCGTTGGCATACGGTTCGAGCATTACGAACGCGTAACCGTCGTAAAATCCGGTGCCTCCGCCGTTGAAGCGTTTCAATTCCTTGCCGGTGGCGACGTCATGATAGACCGTTAGATGCGTGTTCAAGGCATCGAAGTGACGATGTGCGAATATTCCGTTGCCTACGTTTGAAACCACATGCATCGGTGCCAGGGAGGAATAATTTTCCGGTATCGAGGCATATTCGGTTCCGTCCATGCCGATAAAGGCCTGTTTATGCTTGTTTTGATCAGACGTGGGCGATACGGTGAGGGCATAGCCTCCGCAGAAATCGCGTACTTCGGTGTAAACCGGCTTTATCACTATCTTTCCCCGGGCATCCAGAAATCCCCATTTTTTAGCCGTGCGATCAAAGAATGCCCGGCGTCCTTCCTTGAGTGGACGGATATACACGCCGCCAAGCTTCCGGGTCTTTATCTGTTCCGCAATGGTGTACGTGTCGTTGAGGTGAGGCCAGATCTTCTTTCCCCTGGTGTTGATGTAGAAATAGCGGAGGTCGCCGTTGGGCGCCTTTTCTTCCACCATGGCGACGCCGTCCATGATCGGGGAAATGGATTTCCAGTCCTTGGACAGCGGTAGGGTGGTGCCGTCGGCGTAGAGTATGATGGGAGCGTCCTTTTTCTTGGCCTCGCGCATCACGCAGGCTCCCGAATCGAAACGGGGATGGCCCTGCGAGCCACTCATCTGCTCGTACTGCGGAGGAAACAGACGCTTGCCGTCGACAGTCCAGAAACTGTAATATCTGGTATATCCGCCTAAATTCGGGTTGGTTTCAGACAGGTAGAAGATACCGTCACTGATATCAGGAAGATTGTCAAAATATGGATCAAAGTTCAGTACTTTGGTGTCCCAGGTGAGATAGGGCGTGAGAAGCGCCGGTTTTTTATTCTTCTTGGCCCCCACTTTGGTGGCATTGGCGGGAGTGGCGGAAGATGCCGGATTATTCGCCTGCCGGCTGCTTTGGGCGCCTGATTCGGCAGCCTTCCTGTCCTTTGCCTTGTCGGAATCGGCTTTCCTATCGGAATTTTTCGTGCCTTTCGTGGCGTTCTCTACTTTCTTGATAGCTTTGTTTACTTTCTCCAGTCCTTTCGAAAGGTTTTTCAGGAACTGAGCCTCTGCAGGCGGAGAGTAGCTGGCCAATGACACTCCCATCAATAGTATCGTCAGCCATGTGCAAGTCTTTTGGTTTTTCATGTTAGGTTATATTGGAATACTATATTTCTGCGCAAATATAGTATAAAATTATTGAATTCCAAAAATTTACCATGCTTCCTCCGAACTGAAATTTTCATGCTTGAATAAATCAGGGAGCCGGGCTATGCAGGCCCGGCTCCCTTCAGGTTCACGATATGTGATGTAAGATAAGGTTTACAGGTTATCTCGGTTATTTGGTAAAGTCGTAAGAGAAATCATGGACGGCAATAATGTGGAGTGGGTAACCTTTAGACCTATTCTGTACATTGTCATAAAACTCACCTGCGCTGTAATTGATGGTCATAGCATCATTCACGCCCTTTCCGGTTGAAGTCCAACAGTCATACCCATATCCGAGGGGAAGATGTAAATCAATTTTTTGGAATTTGAGCAGCTCCATAGCCGGCATATACCATCCCGTTACATTTCCTTTATTCAACTCGTCTACTTTGGCAAATGCCGGATACAAGTCTTTCCATCCCGGCACTCTCTTCACTGCCGCGGTATTAGCCTGTCCATCCGTAGGACTTGCCGCATCCGCAAGGTCAACTTTCTCATTAGACCATGCATATTCCCCGTCGAAGTAACGATATATATGTCCTTCGCCATTCTCCATGCTGTAGACTTTTCCTTCAACACCATTTTCGGAATAGTCGTCGCCGATCTTATATTTGCTCTGCGACACATAGATCTTGGCTGATATGCCTTCTATGCTGATTGTGGCTGAACGGTTTTCGGTCGTGGCCGATGCTCGGATCACAAGGTTGCCGCCCGAAGGAGTGGCTGTGCACCAGTCAGCCGATTTAACCGAGCCATTTGGAACGGATTTCGTCGAGGAGGTCGAGAAGCTCCTGTTCGGTCTCGACGCGGAGCATGCGGATGCGGGTCTGGCGGAAATCCGGAAGGCCTTTGAACAGGGGAGAGGCCGCAAGGTGACGGCGGATGTGCAGGATGCCGCGGTATTCGTCGATGCGGTCGATGCTTTCACGGATCTGTCGCTTCAGCAGATCCAGTTTTTCCGGCACGGGGAGAGGTTGCCAGCTTCCGGTGTCGAGCATCTGGCGGATGTCGTGGAAAATCCAGGGAGCGCCGAACGAAGCGCGGCCCACCATCACGGCATCGACGCCGTAGGTGTCGAACGCGTCGCGGGCCTGTTCGGGCGTGGTGATGTCGCCGTTCCCGATAATCGGGATTTCCATGCGCGGGTCGGCCTTGAGCTCACCGATCAGAGTCCAGTCGGCCTCACCGGTATACATCTGCGAACGCGTGCGGCCATGCACGGCCAGGGCCTTGATGCCGCAGTCCTGTAGCCGGGGGCCGAGGTCGCAGATTATCTTGTTCTCGCAGTCCCATCCCAGCCGGGTTTTGGCGGTGACGGGCAGCGACACGGCCTCCACCACGCGGCGCGTGATGTCGAGCATCTTGGGAATGTCGCGGAGCATGCCGGCACCCGCGCCCTTGGAGGCGACTTTCTTCACCGGGCAGCCGAAGTTGAGGTCGATGATGTCGGGCTGTGCCTGCTCCACTATTTTTGCAGCCTGAACCATGGCCTCCGGTTCGCGGCCGTAGATCTGGATCGCCACCGGACGCTCGGCGTCATTGATGGCCAGCTTGCGGGTCGTCGAGGCGATGTCGCGCACCAGGGCTTCGGCCGAGACGAATTCGGTATATACCAGCGCCGCCCCCTGCTCGCGGCACATCAGCCGGAACGACGGGTCGGTAACGTCTTCCATCGGCGCCAGCAGCACGGGGCGCTCTCCAAGATTGATGTCGGCTATTTTCATAGCAGTGATAGTCGTGACAGATTTTGTGATGCTACGGTTTCGGCGGCTGCGCGCAGTTGCTCGGGGGTGACTTCTCGGATCTGTTCGGCTGTGTGGTTCAGACTGCGAACGTCGCCGTAGAGCAGCAACGACCTGCCCATCGACATGGCGCAGTTCTCTCGGTTGTCGCTCAATACGCTCAGCTGACCGCAATATTGGTCGCGGGCTTGTGCGAACGCCCGGTCCGAAAGCCGCCGGTCGGCCAGCCGGGCGATATTCTCGAGTATCAGTCGCTGACATTTGGCCACGGTGGAATGCTCGGAGCCGAAATAGACGCAGAATGTCCCGCAGTCCGACATCAGCGACAGATTGGATTCGATGGTGTAGGCCAGTCCCCTGCGTTCGCGTATCTGTTGGCACAGAATGGAATTCAGCGCCGGTCCACCCAGAATGTTGTTGAACAGCATCAGCGCGTAGCGGCCCGGATCGTAACGGCCCGGTACGCGGCAGCCGATGATCGTATTGGCCTGGGAATTGTCGCGGTCGCGGTCCAGTTCGAAGTGATCGACGATCACGGGCGTATGGCGGTCATGGCCTGCAAACGTGAACTGCATCCCTCCGAAATATTTGTCGATGAGCCGCAGGGCCCGTTCCGGATCGCTCACCACGCAGTAAAGGGCCATATTCGAGGGGACATAGAACCTGTCCAGAAAGGCGCGGGCATTACGGCCGTCAAGCTGCCTGACGGATTCGACGCTGCCCAGGATGTTGTGAGCCAGACCTGAGCCTGCATATATCAGCTCGTCGAATTCGTCAAAGACCGCATCCGACGGCGAGTCCTGATAGGAATGTATCTCCTCGATCACGATGTCGCGCTCGCGTTCGGTCTCGACCGTCGGGAACGAGGCGTTGAGCACCAGGTCGGCCAGCAGTTCCAGGGTCCGTTCGGTATAGCCGGAAGGGGCTGTGGTGTAGACCATGGTCATCTCCTTGGCGGTGTAGGCGTTGAGCTCGCCGCCGATGCGTTCCATCCGGTTGGAGATGTGCCAGGCGCGGCGGCGGCGTGTGCCCTTGAAGATGGTATGCTCCAGGAAATGCGCCAGGCCGGGATGCTGCGACGGATCGTCACGGCTCCCGGCATTGACAGCAAGCCCGATGTATGACACCGGGCCTGCGCTGCGCTCCACAACTACGCGGAGCTTATTTCTTGTTTCTGTGATTATCACTTGCCGAGTCGGGCTTTCTCACGCTCGATGTAGGCTTCGACTGTCATGCCGTTGCCGAGCTGGAAGGCGGGGAACTCGTCCTGAATCTGCTGATAACAGTCCATGGCTGCCTGATAGTTCTTCTGAGCGTCGTAGATATTGGCCTCCTTCAGCAATACGCGCGGTACGATCTGAGGATTGCCGTCGGCTTTGCTGATGGCCTTCTTGTAAAGTTCCAGAGCCTTGCTGTAGTTCTTCAGGTTCACGTAGCAGTCACCGGCCAGAATCTTGGCGTTGGCGTCGAGAACGGGTTCGTCGCTCGAGAACTTCTCGGCGTACTCGGCGGCCGACTTGTAATTGCCCTGGCTGTAGAATGCCTCGGCGGCCGACAGGGCAGCGAGTTCGCCGGCTGTGTTGCCCTTGTTGGCGTCTGCCACTTTCTGATACTTGACTGCGGCTATCGAATCGTTGCCGGCAGCATCGATCTCTACCTGATTATAGGCCTCGTACGCACGATTGATGTGCGGAGTGCGGTAGAAGAACAGGTAGCTGATCACTAATGCTGCGATCACTGCGATGCCTCCCAGCGTCCAGAAAATTACTTTCTTGTTGGCAGCCAGCTTCTCGCCGGCGTTGGTCAGTGTGCTGTTCAGATTCTCAACCGCTGTCTGTTCAGTCTCTTTTTCTTTTTTATTTGCCATTGCGTGGTTTGATTTATCAAGCTTATAAGCCTCCGGGTCACTTGATTCGTGCCGTTTGAGGCTTCAACGCGCAAAATTAATAAAATTTCGGACTAAAAGCAAATAAAACAAAAATCCCGGCGCCGCGGCGCCGGGATTTTTGTTTTATAGGGGGGATATCTATTTCACAAAGCCGCGAAGACGCAGCAATGCCGCGGCCTCCGGATTATGTCCGCGGAATTTCTTGAACAGTACCATGGCATCCTCGGTGTCGCCCGATTCCAGGATGTTCTTCTTGAACGATGCGGCGGTCTTCCTGTCGTAGATTCCTTTCTGCTTGAAGAGTTCCCATGCATCGGCCTCGAGCACCTGAGCCCAGAGATAGGTGTAGTAACCCGACGCATAGCCCTCGTCGCCGAAGATATGCTTGAAGTAGGGTGAACGGTAACGGAACGTGATCTCCTCGGGCATTCCGATTTCCGCGGCCACCTTCTTTTCAAACGCGGCGGGATCGGCTACTTCGTGCTCGCGGCCGTACATCATGTCAAGCAGTGCGGCGCCGGCAAGCTCGGTGGTGACGAAGCCCTGGTTGAACTTGCCCGATGCATTGAGCTTCTCGATCAGATCGGCGGGCATTGGTTCGCCGGTCTTGTAATGACGTGCGTAGTTGCGGAGAACTTCGGGTTCGAACGCCCAGTGTTCGTTGATCTGCGAGCACATCTCGACATAATCGCGGTCGACATTCGTACCGGCCAGACTCTTGTAGGGTGCGCGTGTCAGCATGCCCTGCAGCGCATGGCCGAACTCGTGGAACATTGTCTCAACCTCGTCAAGCGTCAGCAGCGACGGTGCCGAAGCTGTCGACTTGGTGAAGTTGCCCACATTGTATACGATGGGACGACGGATGTCGCCGTCACCGTAGTAGCCTGCCGACTGGAGCTGTTCCATCCAGGCGCCCTGGCGCTTGGTCTCGCGCGGATAATAGTCGCACATCCATACGGCCACATGCTCGCCGGTCTTGCTGTCGACCACTTCGAACACCTGCACCTCGTCGTTGTATTTGGGAGCGTCGGGCATCGGAATCAGTTTCACGCCGTAGAGCTTCTCGGTGTTGTCGAACAGTCCCTGCATCACGTTCTCCAGCTTGAAGTAGGGGCGCAGCTCGCTTTCGTCAAGATTGAATTTCTCCTTCTTCACCTTGTCGGCGTAGTAGTAATAGTCGTAAGGTGCGATCTTGAAACCGCCGCCGTTGCGATCCACGTAGCTCTGCATGTCGGCAACCTCCTCGGCCGAACGTTTCACAGCGGGTTCGAACACCTGGAGCAGCAGGTCGGTGGCAGCCTCCGGAGTCTTGGCCATCACGCGCGATGTCATCATCGAGGCGAAATCCTTGAAGCCCATGATGCGGGCTTTCTCGTCGCGGAGTTTTACGATCTTCGAGATCACCGGCAGATTGGAGTTGTCGCCGTACGAAGCCAGCGACGTGTAGCCCTCGTAGATGGCCTTGCGCAGTCCGCGGTTGTCGGCGTACTGCAGCACGGGCAGGCGGCTGGGAGCATGCAGGGTGAATACCCAGAGACCCTTCAGACCGCGCTTCTCGGCTTCCTCGGAGGCTACGGCCACCGATGATTCCGGCAGTCCCGCCAGGTCGTTCTCGTCATAAACCACGACGGCGAACTGATTGGTGGCGTTCAGCAGGTTGCGGTTGAACTGGATGTACAGCCTGGCAAGCTCGTCGTTGACACGCACCAGCTCTTTTTTCTTATCCTCGGGCAGGGCGGCTCCCTGCTCGGCAAACTGGCGGTAATATTTCTCGACCAGGCGTTTCTGCACCGGCGTGAGCTTGCGCTCGTTGCGGGTGTCGTAGACCTGGCGGATCTTGTCAAACAGCTGCTGGTTCAGCATCACGCGGTTGTTGGCGTCGTTCAGCAGAGGGATGGCCTGCTCCGACATCTCGGCGAATTCCGGCGTGTTCATCGACTCCATGTAGTGGTAGAACACACCCGACACGCGCTCCAGAATGGGCGAGAGGTTCTCGAGCGGCATTATCACGTTGTCGAAGTCGGGCACGGCGCGGTTGGCCACAATGGCGAACAGGCGCTGGTCCTGCTCCTCGATGCCGGCCTTGATAGCCGGTATGAAATCCGCAGTCGTTATCTTGTCGAACGGCGGGATATGGTACTTGTTGGTGTACTCCTGCAGGAATGGGTTCTGATGTTCTTGTGCCATAATTGCATTCGGCTGGCAGGCCAATAGGGCGGCGCATGCCAGCATGGTCAGTTTTTTCATAATATTTATGGTTTAGAGCTTGTTCCTTAAAATTTCGGGTCCGTCGTTGTCGGGACCTGTTGTTATCGGTTGTTTTTTCTGGCGCGGCGCGCCCGGATTTTATAGGCGATGTCGGCGCGCAGCGACCGCAGCGGCGTGCGCAACGGCTTGAATTCGCGCTTCTCGGGGTCGGCGAAGAGGCGGAGTTTGCCGGGATGGACCGCTATCTCCATTACTTCGGGCATATCCACGGGCTCGCCGTCAAGATGCCCCGGACCCGGCTGCTGGCGCACTGTGGCCGTCTTCAAGGCCACATGCTCCACAAGATGATTGCGGTCCAGACGTCCGGCCATCAGATCGATGCCCACCGAACATCGTGTCAGCATATTGCCGCTGCGTACTATCATCATGTCGAGTTCGCCGTCGCATATCGACGCGCAGGGCGAGATGTAGGCGTTGTTGCCATACTGCGATGCGTTGCAGAAAGCCAGAATGAAGGCTTTGACATGGCGCGTCACTCCGTCGGCGGTGATGTCGTATTCCTGGGGCTTGTATTTGAAGAATACCCGTGCGCAGGCCCGCAGGTAGGTCGACAGACCTCGGCTCGACATCGACGCGAAATCATGCGCTACGGCGGCGTCGTAGCCCACTCCGCATGTGCAGAAGAAGGGGCGCCCGTTCACCGTGCCGTAGTCGCAGTCGCGCGGGTAGTCGGCGGCGATGACCCGAAGCGCTTTGTCGATATCGGCCGATTCGTCAAGGTGTCGCGCCAGCCCGTTGCCCGACCCTCGCGGGATGATGCCCATCGTCATTCCCGTGTCGCGCAACGCCGACGCAACCTCGTTGACCGTCCCGTCGCCTCCGGCCGCCAGCACGGCATCGTAACCGGCCCTGACGCCCTCGGCGGCAAGCTCGCTGCAGTGGCCCGCACGCTCCGAGTGACGTACGTCGACCTCGATATCATGCCTCCCCAGGTAGTCCCGCACTTTTTCTTCAAGATCATGATACCGGCCGTTGCCCGATATCGGATTTATTATCATCAAGTATCGCTTGGATGCCATTTATGATTGTTGTGTATTGATTGTCAGTTGATAAAGCCTTGCACCAACGGCGCGTAGGTCCTTTCGGATACAAAGTTAAGGCATATTACGTGAAAATCAAAATGCCAGCGCGCAGGTGTAAGATAATGCACAAAATTCAAAATGTGTTGTAGAACATATAAAAATATTTGACAAAAAGAAAGCAGGGTGCTAATTTTGCAACGTCGGAAGGGAAACACCGATGACGAATGATAGAAACCTATCGAGCGTTGACCAAGACCTTTATCTAATACCTGAAGAACGGGTAACAATATAAATGCAAACAACAGGGTAATTGATTATTATTTTGACCTTAATCTGAAATGTGAAGAAACCGGCGTGAGCCGTTAGTCTCAAAACGGGGATGGATTGCGGATGTAATCCTCCCCGTATTTTTTACGCCTGTCAGTCAGTAAACTCGAAGTCAGAAACCAGCGGATAATGGTCGGAGGTGCGGATACGGCCCTTCTTGATGTTCAGCGGCCGGACATCGCCTCGGTAGAGTATATGGTCGAGCTGGAACCACATCATGTGCTGGTTGAAGGTTATCAGCGGCCCGAGGCCCACTTCGGCCTGCACGGAATGAAAACCGGCCTTCTTCATCTTCAGCAGCGCGTGCGATTCGGGCACATCGTTGAAATCGCCGCAGACGATCACCGGGCCATGATAATTCTCCATGATCTTGCACAGCGTGTTCAGGTCGCCGTCATGCTGCACCAGGCTGTGCTGGATCTTGTTCTTGATGGTGTCGTTGAATTCGCGGGCGCTTTCCTTGGCTGTGGAAACCGACCGGATGCTTGTCATGACGCCCTGCTGATCCTTGTCGAGGCCCGGAGAATGAAGATGGACATTCACCAGCATCAGATGACGTCCCTTGATGTTGATGTCGAAAAACGAGATATGGTCGTAAGCGGCCTGAGGGCCGTGAATATCGGCCAGTCTGGCTCCGATCTCGGTGCCTGGGATATGCTTCACCGGATATTTCGAAAAGACGCGTGTGTCCTTGGTGGGCTGGAAAGCCATGTAAGGGTAGATGCTGTCGAAGCGCTGACGGATGGCGTCGGTCAGCGTGGGTGTCTCGCGCTTGTTCCAGTCGGTGAGTTCCTGCAGGCACACGATATCGGCCCCGCTTTTCATAATGTATCCCAAGGCGTCGTCCTCGCCGGCCGTGAGGGCTTTGCCGCTCAGGTTCCAGCCGTGAGTGAAATTCCATGTCATCAGCTTGAACGATACGGCTCCCTGCCTGGGATTGTGCGGGAACCGCAACGGCACGGCATTGGATATCGGGCCCCAGGCCGCTGCCATGGCCAGGATGCCGACTGCGCCGGTGAACCAGCGGCCTGCCAGAAACCACAGCACCGTCACTATGAATGTGGCGATGGCCAGATAGGGCAGCGCCATGACGGCAATGCCGGGAATGGCCGAGAGCCTCGGGTTTACGTGGCCTCCGTAAGCGCAGGCTATCATTACGGCAAACAGTATGAACGACAGTATGCGCAACACCATGCGGGCCATCGGTTTTATGACTGGTAGAAACATTTGATGTCAGTCTTTAGTTTTTGATTCTCTGTGACAGTTGGTCAAGACGTTTTTTCTCATTTAGGGAGAGAGAGTCGAATCCCGAGACCCTGATTTTGTCTAGCAGGGCGTCGAGAAGTTCCTCCGGGTCGACGTTTCCCTGGCTCATGGCGGCGGGAACTCGCCGGCGCGGCTGACGGGGCTGTTTTCGTATGCGTTGCCATGCACGGTAGGCCAGAGGGAATACGATGCCGGCCAGATGCGCGCAGTGAGCAGCGATGCCGGTGGCTCCCAGCAGGGTGAGGATCACGGTGAAGACGGCTATCCATTTCAGGCGCACCTCGCCGATCAGAAGCAGCGGGACGTGCAGCCCGGGGTTGGCCAGCGTGGCGTAAATCATTACGGAAAGCGTTGCGGCAGACGACCCGATCAGGAACGATCCGGAGCCCGGCATGGCTGCCGTGGCTGAAAGGTAGGCCAGTCCTCCGGCCAGTCCGCCTCCGATATAGAGGGTATAGATAAGCCGGTCGCCCCCGCGGTCGGCCAGAATGCGTCCGAACCATACG
The DNA here is from genome assembly GCA_029007645.1 of Bacteroidales bacterium. GTDB lineage: Bacteria > Bacteroidota > Bacteroidia > Bacteroidales > Muribaculaceae > Lepagella. The sequence continues at coordinate 39,010 of JAQXIE010000083.1, forward strand.
AGCCACAGCATATTGAAAAGGAGTTGCAGCGGGCTGACCTGCGCGATCATGTAGGTGCACAGAGTCCATGGCCTGTGCAGGAAGAGCAGGAAATCGCCCGGAAGTCCGAACAGAAATTCCCACCAGCGGCCCGACGTGCCCGTCAGGTATCCGATCAGCATGGATATCCAGATCAGCAGTGACGCAGCGATGTTGAGGACGCAGAGCACCCTCACGGCTCCTTGATGTCCGTAGCTTCTGAGTCGAAATGCCATCAGTTGAAGAATGAATTGCCCCGCAACGTGCCTTTCTTGCGCCAATACAGCAGGATGATCAGACCGAACAGCATGCCTCCCAGATGCGCGAAGTGCGCCACCGTGGCCTGCGAACCGCTCACGCCCAGGAAGAACTCAAGGACACCGTAGCCCAGCACCATCCATTTGGCCTTGATGGGGATGGGGATGAAGAACAGGTAGAGCGGCATGTTGGGAAAGACGAACGCGAAACCGAGCAGCAAACCGAAAATGGCACCCGAGGCGCCGACGGTCATTATCTGGTTCTTGAACATCACCATGCCGGCGTGGATGTTGGCGTTGCCGTTTGCCAGGCCTGCCTCCAGCACCTCCTTCATATATCCGTAATTCAGGCCGTTCTGCGCGGCCAGGGCCGAGATGTATTCGTGCTCCCATGTCAGGGCCCATACGCCTTCCTGAACCAGCGCCGCGCCCACTCCGCATACCATATAGAAGAACAGGAACCTGCGCGTGCCCCATGTGCGTTCCAGGATAGGTCCGAACATGAACAGCGTGAACATGTTGAACAGTACATGCAGCACCGTGCCCTGGTCGTGCACGAACATGTAGGTTATAATCTGGGCCGGATTGAAATCAGTCGCCCCGACATAGTGCAGTCCGCAATGACGGTAGATGCCGTTGATGGCAAATGTGGGGAACAGCACTTCGACGAGCCATATCAGCACATTGATGATAATCAGATTCATCGTCGCGGGCGGCAGATTGAATCTATGGGCGGGCGTATAACTCATTATAGAATCTAATTATGACGTGTTTCGGGTAAATTTGATGCTATTATAACGTAAAATTCAAGCATATTAATGAAAAAACTCCATAATTTTGAAAAAATTTAATGATTTATTTGTCAAGAAAAAAGAAAACTGTATATTTGTAGGCAGAAAACAAGGCGGTTATGGCCACGGCTCTTATATGGAGCCGCAATGAACCTTAATTATACTTATACAATACATAAAAACCCACAAAATCATGAACAAAACTGATTTGATTAATGAGATTGCCGCAAAGGCAGGACTGAGCAAGGCAGATGCACGCAAGTCGCTCGACGCAACCCTGGAATCAATCGAGCAGGCACTCGCCAAAGACGACAAGGTTCAGCTCATCGGCTTCGGCACATTCTCGATCGTTGAGAAGGAAGCCCGCACAGGTATCAACCCCCGCACAAAGGAGAAAATCGAGATCCCCGCTCGCAAGGTCGTGAAATTCAAACCTGCCGCCGACCTCGCAAAATAATTTGGTCCGATACTAATCCGATACTAAATCGCACAGGCGCGTCCCGACCGGACGCGCTTTTTTGCAGACTGAGAAAAAAGATGTAATTTTGCATCTTGACACGATTGTTTTGTGAATTAGAATTTTAAGATAATTTTAAGATAATGACAATAGAGGAAGTTGTTTCTACCGGAGTGGCCAATGCCCTCCACGACCTTTATGGCCTCGAGGCCGACGCATCGAAGGTTAATCCTTCCCCCACGCGCAAGGATTTCGAGGGGGATCTGACCGTCATGGTTTTCCCTTACCTCAAGGCCTCGCGTAAGAGCCCGGAGGTTACCGGCGCCGAAATCGGCCAATGGCTCGTCGACAATGTGCCCGCAGTGAGCAGTTTTAATGTCGTCAAGGGTTTCCTGAACCTCAGCATCACCTCCAACCACTGGCTCGACGTGCTCAACGGCATTGCCGCCGATCCTGACTTCGGTATCCGCAAGGCCGGCGACGACGCTCCGCTCGTCATGGTGGAATATTCCTCGCCCAATACCAACAAGCCCCTTCACCTGGGCCATGTCCGCAATAATCTGCTCGGCTACTCTCTGTCGCAGATCCTCAAGCCCAACGGCAACAAGGTTATCAAAACCAATATCGTAAACGACCGCGGCATCCATATCTGCAAGTCCATGCTGGCTTGGCAGAAGTGGGGCGACGGCATAACCCCCGAAAAGGCCGGCAAGAAGGGAGACCACCTTATCGGCGATTTCTATGTGGCCTTCGACAAGCACTTCAAGCAGGAGGTCAAGGAAATAATGGAGCGCGAGGGCTGCTCGGAGGACGAGGCCAAGGAGAAATCTCCGCTGATGGCCGAGGCCCGCGCCATGCTCGTCAAGTGGGAGCAGGGCGACCCTGAGGTCCGCGCCCTCTGGGAGATGATGAACTCCTGGGTATACGCCGGATTTGACGAGACCTACAAGAAACTCGGCGTGGATTTCGATAAGATCTACTACGAATCCAATACCTATCTCGAAGGCAAGGAACTGGTGCTCAAAGGCCTGGAAGAGGGCAAGATGTACCGCAAGGAGGACGGCTCCGTCTGGGCCGACCTTACCGGCGAAGGCCTTGACCACAAACTGTTGCTGCGTACCGACGGCACGTCGGTCTACATGACTCAGGACATAGGCACGGCCAAACTGCGTTTCCGCGATTATCCCATCGACAAGATGGTCTATGTGGTAGGCAACGAGCAGAACTATCACTTCCAGGTGCTCGCCATCCTGCTCGACCGCCTTGGCTTCAAGTGGGGCAAGGATCTGAAGCACTTCTCCTACGGTATGGTCGAACTGCCCGAAGGCAAGATGAAGAGTCGCGAGGGTACGGTTGTCGACGCAGACGATCTGATCGAGACCATGGTGAAGGGCGCCGCCGAAATGGCCGCCGACCATCTGGACAAGATGCCGGCCGACGAGGCCGCCGAGGTGGCCCGCAAAGTCGGACTCGGTGCCCTGAAGTATTTCCTGCTGAAGGTCGACCCGCGTAAGAACATGCTCTTCAACCCCAAGGAGTCGATCGACTTCAACGGCAACACCGGTCCCTTTATCCAGTACACCTACGCCCGTATCCGTTCGGTGCTGCGCAAGGCGGCCGAAGCCGGCTATACCGGCCAGGGCGAGCTGGCCGAGCCCAACGCCAAGGAGGCCACGCTGATCCAGAAGGTCGACGATTTCCGCAATGTGGTCGCCGAGGCCGGACGCACTTACTCCCCGGCCTTGATAGCCAATTACTGCTATGACCTGGCCAAAGAGTACAACCAGTTCTACCATGACTACAGCATCATGCGCGAGGAGGATGCCTCCAAGCGCAACCTGCGCATCCTCCTCTCGGAGGTTGTGGCCCGCACACTCCGTACGGCTCTCGGCCTGCTTGGCATCGAGGTCCCCGAGCGTATGTAAGCAGTCTGAGGCCAGCGGCCATCAGTTGCTCGACGTTAGCTGTCCGTCGCGTGGACGCTGCGTAAGCAGCCGGCTTCAGTCGCCCGTAGCCGACTGCCGTGGCCCCGGCAATTTTGGCTCAATATTTGTTATTATTAAGAAACTGAAATTTAATTATTATGGATTACAATAACCAAGGCTCCGTGCCTCCTCCCTTCTACGGCAATGATCATGCCGTCGTTCGGCAGACCAATGCCGTGATGAAGCGCGTTTACGTGCGCATGTTTGTCGGCCTTCTGATCTCGGCCTTCTGCGCCCTGGGCGTGGCCTCTTCGCCCGCCATGCTGCAGTTCTTCTTCGGCAACCAGCTCGTGTTCTGGGGCATGCTGATCGCCATGCTCGCCATGGCCTTTATCATCCCCGCACGCCTCACCCGCATGTCGACGGGCGCCGTCCTGGCATGCTTCCTGGTTTACTCCGCTCTGATGGGCGCCTGGCTCGCCCCGATTTTCCTGGTATATCGACTCGGAACAATCGTCTACACCCTCTTCATTACTGCCGGAACGTTCGGCGCGATGTCGGTCTACGGTTACTTCACCAAAACCGACCTCTCGAAGATGGGCTCCTACCTGATGATGGCCCTCTTCGGTCTGATCATCGCCATGGTGGTCAATATTTTCCTGAAGAGCAGCACCATGGAGTGGATTGTCTCAATTGTCGGAGTATTGATTTTTGTCGGCCTTACAGCCTGGGACACCCAGTCGGTTAAGCGTCTTGCAGCTGCCAATCTCGACCCGCAGCTCGCCGATAAACTCGCAACGATGGGAGCCATGAACCTCTATCTGGACTTCATCAACATGTTCCTGTTCCTGCTCCGCATCTTCGGCGGCGGCGACCGTAATTAATCAGAATCGTTATGAATAAGGAAGAATTCATAAAGGCCGTTTCTGACCTGATCGGCACCTATGTTGCCGATGAGGAGCTGTATGACGACAGCGCTCAGCTCGTTGTCAATCCGGACAACCATGAGGCAAGTCTTGCTGACGGTGACGAGGAGATAGACGACAGCCTCGACCAGTATGATGTAATGGATATGGTTCGCATGGACGCCGACGGCAAATGGATAGTCGACAATCAGGCCGTTTCAGACCTCGCCGACGAGTACAGCTTCTGAATTCTCAAAAAGCAAAATTGCTAATATCAAATAAAAAAGCCTCGCAGTGCGAGGCTTTTTTATTAGGTGTCAGCGACCGGATTAATCGTTGTTTTTGTCATCGCGGGGAGTAAAGGTGCGCTGGGGGCGGTCGCCGTTACGGCGGGGTCCGCGATCGCCTTCACGGCGCTGGGGACGGTCGCCATCGCGACGGGGACGGGGTCCGCGGTCACCGCCTTCGCGGCGCGGACGTGCCTCGCGCTCAACGTAGCCTTCCGGCTTAGGGGTCAGCACGCGGGTCGACAGACGGAACTTGCCGGTCTTCTTGTCGATCTCGATCAGTTTCACCTTGATCTTGTCGCCCTCTTTCAGACCGCTGTTCTCCATCGAATCCAGACGGTCCCAGCTGATCTCAGAGATATGCAGCAGACCGTCGCGGCCCGGCATGAACTCGACGAATGCGCCGAAGTCCAGGATCGAGCGGACAGTACCGTCGTAGATCTCGCCCTCTTCGGGCTGTGCCACGATTGCCTTCACTTTGGCCAGGGCTGCGTCGATGCTTGCCTTGTCCTTCGAGGCGATCTCTACGTGGCCAACGCCTGTCTTCTCGTCTTCGTCGATCGAGATGGTGGTGCCGGTCTCTTCCTGAATGCCCTGGATCACCTTGCCCTGAGGACCGATCACGGCGCCGATCATCTCCTTCGGAATGTCGATGGTGATGATGCGGGGCACATGAGGCTTGTAGTCCTCGCGGGGTGCGGGAATGGTTTCGTGGATTATGTTCAGGATGTGCATGCGGCCGTCGCGTGCCTGGTTCAGTGCCTTCTCAAGCACCTCGTAGCTCAGACCGTCGCACTTGATGTCCATCTGGGTGGCGGTAATACCCTTCTCCGTACCGGTCACCTTGAAGTCCATATCGCCCAGGTGGTCCTCGTCACCGAGGATATCGCTCAGGATGGCGTATTTGGTGCAGCCTTCGTCGGAGATCAGACCCATGGCGACACCGGCAACGGGACGTTTCATCTTGACACCGGCATCGAGCAGCGACAGCGTGCCTCCGCAGACGGTGGCCATCGACGACGAACCGTTGCTCTCCAGGATATCGGAAACGATACGGCAGGTGTAGGGGAAATTATCGGGGAACATGCGCTTCAGGGCGCGGTGTGCCAGATTTCCGTGGCCGATCTCGCGGCGGCCTACGCCACGCTGAGCCTTGGCCTCGCCCGTCGAGAAGGGAGGGAAGTTGTAGTGAAGCAGGAAGCGCTCCTTGGTCTGGTCCAGAACGTTATCGACGATCTTCTCGTCGAGCGTGGTGCCGAGAGTGGTGGTTACCAGAGCCTGAGTCTCGCCA
>JAQXIE010000084.1 GCA_029007645.1 Bacteroidales bacterium
GCTCTGCGGGTTGTCGGCCGGATATGTGGCGTAAAGTTTGCTGTCTCCGTAATCGGTCAGCCGGAACTCCAGCGGCAGCGCATTGCCCGAAGGGTTGTAGACGGCATACCGGAAGAGCCGTGCCTGTACGTAGTTCTGCGCATTGAATGGCACGTCGGGCGATATGTCCTGAATCATTAGCTTCGGGGTCATGTCGGAGGCGTTGGCCTTCACCATGACCTGGTTGTAGATATGCGGAGACTGCTTGTCGGGTTCACCCGTTACCGACAGCCAGGACTCGATGCTGTGTACGCCATGGAGGGCCATCATCTTGAAGTTGGATGTGTCGGCAAACGAGAACCCGCGGAACGACTGCGTGACGTATTCAGCGTCGCCGACAACGGCTGACTCCGTGATGGAATCGCCCCTGGTGTTGGTGATCTTCACGTTCAGCGTCTTGTTGACGGTGCCGCGGATGTTGTATTCGGGATTGAATGTGGAGCCGGTCAGGGGCTTCGACCAGTCGGACGAATACGACAGCGAGAGCGTGGTTTTCGTGATGGACTGCCATGTTACGGACTGCGTTGTACCCTTGACGGTCTCATCGTCGACGGTGACGTACATGCGGATCTGATAGTCTTTGATGTCGGCCTCGACGCAATCGCTGATGTCGACAGACCGGTAATTGCTATTGTCGCTCGTTATAGACATCGTCATGACCTGCTTCCATGGCTTGAGGTTGTCGGCGCGCGCCTGGATTACCAGCGTGCCGGTGACGGTGTTCTCGACGGCCTCGGCTCCCGGATCCTTACGGGAAGAAGAGAACAGGATCTCGACCTCGACATGACCGTCGATGCTGACGATTGCCGCACGGCTGCGTGCGGTCAGGCCTAACGGGTATGTTGTGCCTTCCTCGCGCTCCAGGATTGGGATCGGGGAGGAGGACAGCAGCAGCGCGTCGCGCTCGTTTGCGTCCGTGCTGGCGTCATACTCGGCGGCGGCGTCCTTTGATGCGAACGACTGCACCTCATAGAACCCGTCGGCGTTCTTGGTGGTGGTGACACGTGTGTATCCCGACTTGTCGTCCTGCAGCGTCTTGAATTCGCGTTTGATAAGATTCTCGACCAGCCGGCCGGACACGGGCAGATTATCCGTAGTGGCATCGCCGTCCCACGGGGTCTGAAGGGAAATCTCCCCTTTATCGTATTTCTTTGACATATCGGTATGAGTGTTGATTAATCAATGTTTCCAAGCCTCGTCGCCGCGCCATGGTTTGTCGCCGCGCCAGTATCCGGCGCCGAAGCATGAGCGGATGCCTTCCCAGATTTTGACGGTGCCGAGATATATGGCAGCCACTCGCTCCTTGCCGACCAGCACGACCTCGGCGACTTCTTTGTCGAATATTATCATGATCAGTCCTCCTCGGGTATGTAATACAACTGGCCTTCCTTGAGCAGGCCGAGAGTGCGCATGGCTTCGAGGGCTTCCTCGGACTCGATGCGGATTGGGGTCAATTTATTGACGGCATTAAGAGCATCGGTGGCCTTGGAGAGGGCAGCGGCAGCCGATTCGGATGCGTCCTGTGAAGTTGTGAGGGCCTGTTGCGCTTTCTGCAGAGCTGAAGTGGCATTGGCGACGGCGTTCTGCACATCGTCGGACATGCCGGTCATATCGATTGACTGCATCTGTGTGATGAAGTTATCGAGGATAGAGCCAAGGTACGGAGGCGTAATCGAGGACTGCTCGACTTTCGCCTTTAGAGCGTTGACTTTCTGTTGAAGTGAGGAGAAATCAGCCATTTCTTTAGAATTTTTATGCTAAGATAATTAGAGGATACCCGCTGTAAAAAAGACATCAGGAGAGACCTTTGCGGCGGTAGTATTCCGAGTGACGGCGCAGGTCGTCGGAGTCGAGATTGGCGAACATGCCAACGAACTCCTGACCGCACGACTCGGCATAGAAATCACGGAGATTCATCACGGAAGCGTAGTATTTGGACGAGAACCATGGACGGCGCGGACGGATCTCCCGATACTTCCCTTTCTTGGTTTTATAGCCGATGTCACCGGGATTGCCGATCGATTTCTCGCGGCCGGTGCCGAGGTCTTGCCAGATACCATACTCGACGAAAGACTGCGAAAGGGTGATATCGTAGAATCTGCCGTCGGCGCGGATGGCGAGAGCCAGCGGCGAGCGGTAGAGATTGCCCGTGTCGATAATTTTGTATTTAAAGATTTTTTCCTGCCAGATGTCGATCATTGTTTTATTCCATGCTTCGACAAATTTCCGGCGGGCCTCAACAACGTCTACTGTGTCCATTCGTCGGGATTATAGCTTAGGTCGGTAAAAGTGTCTATAGCTATCTGAAAGAAGGCACAGGCACCACCGGAATAGAAATACTTGTCAATCTCATGGAACTTGATGTAAGGATCCATGTATATGCCGCCCTCTGAGAGGCGTGTCCGTTCCTGGATCAGGACGGAGAGGAACTGCCGGAACAGCTCGTTCATGGTATCAAGGCACTTCTGCCGGAGGTCCTGCCGATCGGCGGCATGACGCATGAAGAGGAAGACTGTCTTTACCCGACGGGTGTGCGGAGTATTATTCATCTCCGTACCACCCTCGGAGGTATCGGAAACAGCGACACACGCCTTCAGCGAAAGTGTCTGTGAAATCAGTGTGTGAAAGCCCTCCAGGGAGGAGACGCTTTGAAACCGGAAATTTTCCGCATTAGCGAGTTTGTTATTATTTGTCAGCCGCTCGAAGAAGGCCGCTGCGTTCCAATTGTAACCATTCATTTTGACGGGTATTTACGATTTAGTTCCTCGTACTCCCGGGCCAGGGCGTCCAGCTCTGTGAGGGCACGGGTGGCAGGGAGAGAGAGGATTGTCGATTCTTTGGTGATGTCGCCCTTGGTAAGAGCGCGGATCTGAGAGTCCATACTGCGGCGCAGCGTAAGCTCGTCGACATGGTCTACGGCCGGTTCCACGGGTGATGTCTGCAGGAAATTGGGAAATCTCCGGGAAAGCATGGCCTTGAGGCCGGCCCACCAATAGAAGATTGAGAGCTGCTCATACTCCTTCAGTTTGATATCGTCCTTGCGGTAGAGGACGGCAGCCATGTCGCGGAGCAGGCTGTCGGCTTGTGTGGATTGCCACACTTGCCACAGAGCCTCACAGGCCAGATAGTCGTCGAACGACAGGTCGTCCTCGATGTCTGCGGAGACAGCTTTGGCACCGTCGATGGTATCGAGCCTGACAGGATCCTCCGGAAGGCGTGAGATCCACGGCAACATTGCGGCGGCAGCAGCGAGATCACCGGTGGAAACGATGAACTCCTCGCCGTCATGAGCGAGCAACCATGCATCCGCATAGGGAGTGATGACGCGAATGCCGTTCCAATGGAGCAGACATCTGGTGGCCACATTTGCGGCGACCTGAGCGCTGAAATCCTCACGCGAGCGGTAAGTATGTCCGATGGATGAGCGGTTGACCGTCGCGATGACCTTCAGAAGATATGCGAGCTGCTCCTGCGTGAGTTCGGTCCAGGAAGTCGGGGCGGTAAGGTCTAAGGTCATAAGTTAGAGTTATGAGGTTAGAAGTAGAATGACCCTTTGATGTCGTTCTTGAACCGTTCCGGATTGAACTTGTCTCCCATCTCCTTCTCCCATATATCGTAATACTCAGGATATCTTTTGAGCATTTCGATAACCGGGCGGCATTTATGCCAGATAGTCGGAATCAGAGGTTTATCAATACGATAAACGACATCAATCACGGCTGCGCGCACAGGATCAGCCAGCGGATGAGTTGCATACGGCTTGCGGGAATTAAATTCATCGCGGAGACGTGTCATCAAGTCATGGCCGAAGCACTGCTCCTCCATGAGTGCCTCGACGTGCAATGCCTCGGTGCGCATCTGATCGTATGTGTCGAATACCAACGGGCGCCAGTCGCGGCGTGCGGAGAGGAATGTGGCGCAGAAGTATTTTCCACGTTCCGATTCCCGCCATTCGGGATATTGATGGCAGAACTCCAGCAGGATATCCAGATCGTCATTGACTTTATTCCGCAATGACTCAATGAGACGCTCAATACGTTCCTTGGATGCAGGAGCAACGGTTTCGGTGTTGACAACTCCGAAACCGGTGGGAGTAACGACAAGATCGAGGGAGGGCACAGCATCGGCGAAAGCCTTCATGATGACTATGCGGAGAGCGCGGGCATTGTCGCGCTCATTAAGAAAATCATCCGGACCGAGATATTCTGATTCAAGCCAGTCTTTAGCTGATTGAATCCATGGAGTGAGTTTGTCGGCAAACGGCGTTTCTCCTTCGACTTCAAGAATAATGTTAGGGATACATTCCTTGATGAACTTGTCATTTATCTGATCTATCTTCATCGTTGTCGGTGTTTGTGGTTACTTTTTTTGCGTCCTTATGCTCATCGAGGGTGGTGAGCTGGATGAACGGGCAGTCGGGCCGGACGCCCTTCCATCCGTTGTATCGGATTATGATCTGATGCGGCAGGAACAGAAGATCCCGATAAGGTTTCTTCAGAGCCTGTGCTATTGTGTAGAGCTCTCGCTTGTCAGAGCCGGAATTGTTGGTCTGCGACTTGCCGGGCACGGAACCCACGAGGTTCGAGTGAACGCGCAAAGTAAAGCAGACCATATTGACGGCCTCGGCGATATCAGATTCCCAGTCGCCTCCCTCCTTGGTTTTGGAGTCGATAGGAACCACGGTGACGTCAGGGCTCTCCCCTTTCCCGTCGATGGAGATGGATTTGCCGGTAAAGAGCGCGGAGCCGGAATTCTTATGGTCGGTCAGGAATTCCATCATCTCACGCTTCTTCTCGTTCATGCGCTTGCGCTGCTCTTCGGGGTTGGAGATCTTCTCCTGCATGAAGAGATTGTCCCAATATCGCTGAGAAATTTCGATGACGTACTTGATAGGCGCTGTGTTCTCAAGCTTTGACATCTTAGCCTGACCGATGAGCTGCTTGATGTTGTACCACGCTCCCTTGAACAGAGCGGCATAGTGCGGAATCGGATAGTACGGCGAATCGACTCCCGGGAATCGGGAGAGAATTGCAAACTTGCGGCAACCGGTAGGCTTCTTGTCGAGCGAAGCGCGGCGCCCCATGCGCTGGTCGAGGTCGCGCCACGGGGAGCGGGGGTCGAGCAATTCGATTTCCTCAAACTTGTCGTCGGGCTGCGTGTCGCGGAACGGGCCGAAGATGACCTTAGTCAGCTTCCCGGTTTTGGGATCAGCCGGAGCGAATCGGCAATAACATGCCGGCTTGCGGTGGAGTTCTACAATCTGAGAGCCGTCGGCATTCAGAATTATGACCGACACCGCGAAATTGAAGTGCATCATGTCCTGGCACACGCCGAGGAAGTAATCCGGCAGCGGGTTGTCAAGGATAAAGTCTTCGACCTTGCGGGCTACATTTTCGGAAGCCCCGGAGGTGTTGTAGGTAAGTCCGGCTCCGTAGCAGACTTCGGCGTTGAATACCTGACATGTGGAGACGGTCTCGTCCTTCTCGATAAGATTGATGATGTTGTATGGCATCTGGTCGTCTGCGCCCCAGGTCTTGTATTCGTAGCCGTCGGGAGTCTCACGGGTGTCGTAGACACCGGAATCTCGGAACATCTCCATTGTCTTGTTGACGAAGAGGACACGGGCGTTACCCATCGGCATCAATTCGACCGATGTGCAGTCATAAAACGGACGCATCGCCTTCGTAGTCGGAGCCTGAGGAGTAGAGTTGATTTTTTGTAATGACTTTTTCATAAGAAAACATAAAGATCATTTATACAGATAATCAGGCAGTCGTGTATTTAGCGGATCTGCCCGTTACGGAGAAATTTTATAGTGCGCATCCCGGTGTAGAAATCGTATCTCAGCGACACGACATCGTTGGCGGCGATGATTGATCCATCTTTGCGCTTGCAGTAGGTCAGCGAGACGGGGTGGCCGGAATCGAGCATTGCCCTGGCTTGTGATATGTGTATAGCTTTACTCATATTCGGGAGAGAATTCGTTGGAGAATATTTCGCGGTGCGAGGGCTTGATTCCGAACAGATCGGAGTTGAATATAACGGGACGGCTGCCCTTGAATCGCCATGTGAACTTTATCACCGAAAGCGAGTCATCCTCAGTGGAATTCTCGCAGGTGTGATCGTCGATGACGATGTCATAAAAAGAGCCGTCGGCCAGAAGCTGCACGGAGTGCGATGCGACGAGCTGCGTCAATGACTCTACTTCATCGGCGGGCAACGGACCGGTGGTGAACTGATATGTGCGGTCGGTGTGACGGTCGTACTGCACGAGATCCCCGGCGCATTTCGCTGACTGGCGGGATGTTTCCGATTTTGTGACCATTGAGCCTTCGACGTCCAGCAGCTCCAGGACATTGAAGATGTTACGGAATTGGAAAGTCAGGTAAGCGGGGGCCGGTGTGATGTAGCACATGAGTTGTCGGCCGTCATACTCGATGGAGAAGTACTTGACATCTTTGAGCGGCAGCGGCTGATCGGGGCCGATAACGGCGAAAGGCTCGAGAGCTTTGCTGACAATCTCGCTTACCGGAAATGTCGTGTATGTGGAGTTGCTTATGTTGCGCGACATCCGGAACGACCTGCTGGCGATATTGCCCGAATTATCATGTCCGACAGCCTTGATGATAAATGTGGCTGACTGTTCGTCCGTAAGGTCGGTGACGGGAATGGCGGCGATTGTGAACGACGAATCCATGTGAACACGACGGGCCTGGGAGGAAAGAAGGAGAATTGCAGCGGGGTCGAACGACTCCGGCATTACATTCTCGCAGTAAAGGAATGTCAAAAGTTTGGAGGCTGTCCCGAATTGGAAGGAAACCTGTTGGCATATCAACTGATGGGCGATGAAATAGTCCTCGATGATTGAACCGGGGTCGAACAGTTCGACCTTGCCGTCGTACGCGTACAGATCCACGGAGAAGAAGGTATCTCCGTCGCATGTGAGTGAAACGGTCAACTTTGATTCATCGGTGTTGACAGCAATAGACCGGGCCTCGGACGTCAGGACGTACGGGCGGCGGAAATATGATGACTGTACAAATGTTGTTGCCATGCTCCAAAAATAATGAGTATCAGCAGCCCGAAAAAAGACAAACGGCCATAAGGCGTGGCCATAAAAAAGCCGTCCCGTGGAGGAACGGCCTGAGGAGAGAAAGGAAGAGCTACAGCCGGAGGCGGCACAAGAGCCGGAGCAACTGTTTACGGAAGATATAAAGCAGCGACGTGGCCAGCGCGACGGCAAGAAACCAGAACGAGCGCATCCGGAATTTCTGCCATGCGGAGAGCGGTGTCTCTATGTAGATCTTTTTCTCGACCGGATAAGGCACGGGCACTTCCTTGATACTTTCGGAAGATTTGTTAGTCTGCGTATCCTTGACCGGAACGGAAACGTCGGCCTTGATGGGCGAATCCTTGTTTTTGATGGAGTGGCCCAGGGAGCCGTCAGTATTGATCCACGCGTCGGAGAATGCCAGGGATGTTTCCACGTGGCTTGTGCTGTCGCGGACGACCTGCCTTGAGGATTCGACCGGGACGGGGATCTCCACCGTCACCGTATCGATGCGCACACGTTCGATATACTCGATGCGGACGCTGTCCGTGTTTGTGAGTATTACGGGAGGCGATGGATCGGCAGGCTTTACTGTCCGGCATCCGCTGAGCAGAATGACTGCCAGCAGCGTGATCAGAGCAATAATTCTTTTCATAGGTCAGATGTCTTTATATTCGGCCCGGGCGTCGAAGCACGGGCAAGCCTTGGGGGCGCAGTCGCGGTGACCGCAGATCTGAGCCTTGGGGTATTTGCCGCGCATAGTCTTGACGAGCGTCAGGAGCGTGCGTTTCTGCGCCTCGGTACGGGTGTCACAGGGTTTGCCGCCGGCATCGCGACCGCCGACATAGCATATTGAGACGGCGCGATTGTTCATGTTTTGCTGCGTGCAGTGCTGACCGCGATGGGCGTCCGGACGGATGCGCTCATAAGAGCCGTCGAGGTGCACCAGGATGTGATATCCGGCGTAGACCTTGCGGCCATCGGGAGAGACGTACGGCTCGAAATTGCGGGCACGGTGCCAGGAGTCGAGTTCGGAGACCGTGACCTCACGGCGCGGCGGAGTGTCCGTGCAGTGGATCATGATTGTGTCGATAGGGGTTTTGCGTAACATATTATGTCAGATTGGTATGCCGAGATTTTCGAGACGTTTTTCGAGGATATCCACATATTGGCGGAGCATATCCTTCTGCCGGAGCATGAGAGTGCGTTGCATAACGGGAATGCGGTCGAAACGGCTGCTGTCGCCGATGAACGATTCGAGGTTTTTAAGATGCCGGGAGGCCTTGAGATGCTCCTGGGCGAGACGAAGTTCAAACGGTTTCATTTTTGTCACGGGTTTGATCTTCCTGCTCCTCGGCCTTGAAAACGTTTGTCGGGACGGTGCCTTGAAGGGTGCCGGAGTCATTGCCTGAGGATGCCTGAAGAGCGTTGATGTAAGATTTGAACTGGAAGTTTAGGTCGATGCCGAGGAATGCACCGGCGGCAACGAGCAGCATGCCGAATACGGTAATCACCGAGGGGTGAATCTCACCGCGAGGCGGCATGAAGAGAGCGAGCATGACGAGTGCCATGCCGAAGATGATCAGGAGGAATGCAAGAACCGACTGGGTGGTGATCTTGCGTCGAAATGCAATATGAGACATGAGGAGAGGATTAAGATTTGACACAAAAGTACGATAGACTAAGCGCACGATAAAAGACATGCGGAGGCTACAGGATGCCGCCGGTGTCGACCAGAGAGACGCCCGAATAAGGGCGGCGCTCGCAACCGATGTAGAGAGTATCGAACGCATCGGTGCCGTCCGTGCGGTGTTCGAGAAGATCTTCCTCTGACTCGGCGAGTTTCTCACCGGACTTGTTTTTCCGGAAACCGTTTCGCCCTCGCTCCACACCGGCAGACTGGATGGCGAGGATCAGGTCATCGTTGTTCTGGCGGTTGAAGTATGGCGTAAGACGGTTCTTTCCGGCGAAACCACGGTTGATCAGGTTATATTTTTCATCATGGCGCATAGGGTTGCCGAGCGGAACGGGCACCACGCGCCATCCATGACGCTCGAATTCGGATATGATAGAATACCGGAAGTCGATGTTGTTGACAGCATAGTTGGAGCCGAGGGCGGTGGTGTCGTAGTAAAACACCACGGTTTTCTCCCGGTGATGCGAATAATACTGGCAAAATTCGGCGACAAGAGCAGGGATCTTTCGCTCGAATTTCACATAAAATGATTTGAGGACGTTCAGGCGGCCGAGACGCTCGTCCGGCTGACCGGCGACAATCCAGTTGATATTCGCGTTATAATCCATGCCGATGCAGATGGGCGCGAAAGGATCGAGGTCGCGGTCCGCACGCGAGTCCATCGCTTCCGGGATATACTCGTAGCCGAAGGAATCGAGGTACTCGAAATCGGAGGCGTTGTATTTATGATCCTCCTTCATTGAGGAATAGAAGCCATCGCGGGCGATACCTATTTTCCTACACATGATGGAGGTCTGGAAAGTGAGCGGAGTAAGGTCGCGCTTCATATCGCGCAGATATTGCTCGCCGAGAAGTTCCACATTTTCGACGGACGAATATTCGCGGTAGTATGTTGCGACGGATCGGAGACGGTTGATGTTGCGGTCGAGCCTCCGGAGGTGTCCCTTGAGATAATCGGGCGGTTCAATCCCCTTCTTCCGCATTTCAAGCTCTTTCTGTTTGAGCCGCCAGATTTCATAGACACCGCAGCCGATGGCGTCGATGACGCGTTTATCCATCTTTTTCTCATACTCCAGGAACCAGGATCCTTTTTTGCTCTGCGGCATATCCGAGAGCACCAGCATCGCATGATTGAAGGAGTGACGGCAAAAATGGGTCTTGATACCACCGTTGGCCGGCAGCGTCTCGTTGGTGAGCTTGACCGGATCGATGAACTTCGCCTCGTCGACGAGAATCCACGACAGCGTCAGCGAGTTCGCGGCACCGGGGCGGTCTTGCGAAAGAATGACCGCCACGGAGCCATTGTAGAAGGCGATGACGTTCTCCCACTGTAGAGGCTCGGTGATCGGCTGAGCGAACGACTTAGGCGGTCGCCTGCCGACAACGTAGTGTATTCCCTTCTTGAATCCCCAGCGGGCCCAGGCAGCGAACAAACCCGGGAGGGTGTTCGTCAGGCCGTGCTTGAAAGTTGGGACCACAATACCGCCGGTGGAGCCGGGCATGCGCTGGATCATTTTCAAAATGAACGGCGCGGCGATGGAGTCCGTCTTGCCGGTACGACGCCCGGCGACAACGACGGTGGTACGCGCCGCAATTAACTGCGTGAGCAGCTGCGGGCGATTGAAGTAGACCAGACGGGCCTTAGGATTTGTCAGTTCCATGTGGATCAGTCTTCAGGAGTTTGCAAATCCGGAGCCTTGTCGGGGAAGATCTTATCTTCCTCGAGGTCGACTTCCTCAAAATCGACATCGGTAATGTCTGCAAAATCGCGCGACAACTCCTTCGTGAGTTTTTCGATGTGATTGTAGACATCGGGAATAGCCGGGAGACCTAGGACGGTGACATCTAGGGTGGCGCAGAATGGCTGCACGACGATTTCATCGTATGGTATAGTCACTTCGTCCTCCAGGTCGACGCAGTTATTCTTTGCGTACGATGTCGCGGCACGTTCCATAGTCTTGGTATCCTTTCGAGCCTTCGCCATGGCGTAAGTCTCGAGGATCATTTCATTGTAGCGGGCACGGTGGAAATCGCGGGATTTGGACGCGACCAGCGGGGCCAGCTGATGGATGATGGCAATGTCGGAGTAGGCGCACGACTGGGAGACGTCGTAGCGCGACATGATCTGATCGCGGAGCTGCCGGTCCTTCATGGAAGGATTCGAGAGCCAGTAGTTGTACATGTCGCGAATCCTCATGATGCGCTCGGCAAAGGCGACGGGGTATTTCTCCTTCAGTTCCTCATCGGAGGAAAAGAGGTCGAGCTTACAGGCGTCGAGAGCGGAAGGGAGAGGCATGATGGAATTCAGAATTTAGAATGCATAATGCATAATCGAAGGGCGATAGTTATTCGTCGTCCTCCATATCGAGGAGCGCCTTTTCAGACATTTCGATAGCCGCCGGAGAGCCTACGCGGGCAAGGGTGGCCATCTGTTTACGGATCTCGAGTTTCTGCGAGAGTTTGCCCTTGATGTACGCCTTGCGCGCCGGATGCCCTTCGGAATTGATATCCGCCTTGAATTCTTCCTCCGGAATGTCGAGGTAGATGGAGATTTCGGAGGGTTTTGTATAGAGCTGGGCGAACTGTTCAATTTTTTCTAACTGTTCTTTCGAATACTTCATGGAATGGTACCGATTGATTTTTGATTACATATTCGACCTGACCGGAAAGTGTTGAGAACACTTCGGGCGAGGTTGAGATGAAACCGGACTCGAAGCGGTTGCCTCGTGTCAGGTTCTGCGACATGACCACGGAAACGGTCCAATTGTCGCCCTCGACCAGCAGGATCTTGGCGTGGCTCGATGCGAGATAGCAGTTTTCGACTGTCTGCTCGATGAAGGGCCAGAGGATTAACGTCTTGTTGGTGGCTTTGAAATCAAGGATTATGTCGATATCCTTGATTAGCCCCGACTTCTTGATGAAGAAGAGCCGACGGAGGAACTCCTCTGAAATCGAGAACGACGCCATCTTTACTGATGCCGGGCCGGTCTGATTCAGAATCCACTGCAGAATGTCGGCGACCTGCAGGAGATTCGACATGTAAGCCTGCTGCGGCTTGTCGGCGAGCGGTGACAGCACCGAGGAAATTATTTCCGAGTGCTTCATAACAGACCTGCATCCGACATCTTAGCCTTAAGGTTCGCGGAAGGATTGTCAATCTGGTTGTACAGATTGCGGATCCTGTCAGCCTGAGACTCCGACGGCTGCTTTGCATATTTGCCGAGCAGCAGGTTGATTGTCTTGACTGCATTCTTGGATGCAGTGCGGGAATCAACTGCGCGGACGGTGGCGGCCAGCGGAGTGCCCTTGACGTAGTGGTCGTACATGTTCCAGTTGTCTCGGTATTGCAGATCCAGCCGGATGATATCTTTGGCCAGCGGATAGCGGTCCGAGTCCGGGCATGTGGAATTTGTGGAATTTATCAGGCGCAGTTTGGTGTGCGCATCGCGCATCCGGCGCATGATGTCGGCGTTGTCGACATATAGCTGCTGCACTTCGGGAGGCAGCTGGTCATGGTCGGCACGTTTGCCGCGCTGGAACTCGGAGCGCGCCGGGCGTGTGAAACCATGCTGCTCGGAGATGGCGTCGACCTGTGTCATCATGGCCCGCACCTCCTCGTGCGTAGTGTCGATCATGCGCTGCTTGTAGATGCGCTGCAGCTGATATTCGAGCGTGGGCGCGTATTTTACGGGATTGCGCAGGATGTTGTTGTAAAGGATCTGATTGCGATTGATGCGCAACAGCAACCTCGCGCCTTCCTGAATGATTCGCTGATCCTTAGGAGTGTCGAGCCACTCCTTTATTTTTGGAGTTAATTCCAGTTCAATCATATCTTGCTGATTTAAAACGTATTGCTATTTAAGCAGAAAATAATCTGCTTATTTTTACAACATGTTGTTGATTCCGGATATAAACAATAAATTTTTGCCGAGAGGGAGCAGCAGCTCCTTCATCGCCTTGAGTGTGGAGCCGGTAGTAACGAAATCGTCGAACACGATAACGTTAGGCTCGTCGGGAAGGCGATTGAGGGTAAATACTGCGTTGATGCGCTGACGGGAGTGGCATAACGCAACATCCTCGTAGAACGGTATTCCGAGCTTTGCCGCGATTTCCATGCTTATGAGCGTGGCGAAGTTTCGGACCTTGTGTCTGCGCTTCGGCGATGTGCACACGCACCAATGGCCGGATGCGAGGGAATTGCCGAGGATCTGAATTAAAAAGTCCGACACGGCTTCCGCGAAATGCGGTATTTCAGCCGGGTCGGACTTTATTTCAGTCAGTGTGCGCCCCATGAGGGATTTTTGCCAGATGGAGAGGAACCAGACTCCGGCGCGGCGCGTGAACCTCGGACGGTAGTCGAAGTTACAGCGGGCTTCCGATGACTTATCCCACGCCTTGCGCTGCTCGATGGCGAAGATATCGCGCACGGGTGAGATTTCGCCGAGAGCCGGATCGATGTCCAGAGGACGTACGTCTGTCAGGATGGCGTCAAGGGCATCGGTCAGGCTCTCGGAGGAATCATGAGCTGGCTGCTTCGTTGATTGTTCCATCCTCGGTGGGAATTTCTCCCTCGTAGAACGGCATGGAACATTCGTCGGAGGCGGTGATGGCAAGCGTGGTGGCCGAAGTGCCGGTGGCACCCTGACCCAGCGCCTGGGAAGGAGCCACACGGGCGCCCCAGTCTTTATTACCGAAGACGCGGAAACGACCGTACATGTCCTCGGCG
>JAQXIE010000085.1 GCA_029007645.1 Bacteroidales bacterium
CTGCGTATCATCGACTCGTTCTTGATGCTCTTGAGCTTGGCAACCGCCGAGCCTCCGAATACTGTCGTGCAGCTGACATGGTCGTAGATACCGCGGGCCGTCTTCTCCGGATCAAGCAGCAGACGCGTCTCTTTGGGCAGCTGCTCTACAAATTCCGTCACACTGTCGTAGGGCCGTGTTTCGATATGGTATTTCTTGAAATGCGCGGCGACTTCGGGCGTCACCTTATCGGCGTCGACAAACAGCACGCGACGGTTATCGTCGATATAGAGGAATGCCACGAACATCGGGCTGAACGCTATGTCGTTGGCCGTGCGGACGTTGGTAGCCCACGCAATGTCGTCCAGGCTCGAAATCAGAATGGCGTTGGCAAGCTCCGGCTTGACCTTGGCCATGATGGCCTCCATTTTCTGGTCGACAGTGGCGCCCACTATCTTCTCATCGTGGATAAACAGCTTGTTGGCCGGACGCGGCGGACGGTTTTCGTAGATATAATCAAACTGCGCGAAACTCGTGTCGAGACGCACGCCGTTGTCGCCCAGTTCCTGCTCCAGACGCTGGGCATAGCTCACCGAGAACGTCATTCCGTCAATGCCGACGGTCTGTCCCGCCTTGGTGTGCTCCGTCACCCAGTCTATCAGGTCGACAGCGTTCGGGCCATCCTCCTCCATCATGCGGAATCCTGTGTCCTTGAGCTGGGCGGTGGCTTGGATGAAATAGCGCGAATCTGTCCAACACAGCGCATCGTCCTGAAGGATTACGGCTGTGCCGTTCGTGCCGTTTCCGCTCTCAAATCCGGTCAACCACTCACGGCCGCGCCAGTGCATAGGCGGCAGTTCGCTCTGGTGCGGATCCGTCCCCGAGATTATGCAAACATCGATGCCATGTTCTTTCATCACGGCTCTGAGCCGTGTCAGATACTCGTAATTCCTTTTCATGATATTTTATGCTTTTTCATGATTCTTCGTTTGTATCTGCAAATATAATCATTCTCTATTTATGCTCAAAATCCGCTTTTCTCCTTTTTTATTTCGATGCTAAAAAATGGCAGTAATTGCGCTATTGGAGTCAATGATTGGTCGAATTTGCGCTTTTAAGTTTTTTTTACATTCAATTTTAATGCTTTATTAAAAGATATTTTGTAACTTCGCTCTGTCAAATGGCCCAAACGCCTTTGACAACCAAATAAGGCAAGTCAAAATCTTTTAGTAATAGTGATATAATTATACGTTAGTGGTTGTATGGAATCCGTCAGCTTGTGAAGGTCCGCGGATCCCTAATACAAAAACACAAACGGCGGGTGTCTGTGAAGATTCCCGCCGTTTGACATTCTCAGCCCCAATATATATGTGTGTGGAGTGAGCCGGAGAGGGTGCGGATTGGAAAAATAATGAGAAAATTACTCTTATTGTGGGATATTTCTTAATTTTGTAGCATGAAATCAGAAAACAGGAAAGTCGTATTGTTCGACACCGAAAAGAGTTACCGCAATCTTCTGCCGCTGTCCTACACGCGGCCGGTCGGTGCTTTTCGGGTGGGAATAGACACATTGGCCGAGAAATGGGCGGCGCTGCTGCCCGGTGAATACAGCTGGCTCACGCGGCCATATCTGCAGGAAATGTTCCCGATAGACATCGATACCGAAGAGGATGCTCTGTTTATCGCCGGCAATCTGATAGCCGACAGCGCACTCGCCGCGAAGGCTGCCGCCCTGGAGCCGGGTCACGGACTTCGCGACGGACATGGACTTTGGGCATGGCGCGGAAATCTCCGGGACTTTCTGACCATCACCGGCCATCATGACGGCGACACCGATGCCGACGATGAATCGATAATCTGTGACGAACATATCCTGGAGGCTGATACCGATGGACGCCGCATTATATATGTGTTCGATATTTTTCTGAAAAACGGCGAAATCCTGCGCGAAGACTATCCCCGCATCTGTGCCGGAAAGCAATCACAGCCCGTCGACGAGACAGTACGGGTCGTCGGCCCTGCCACATTGCCCGACGGCACACCCTCGCTGATGATCGAGCCGGGAGCCAGACTGTGTTGCTGCACGCTCAATGTCACCGATGGCCCGATATATATCGGCCGTGACGTCGAGATTATGGAGGGCGCGAAATTGCGCGGTCCCGTGGCCGTGGGCGAAAAGACTCGAATCCGCATGGACGCAAAAATCTACGCCGACACCACCTTCGGGCCTGAGTGCCGCATAGGCGGCGAAATCGACAACACCGTCATCTTCGGCCATAGCAACAAGGCCCATGACGGTTATCTTGGCAACGCCGTGATAGGTGAGTGGTGCAATCTCGGAGCCGGATGCAACGCCTCAAACCTTAAAAACGATTACTCGAAAATACGTATCTGGAATTATGCCGAGCGCCGCTTCATGCGCACCGACCTGCAGTTCTGCGGCCTGATCATGGGTGACCACAGTAAAGCCGGCATCAACACCATGTTCAATACGGCCACCGTGATTGGCGTGGGTGTCAACCTGCACGGCGCCGGTTTCCCGCGGCCCTTCGTGCCCAGCTTCTCCAACGGCAGTCCCGAGGGCGGCTTCAGCGACGTCAGTGTGGATTCCTTCTTCAAGCTCGCAGCCAAAGTGATGGCTCGCCGCGGTGTGGAATGGACCGACGTCGACCGCCGCATGTTCGAGCATATCTACGGAGCCGCCTCAATGTTCAAAAGATAATTGATGGACGATAAGAGGAGACATAAGATCGGGGCTGTGATGGTTCTGTACAACCCCGCGTGGTCGCTGACCATGGAGGCAGTCGATGCGCTGTTGCCGCAGGTCGACGTGCTCTGCGTGGTCGACAATACCCCCGGCGCCGACAATTCGGCACGTTTTGCCGGACGCCCCGACATCATCTACGTCGCGAACGGAGCGAATGTGGGAATCGCCGCCGCCCAGAATGCCGGAATCCGCCGCCTGCTCGAGCTGAACTGCGACTTCCTGATTTTTTCCGACCAGGACTCCATGACCGAGCCCGACACCGTGGCCAAGCTCTACGACAGCACAATGTATATGATGCGTCGCGGCATTGCCGTGGGCATCGTCTGCACCCGGGCCATGAACAGGATGACGGGCTGTAAATATTCCATCAGCGGCAACGGCAGATGGACGCCTCCCGAACTGGCGGGCGATCCCCGTGCCGAAGATATCACCGAATGCTACGCCGTGCGTTCGTCGGTGTCGATGGTGTCGGCCTCCAACTTTCTGCTTGTCGGAGGCTTCGACGAGAGCCTGTTTATCGACGGCGTCGACCATGAATGGTGCTGGCGCGCATGGCATCACCACCGCCTGCGCTCGTTCGTGATCGAAAGCGCCATAATGAAGCATATGATAGGCGAGGGTTCCCGTACGCTGGCGGGCAAATCCATCTCCATACCGGCCCCGATGCGGGTATATTATCAGTACCGCAACTATCTGTGGCTGCGGCGCCGCGACTATATCCCCTCGGCATGGCTGAAGCGCAACCTCCGGAAGTATATGCTCAAGATGATGTATTATCCGGTCATGGTAGCCCCGCGCATGAAATATCTGCGCAATATCCTGGCCGGTATTAGCGACGGCATCCGGCGGCATCCCGCCGAGCCCGGCTGGCCGCGGTTCGGCGGCACGGCGTCGGCATCCAATGGCGCGGCGAAGGCCGCGGACACCGACAGCCGTGATGAGGTGCGCGAATAATCGTAACAAAAATATCATCGAAAATTTGCATAAGGTATTAATTTTTAGTAACTTTGCAACGCTTTTCAGGGCAAAGCACGCGTAGCGTCTGGCTAAATGGTTTGCTATCAACCGTTTGGCGGGTGCTTTATGGTGTGCGAGTCATGGAGGCTGAAACAGGAACAATAACCAACGAAATAAAAATTTAACGACAGAATGCCAACAATTCAGCAATTAGTAAGGAAAGGGCGTACGGTCTTGAAGGACAAGAGCAAGTCGCCGGCCTTGGATTCGTGTCCGCAGCGCCGTGGCGTATGTGTGCGTGTGTACACAACGACGCCCAAAAAGCCTAACTCGGCAATGCGTAAAGTAGCCCGTGTGCGTCTCACGAATGGCAAGGAGGTCAACAGCTACATCCCCGGAGAGGGTCACAACCTTCAGGAGCACTCGATCGTGATGGTACGCGGCGGACGTGTCAAGGACCTCCCCGGTGTGCGTTATCACATCGTTCGCGGCACACTCGATACCGCAGGTGTTCAGGGACGTACGCAGCGCCGTTCCAAGTATGGTGCAAAACGCCCGAAGGCAGCTAAGAAATAATTAGCTTCCGAGTAAATTCAAAACTTTAACCCGGTTTTGATTTTCCGGAAGTGCTATGGTTGAGTAGACCGGGCATCAGAGGATGCGGGTCGAAGATTGCAAAAGCAGCCGAAATCAAAACATTAAACAAACAGCAATGAGAAAAGCAAAGCCCAAGAAAAGGGTAATCCTGCCGGATCCCGTCTTCAATGACGTCAAGGTTACGAAGTTTGTGAACCACCTCATGTACGACGGTAAGAAGAACACGGCATACACTATCTTTTACACCGCATTGGAGACCGTGAAGGCCAAAATGCCCAACGAGGAGAAGAGTGCTCTGGAAATCTGGAAGAAGGCTCTCGAAAACGTAACTCCTCAGGTGGAAGTGAAATCCCGCCGTGTCGGCGGTGCCACTTTCCAGGTGCCTACCGAGATCCGTGGCGACCGCAAGGAGTCCATCTCGATGAAGAACCTTATCATTTTCGCCCGCAAACGCGGCGGAAAGACCATGGCCGACAAACTGGCCGCCGAGATCGTCGACGCTTTCAATGACCAGGGTGGCGCGTACAAGCGTAAGGAAGACATGCACCGCATGGCCGAGGCTAACCGCGCATTCGCTCATTTCAGATTCTAATCCCGCTGAAAAATGGCTAAGCAAGACGAACTCAAATTTACTCGTAACATCGGCATCATGGCTCATATCGATGCCGGTAAGACCACTACTTCCGAGCGTATCCTCTTCTACACCGGTCTGACTCACAAGATCGGTGAGGTGCATGACGGCGCCGCCACCATGGACTGGATGGAGCAGGAGCAGGAGCGTGGTATCACCATCACTTCGGCCGCCACGACGGCATACTGGAAGTACGATGGCAACAAATACAAATTCAATCTGATTGACACTCCGGGGCACGTCGACTTTACCGT
>JAQXIE010000086.1 GCA_029007645.1 Bacteroidales bacterium
CCAATCGGGGCAGCGTAGTCACCGCCCATTACACGGGCAAGACTATCAACGGCAAGAAATTTGATTCCAGCCTCGGAGGGACAGCTCCCGCTTTCAGGTTGCGCGAGCTTATTCCCGGATGGCAAATCGCACTGACTCATATGCACGTGGGTGATAAATGGGAAATTTACATTCCGGCCGAGCAGGCTTATGGACGTCTCAACCAGCCCGGAATCCCCGGAGGATCGACTCTGATCTTCGAGATCACGCTGATTGCAGTAAACTGATGCTTTTTTGTGTCTTGGGTTCTTAATTTGTTATTAAGATTTTTAAACCATTTGTATTTTACGTTTGTTTTAATTTAAGAAATGTAAAATACAACGTTATGCAAAACACAATAAAAAGCGTTAAGGGTACTGAGACCGAGAAGTGGTTGTGCAATTCGTATCTGGCGGAATCGCAGGCTTATGCCCGATATACCTTCTATGCGTGGCAGGCTGATAAAGAGAATTACTATCCGATAGGCGAGATATTCCGCGAGACCGCCAACAATGAGTTGCGCCACGCCAAGATCTTCCTCGGTTTTCTGGACAGTGTTCCCGTGGAAACTACTACAGGAGTCGACGCAGGATATCTGGGCCAGACTACCGATAACCTTCGCATGGCACTTAAGGAGGAAAGCGTCGATGGTTACGAATTCTATGCAAAAGCTGCCGAAGTGGCCCGCAAGGAGGGATTTGACGATATCGCATCCCATTTCGACGCTATCGGCAAGGTGGAAAAGACCCATTATGACAGATTCCAGCGTATGCTGAATCATATCGAGAACGGCACACTATGGAAACGCGATAAACCGGTGACATGGAAATGCATCGTATGCGGCTATGAATCCGTTGGTACAGAGCCACCGAAGAAGTGTCCTGCCTGCAACCATCCCTATCAGCACTATATCGCTATGGATGACGGTTATGCACCTGCACATCCCGAATGATAGCTTAATCTGACAATTCCAAATATGGCCCGGACTGTAGTTCCGAGCTTTTTTTTGTGTCATAATGTCAAAAAAATTGCTCTCAGAGCTTGTGAATGGCGTATGTGAATATTAATTTTGTACGTTATATTATTATGATTATGAAACCCATGAACCGAATAATTTCAGCTACATTGGCATTGCTGGCGATGACAACGGCGGCACAAGCTGAATTGGCCCTCCGTCTCGAAATGCGCGATGGAGGTATAAATACGTACAGGTTTGCAGATGTATCGAAATGGCGCATAAATGGAAGTGACCTTGAGATATTGCGAGGCGACGGCTCCTCCGAAGCCCTATTCGCCGTCGGTGATGTCAAGGCAGTCACATATGGCGAAGCCTCAGATGTCAGTTCAATCGATATGCCGCAATTGTCGGTAAGCCTTAGCAACGGAGTATTACAGATTGATGGAATCGGCGAGAATTCACTCGTGTCGGTCATCGCTGCCGATGGCCGCTCTGTATTAAATGCTGAGGCCTCAGGCTCTTTCCTGGCCGACATGCGCGGTGAAGCTCCCGGTGTATATATCCTGACGGTCGACGGCAAGTCGGTACTTAAATTCGTGCTGAGATGAGAAAAGCATTATTTGTTGCCGGATTATTCTCGGCGTTGACCTTGTCGGCGGCTGTCCCTCAGACGCATATTTACCGCAATGACGGCAAGTTTTTCCATAAATATGAGGGAGATATCACAATCATACATTCCACGCGCAATTCCAAAAACTATATTGTAATTGACGACGGAATGCATACCACGGAAATCCCGTTGCAGAAAATAAATCGAATCGAGGTGACCGACATCGACATTCCACGCCTGCATATCAACACACCCTCCCGGCCAAATCTGAAACAGGTTGAGGATAAGGAAAATTACCTTAACGCCAATATCAGCATCGAGGGCAACGGCTACGCAGATGATCTCGAGCAGACCTCGGTAATGGTAAAGGGCCGCGGTAATTCCACATGGTGGATGGCCAAGCGCCCTATGCGCCTGAAATTCGAAAAGAAGACATCGATAGCCGGATTCAAGAAGGCCAAGAGTTATGTGCTGTTGGCTAATTACATTGACCCGACATCTATGCGCAATGCCATCGCTATGAAGATGGCACAGCTGCTTGGCATACAATGGGCTAACCATATGGTGCCCGTCAATGTCACTTTCAATGGTAATGATCTCGGAATCTTCATGCTAACCGAGAAGGTGGGTATCAACAGCGCAAGCATCGATATCGACGAGACGCGCGGAATGCTGTTCGAACTCAGCAATGAGTATGACGAAAAATACAAATTCTATTCCTCGGTCTATAATCTGCCGGTAATGGTCAAGGACCCTGATCTGGACGAGATTGCAGCTGCAAATCCCGCACTCGGTACGGCCACTGAAATCTTCAACAAATGGAAGAATGATTACAACAAGGCCGAGGATATGCTGCGCTACGGCAATCCGGCCGAGGCTTTCGACCTTGACAGCTTCGCAGATTTCATATTGCTTTACGATTTATGTCGTAATGGAGAAACCGGACATCCTAAAAGTTTCTATATCCACAAGGAAAATCTTGATGCCGGTACGCTGTATAAGGCCGGACCTGTATGGGACTTTGATGTCGCATTCAATATCGTTATGCCTTACAATGATGCAATGGTGCCGGCTTCTGCGACCGATCCCAATTGGTACAATGCCCTGCTTTCGACATTGTTTCAGAACTCTAAGGTGAAAGCACGTTACCGCGCGCAACTGAAACGGTTTGCCGACGAACTCTTGCCTCAGCTCCTGGATTATTTCGACGAACTTGAGCCGCTGATTCGCTCATCGGTCAAGATGAACGGACTTATCTGGCCCGGGGGAGACAACTATGGCTGGACTATGTCGATCAATTCCTTTGATCATGAGAATAATGTTGCCAAGTTGCGTACCTGGATCCTGGACCGCGTCAATTATCTGAAGAAACAGTACAACATTCAGTGAAAATTTTTGCTTAGCTTATAAAGGTCAGATTTCATTGCGAATTTTCATTGTGAATTTTCGCAATGAATTTTTTATAACGCCTGTCTATACTCATGTCTATACTAAGGTGTCGTTATTTCATAAACCGAATATGCAATAATAATTAAGAATGAAAGAAATACTTGAATATCTCGAACAATTAGCTGCTAATAACAATCGTGTATGGTTCAACGACAATAAGTCGCGTTATCAGGATATACAGCATAAGGTGAGTCGGATAGCCGGTGACCTGATCGATGGTATATCGGCATTTGAACCCGGCGCTTCGGCGCTCACTCCGGCAGACTGTCTCTACCGTATATATCGAGACACTCGTTTCCGTGCCGATAAGACTCCATACAAAACGCATATCGGCATTTACATAAACCCATTTGGCGGCAAGAAAAGCCAGCTCGGCGGCTATTATTTGCATCTTGAACCCGGATCATGCCTGGTTGGCGGCGGAATATGGTGCCCTACGCCTCCGGTGCTCAAAGCCCTGCGACAGGCAATCTACGACAATGTCGACGAATATCTCGAAATAATCCGTAACCCTGACTTTGCACGTGTTTTTACCGAAGTAGGGGATGACCTGCTGAAAACCGCTCCCAAAGGATTCCCGAAAGATTGGGAACATATCGACCTGATTCGACCTCGGTCGTATACCGTGTTAAGTCCGCTCGACAACAGGACCGTAATATCCGGAAAGTTGATTGCCGAAGTGCTGCAGCGGTTTGAAATGATGAAACCCTTCAACGACTTTCTAAACTATACATTTGAAGAAAATCCATCCCTTCCGAAATTTTATTAAAAATTTTAGAAAATATTGTATAAATATTTGCAAAATTGATATAAAACTTGTAAATTTGCAGAAATATTCCACTAAAAATTTAAAATATATACAATATTATTAAGATGGAACACACTAAACGCTATCAATTACCCGAAGAGGAAATTCCCCGTCAATGGTACAACATTCAGGCAGAGATGCCCAATAAACCGATGCCGTTGCTGAATCCGGCCACACGCGAGCCGATGAGGCCTGAAGATCTTTACCCCGTATTTGCAGAGGAACTCTGCCGACAGGAGCTGAATCAGACCGACGCGTGGATAGATATCCCCGAGGAGGTTCGTGAGAAATACAAGTTCTATCGTTCCACGCCTCTGGTGCGTGCGTACGGTCTGGAAAAAGCCCTCGGAACTCCGGCGCATATCTACTTCAAGAACGAGAGCGTCAGCCCGATGGGATCCCACAAGCTGAACTCCGCAATTCCTCAGGCTTATTACTGCAAGCAGGAAGGCGTGGAGAACGTCACTACCGAAACGGGTGCCGGCCAGTGGGGAGCTTCGCTGGCATACGCCGCCAGCATGTTCGGCCTGAACGCTGCGGTTTACCAGGTCAAGATCAGCTACGAACAGAAGCCCTACCGCAAGAGCATCATGCAGGTGTTCGGCGCTCAGGTCACTCCTTCGCCGTCAATGTCGACACGCGCGGGTAAGGATATCATTACCAGAGATCCCAACCATCAGGGTTCGCTCGGTACGGCCATCTCCGAGGCTATCGAGTTGGCGCAGACCACTCCTCACTGCAAGTACACGCTCGGTTCGGTACTGAGTCACGTCACTCTGCATCAGACGGTGATCGGTCTGGAGGCCGAGAAGCAGATGGCCATGGCAGGGGAGTACCCTGACATCGTCATAGCATGCTTCGGAGGCGGTTCTAATTTTGGCGGACTGGCCTTCCCCTTCATGCGGCATAACTTCACCGGCGAGCGCAATACGCGCTTCATCGCCGCCGAACCGGATTCATGCCCCAAGCTTACCCGCGGCGTATTCCGTTACGACTTCGGCGATGAGACGGGTTACACGCCTTTGCTGCCCATGTTCACGTTGGGACATAACTTCAAACCGGCCAACATACATGCAGGCGGCCTCCGCTATCATGGCGCCGGCGTAATCGTGTCGCAGCTGATCAAGGATGGTTACATGGAAGGCATGGACATACCGCAGCTCGAATCGTTTGAGGCCGGTACGCTCTTCGCACGCACCGAAGGTATCATCCCTGCTCCCGAGTCTTGCCATGCCATCGCAGCCACCATCCGCGAGGCCAAGAAGTGCATCGAAACCGGCGAGGAGAAGGTCATCCTGTTCAATCTCTCGGGTCATGGTCTGATCGACATGGCAAGCTACGACAAGTTCATTGCAGGCGATCTTCAGAACTATACCCTGACCGACGAAGCTATCCGCAAGAATCTCGAATCCTGATTCGAGTACTGATACAAACAGTAAGGACTGCACCATCTGGCGCAGTCCTTATTTTTGTATCAGGTATTCTTATTAACGAACATTCATCTTGCGGGCAACGGCTTTGCCGTTTACCTTGGCGCGTACAATGTACATGCCTGCTGCAAGGTTGCTGTTGTTGATGCGCATACCGGACAGGGTGTAAACCTCGACACCTGCGGCGCTGCCGTTGATGGTGAACTGGCCGCCGGCGAATGCCAGATTGGCTGCCGAGTATACGTTCTCAATGCCGGAACCGGGCTCCTTGTCGGTAATCTTCAGCTTGGCGGCGTTCAGAACTTCGCTTGTGAGGCGAGTGTTCCATTCACCAAGATGTGCTACGATTTCCATAGCATCTACATCGGTGGTCACAAAGTTCTTGCCATTGCTGTTCGGACAATAACCGTCCTCGATTGTGTAGGTGAAGGTCTTTTCGTAGCTGCCGTCTGCTGCAAAGGTAACTGCATCACCCTTGTAAGATGTCAGATATTTGACGGGGAACTCATTGTGAATAAAGTTCGATGCACCGGCCTGACGGGCTTTGACATTGCTATGAGTAAGAACTACGGTCAGACGGGCGCCATCTACTGAGATATTGGCTTTGCCGCTGACAGTCACTTTCAGTTCTTTGGTATCAGCATTGTATTCGCGGTCTATGTTGACGGTAACGAATGCCGGGCGTGCGATTTCATTGGCTACCATCGAGGATGTCATGTAGCCGGGATGCCAGTATATTCCTGTTCCATTTTCTCCGAGGTTGGCACGATCTTCCTGTTCGAAACGGTCCATTACGCATCCGGGTGCGTAGGAGGCACCGAAGAACTTTCCAATATTCTGACTCTCAAGGATAGTGAAGCTGTCCGTGCCGTAGCCATAATGATGATCAATTCGTGCTACGCGATCTTCTTGGCCTTTAATGGCCTTTCTGATGTTAGCCTCTGCTGAGGGACAATTACCGCAACTCTGTCCGGTGAATTTCTCAATCAGGATGGTGCGGGGTACGACTGTAGTCTGATCATAAGCCGAGATGTTGATTGACATCGTATTGCCCTCAACTGCTTCTCCATTGACTTTGGTTAATTTAATGCTGATCTTGTTATTTCCCGTAAGCTTGCCAAGATTGATTTGTTCAGCGAGGGTGCTGTTGGGTGCAATCCCGGTGGAGACAGCCTTTTCGCTCTTATCTTCGTTTACTGTCAATTCGTATGTAAAGCTGTTGGCGGCTAATAAGCTTGAATTACCGAAAGTTGCCTCGACAATTGCATCTTCTCCTTGCGGCATGTATCGCTTGCCATTGACACTGATGAGGCTGACATTAGATCCAAGCTGATCGGGATCTCCTTCAACCAGGGCGCGAATCATCAGATTGCCCCAGCCGTTGGCGTCCACACACTCGTATGGATTGCCGGTTGACTTTATGTAACTTGTGTTATTTACCGCTTTCCCACCGTCATAGCAAATGGGATACAGACCGTTGTCCTTCGTACTGAATCCGACAGCCAGACTTACGGTGCCGTCAATCTCGACAGGCTCCGGGAATTTTATATAATTCCAGCCGGGAAGAAGCGCATTTACATCTACCTCGGCCACGGTTTCGGCCGTATTGATTTTGTCTCCTTTCAGAATGAACGCTTTGGTGGCACCGAGAGGTGTATTGATCATGAATGCGGCTGCAGAAATCTTCTTGCCGGTGTATTCAGCCAGTGTCGTTGGGCTGAAAAGGGTTGCGGCCGACAGTTCGATTTCATCGCTCGCTGTTCCGATTGCTGCGATACTGTTTACACTGGGATTGGGGTTACAATACTGCAACCATGTAAGTTCGCCCGCTTCCTTCTGAACGGGAGCAGCCTGAACGGGAGCAGCCAGCGGAGATGCCTGCAGCTTTACCGGCATTCTCTCGATTATCTGCGCCGATGCAAGCGAGCATGTCGCCAGTGCAATAGCTGCAAATGTAGAAATTCGTTTCATGTGATTCTTATTGAATTTATTTTACGATAATTTTGCGGACACTGTTCCGATCTCCTGCCAGGCTGTAGAGGTAGATGCCCTTGGCCAAGCCTTTCAGGCTTACAGTGCCGTTGTTGCTGATATTCTTTTCGATCACCTTCTGGCCGTTTGCGTTCCAGACTGTCAGTCGGCCCGGCTTCTCGACATTGTAGAGGATGCTGCCGTTCATATAGCTTAACGCATTGGCGTTCTTCACAAGCTGCACGGCGCTCGACTTCGAGTTCATTATCACAGTGTAGCTCTTCACGGTCTCGGCCTTGTCCTTTACGCCCACAGTAAGTTCGGTGGTCACGTTCTCCGGAACTACTTCGTAATTGCCGGGCTTGAGGTCAAAGTCAAGATTGAATTTCGTGTTGGCAACCATGGTGAGACCATCCTTGGTCACATCCGTGCCACTCACGCAGGTACTTCCGCAGCAGAGGCCGATTTGATGTCCGCTGGTACATTTGGCATTGACATAGAGATCTGCCACATCCTGATCGCACATCAGGTACATCTTGGGGTCCATCTCTACCCAATACTGATCTCCTTCCTGTTCTGCGACTATGTCGTTGAATTCATAGGTTTTGCCGGATTCCAGCAGATCCCCCGTGCCCATATAGCATTTGATGTCCTGCGCCGATGCCGTTGTCATGGCCAGCGCTACTGATGCTAAGCTAAGTAAAAGTTTTTTCATATCTTTTTTTATTTGGTTTCGTGATTATTGAAGTTGTTTCTACTTATTTTTATGGTAAGATTTATTAAGATTTTGGAGCAGATTTGGTCGATTGAAGAGGGAGCAACCTCTCGGTTGGTCCCGATGAAAGCGGCCAAAGATGCCCAAAAGATTAATAAAGATTGCCATAAAGTTAATACTTTTTTAGGTTTATTTAGTAACGTAAATAAGTAGAAACAACTTCATTACTGATCAGACACTTTCAGAGGTGTACGTACAACGTTCAGTATCTCCGTCCCCTTGAACACAAAGGCCACAACCGACAGCTTCTCCTTGTTCCAGCGTTCCTTGTCGGTCCATTTGCAGGCTATTGTTGTCTCCACATTCTGTGTAGTACCGGGCGTCAGATTCACGCCAAGGCCGCTGGCGTCGTATTTGACATCGCGCAGCACGTTATTGTGGACATAATTCTTGTCGCGTCCGTCGGGTGTAAGCTGCGTGGCTATTATGCCGTCTTCGATCACCCATACCTGAAGTCGTACTTCCTGCTCGTTCTGCGACGCCAGTTCCGTTTTGACCACGATGTCATTGCCCTGATACTCCGCTGTCGCATCGATGCTGATGTCGGTGGGTTTCTCTATTTCGAGGCGAACCGCACCGGCCCATTCATCCATTAATATCGCGGCGTTTTTGTCGTTGATTTTGTCCACGACGCCCATAGGCCACTTAGTAATGCCGAAGGCATCGTTCATCTGGTTGCCGGCTTCGATCATCAGACCGATCCGGTTGTATTCAAAGTTTGTCTCGTTGACAGATGTAGCCATTTCTCCGGCATGGATGCTGACGCATACCAATTTGTCGCCGTATTGCTGCTTCAGTTCCTCCATCTTTTCGTGAGCTGCCGGGCAATTCACACATATCTGACCTGTGAAATCCATCAGCAGCACAGTGCGTTCGGCTTTGATGGCCGGCATCTCAACATAGCGGTCATCCGGCGCTATGTTGCAGGAACTCAATGTCATTACCGCCGACAGCAGCGCGGTGCCGAATATCCCTTTGATTATATTGCTTGTCATGCTTTTCTATGTATTTATCAGGCTATTGACTCTTAATGCTTCGTTTGCCCGATCAGAAGTTGTAGGAATAGTTGATCTGGAAGCCCT
This sequence comes from Bacteroidales bacterium, assembly GCA_029007645.1. GTDB lineage: Bacteria > Bacteroidota > Bacteroidia > Bacteroidales > Muribaculaceae > Lepagella. The sequence continues at coordinate 9,102 of JAQXIE010000086.1, forward strand.
TCATTGCCGGTACGAAACGGCACATGCCGCCCGAGCAGTTGAAACCTTCGCGCGTGCGCCCGTAACTGAGCTGCAGACGGTTGCTCCGGTAGGTTCCCGTGATGCTGAACATATAATAATGATTGCCGGTGCCTCCGCAGTTCCACATGTCGGAGGCCGATATCATCAGATAAGGAGTCCAGCTGAACTCCACCAGTCCGTATGCCCAGTCCTTGTGGTCCTCGCGTTTGTTTTGGTTAATCAGGTCCTGCTGATAAGCCTTCTCTGCATCGTTCTCGTGCGAGAACATGTATTGCAACTCGCCACGAAGATTGAACTTATTGTTAATCTTCCATTTCACGTCGCCGACAAGAATGTTGTTATAGAGCGTGCCTCCATGACCCTCGACGGCATTCTTGTTGTAGCGCTGGTTCATATACATGAACTGCAGCGTTACGGGACGCGAAATGCGCTTCTCGATCTGCAGGTTGAAGTCCCAGTAATTTGTCTCGCCCATCTTCCAGAAGGGCGACTGGTAACCGTCGGTTCCCATGATGCCGCCGTTGACAGGATTCTTGGGATCACCCTGATGCACCAGTCCGGACACGTAGCTCAGGTTGACGGTCAGCTGCGTGCCGTATCGGCCACCTAAGGCCGACTTCCGCGGGAAGGTGTAGCCGAACGAACCGTTGAATGCCCATTCGCCGGGTCCGTACTGTGTGGCGTAGGGATATATAGCGGGCAACGAATATGTATGCTGGTAGGTGAAGGCCGGCATGTAGTTGATGAACGCTCCCAGTCCGTCGCGTTTCCGCTGTGTGCGGAACGACATGTTCTGGCTCCGCTTGGCCTGCAGTGTGGCGCTGAGCCCCTTGCGGGAATAGCTTCCGCTCAGCATTATGGCGTCACCGTGACGGTAGGTATAGTTGTTGTCGAACGACGGGTCCTGTCCCTTCCAGCCATACTCGGCCTGAACGCTCCAGGGACCTTTGCCGAACGAAGCACGGACGTCAAACGCATTCACCAGTGTCGGCAGGTGCAGACGGTAATTGGTGGGAGGGAGATAGATGTCCTTCTCCTCCTCCTCATGCTTCAGTACGTAGCTCGCACCGAAAGTCAGGCTCGCTCCACGGTCGCGAAGCGACTGGCTCCAGTCCTGAATATACATCTCGACATCTGCTCCATACACCTGGTTCTGCTTCTTCCAGTCCCAGTATACGCGCTGTACGCCTCCTAAGGCCGTGATGCTCATTCCCTTGATATTGTTGAACTTCACACGGCCGCCAAGTATCGAGTTGTCGATGCCCAGCGTCCGGTCTTCGTAGGTGCGGAGTATCAGGCCAGAGCCGAACTGTTCGTAGAAGGTACCCAGGGTCAGCTCCATATTGTTGAACTTTCCCTTGACCCATGCGTTAGGGAGACCCCAGCCTTTGAAATCGTCCTCATAGCCGGGCAACGGCCAGCGCATGAATTCCACGCGAAGTCCGGCGTCGACAAACTTACTTGCCAGATTCACTCCGGCGTAGGTGTTGAACAGAATAGGGGAGTCGTAGTCCTGATCAGCTCCGATCGAGGCATCTTTCTGCGGAAACAATATGTCGGCCTGCACTGAACCGTGCACCGCCACTTTGCTTTCTGCCTTAACATGCCAAGGGAGCAATGCCGCTGCTGCCGTCATTGCTCCGATTGTCATTAGTCGCGCTTTCATTACTTGCCCGAATGTTTGCGTATTATTTCAATCATGTGGGCTTCCGATCCCTCGGTATATCCGGAATGGGCCTCGATTATGGTTCCGTCGCCGTCCACTAATACGGTGTAGGGTACATTGCTGCCACCCATGGCGTGCAGAAAGTCACTGTTCGGGTCGAGAAGGATCTCGTATTCCCATCCCTTCTTATCGGTGAAAGCCTTTACCTTGAAGGAATTCTGGGCGTCGTCGACCGACACGGCGTAGAGTTTGACTCCCGTCTCGTCGACCCAGTCGGCAAATTCCTCATTGATGGCGTTGAGCTCGCGCACGCACGGTTTGCACCATGTGGCCCAGAAATCGATGATGAAGGGCTTGCCGTCATTGCCAAGTGTCGATGTGTCAACAATTTTGCCGTTCAGGTCCTTGACCTGTACTGTGGGCAGTTGAGCCGAGGCGCCTGCTCCCGTCAGCAATGCCGCGGCAAGCAGTAATGTGCGGAAAAGTGCTTTCATATTGTCGTCTTAATTATTGTCGTTGTGATATGTTTTCTCTTTTTATAGAGACCTTATTTTACAAAAATAGTTTATTTCCGGAAAATATCAAAAAAATATCAATATTTTAGGATTTATTGGCCATCCGTCATTGATACCGGATTACAGGAGTCCGGCTATAAAGACTATGAAAATGCCGACAGGACACACGTATCGTATACATCCCGCGATATAGCTGAACAACCATCCGGGCACATGCGAATTAAGCCGCATTTGCTGCTCGAAGTGTTCACTTTTCATCCGCCAGCCCACGAATACGCATATGCCAAGACCTCCGAGTGTCATCAGGATGTTGGCCGAGATGTAGTCGAACAGATTGAACAGGTTGAGCGATTTCAACGGTCCGAAGGATAGCGAGCAAAGGGTAGCGGTGACACAGGTCACGGCAGTGACGATAATCGCGGCGCGCTTGCGTGTAATTTTGAATTCATCGCAAAGAAATGCCACCACCACCTCGCTTACAGATATGATAGATGTCAGCGACGCCAATGCCAGAAGCAGGAAGAAGAGGAAACTCCATATATTGCCTCCAGGCATGTCGTGGAAAATATTGGGCAGCACCTCGAACACCAGTGTCGGTCCTTCAGCCGGCTGCATACCATAAGTGAATACAGCAGGAAATATCACGACTCCGGCCAATATGGCAACAAGAGTATCGAGTATGCCTATCTGGAAGGCTGTCTTGATCAGAGGTGTGTTGTCGCTGAAATAGCTTGAATAGGTAACCAGACAACCCATGCCGAGTGATAGCGAGAAGAAGGCCTGTCCAAGCGCACGTAACACCACATCCGTAGTGACTTTCGAAAAGTCAGGTTTGAACAGGAACGTCAGGCCTTTGGCCGCACCGGGCATGAACAATGAATTGACACAGAATACTATCAGTATCACGAACAGCAACGGTGTCATTACATTGCTAACCTTCTCAATACCTTTCTGGACCCCACGCACCATTACAACGAAGTTGATGATTAGGAATACTATAGCCCACGCAACTGCTCGCCATCCGCTGACGAAATTCATGAACTGCTGATGTCGGTCGCTGTTAGGGATCTGCTTGAACAATCCGGTGCATGAATCAAATATATAGTCCAGAGTCCATCCTCCTACAACAGAATAGAATGAAAGTATCATAAATGCCGCAAGTATGGCTCCATAGCCCAGGAAATCCCACCTCTTGTTGCACGACGCTATACGAAAGGAGCCCGGCATCCCTTTGCGGCTATGCCGGCCGAGTGCGAATTCCGCGCAGATGGTCGGTATGCCCAACAGGAATACAAACGCAATGTAAACCAGCAGGAAAGCGCCTCCGCCATTGGTGCCGCATTCATATGGAAATCGCCATATGTTTCCCAAACCTACCGCTGAACCTACCGTGGCGGCGATTACTCCTAATTTGGTTCCAAATTGTGCGCGTTTATGTGACATTCTATTGCTTTTTTCTTAGCACTTAACTGCAAATTTAGCATTTTTCATTCAAACTGCCAAAAACTCGAACTTGAGCCTTGTTCCTTAATGTTCGCTTGTATATTTTTTCGTAAAATGAAACGATTTGCGGAATAATATTTCTCACGTTTTAAAAATGTATGGGTATATCCCATTAACCTGATATCTGATTGAACTCATAGAAATACTCTTTCCTGCAATAACAATTGATAGTACACCTAACAAACTAATTAATTGATGAACAAACACATTTACACCATTCAGGGTCTCCCGGTTCTGATCGGTGCTTAACCTGGCGAACTGCGTGAGAAACTCCCCGCAGGAATCTACGTTATCTGCGACAAAAAGCGGCACGTAAGGTTGTCATCAGATAACCTCCCTAAATCTTAATAAAAGCAGCCCCGCCGGACTCACATGATGAGATCCGGCGGGGTTACTGTTTATTTTATATTATCGGAGCAAATCAGAATTTGCGGCGCGCTACGATATATAAGGGTCGGTAGGTGAGGGCTGTCAGGGGAATAACCGAGCTGCCTCCAGTCGATGAGGAGGCTGAACCCCCAACTCCGGTATGCTTGAGGTGCAGCAGAAGTTGTCTGCGCGATTCGAACTCCATGCGGATCTCGTTCTGTTCCAAACATATTATCTCGAAATCCTGTCCGAGCCATTGTCCTAAGTTTGCCGCCGACGGGTAAATCAACGGAGATGGACGCAGTGCATCGAGTTCTTCCAGATTGCCCGGAGCAAAGGTTGATATAGCCAACCATCCTCCCGGACGCAGCACGCGGGCACACTCGCTGAAGAAGCCACGTAGGTCGGAAAACCATTGTATCGCTGATGCCGAAACGATAAGATCGTATCTGCGCTCGCATTGCCTGATCCATAATTCAGCATCCATCACATGATACCGGCATTCGGAGGCTATATCGAACGGCCCCGTTTCTGTGATATCGACAAAGTCAATGCTCCGTGGATTCAGATGCCTGGCATATTGTCGTGTCAGAAGTCCAGTGCCCGGGCCAATCTCAAGCATGTCGGCTATTTCTCCCTTGACGTTGTCGCAAATAAGTCTGTCGAGATGCAGCGCGGCCATAAGCTGGGGAATGGCCTGCGATTCATAGGTATCCCATGCGCGTCCGAACCTGCGTGACACTTTGTCAAGGTCCGGTATTACTCCGGCCACGATGGCTTGCAAATCAATATAATGCGCGTCGGATGTATTCACTATCACTACTTCGGGGTCGATCTGCCATGCGCGGTTCATGTTAGCAGGAGGAAAAATGCGGTCCTCCGAGCCGATATATGCCCGGGTCCATGCAAGACGGGGTTTGCTATGGTCGGCATTTCGTGCGGCTATGGCGCGAAGTTCCTGTGCAAGCATGTCACATGCCTCCTCTGTCGCATGTTCCGGGAAGAATTGCTTGAACCGTTCGTTGTCCGGCATCATGCGACGGCGGAATTTTTGCAGATTAAGCGGCGACAGATTGTCGGCTGTGCCATGATATATTTCGGCAGGAATTCCCAACCGGGCATTGACCGGCGACACGGTTCCGTTGATAGCAAACGCCGCCGTGATTCGGTCCGGAGGAAGCACCCTGTCGGCCTCCGCTACTCCCAAAGACCATGCCACAAGATAGACAGTGCAGTATTCGTCAAAAAATCCCGTATCCAGCCCCTCGTCGAGATAATTCCACACCACAGCAGTGTCCCATCCCGGCATATCGATTCCGGAATACATATCGGGACCGGTGCTCCATCCGGCAAATATCAGAATGAGCCGTTTGTTATTTTCCTTTTTTAGGAAAGTAAGAATCATAGCGCCTTGATTATATGGTAGATGTTCTCTGTGGTCAATTTCGCCGACAACGAGAACCTGATGCGTTCGCCACCGGGTGGAACGGTGGGCCGGCGGATCGGGAGTGCCAGAATTCCCGCATCCCTGAGACGTGATGAGAGTGCGAGAGCTTGTGCGGCATCGCCGGTGAGCAGCGGAACGATGGGGGAGTCGCCTTCGGGTACGTCATAGCCTGCCTGTCGCAACTTCTCTCTGAAATATACCGACAGTTCACGGAGGTGTTCCCGTTCGCGTTCCATTTCCAACAAGGCTCGGATGGTGTGCATGCTCCATGCCTGGTTCACCGGGGGAAGTGCCGTAGAGAATATGAAGCTGCGCGCACAGTTGGCGATATAATTTATCATTATGGCATCGGCTACTACGAAAGCACCGCAAGAGCAGGCTGCCTTTCCAAGCGTACCGATGAGCAGGTCGATGCTGTCGGTGACTCCGAGTTCTTCGCTGAGTCCGAGGCCGCGCTTGCCGCGCACTCCGAAGGCATGGGCTTCGTCGACATACAGCAGTACGTTAGGATACTTGTTGCGCATCGCCACAAGTTGTCGCAGCGGCGCCATATCGCCATCCATACTGTAGATGGACTCGACCAGTATTATGATTCGTTCCCGTTTCGGAGCCTCACGTTCAAGAACGCGCTCAAGCGCTTGCACGTCGTTGTGCGGAAAGCGAACGAACTCGCAACGGCCCATCATCAGGCCGTCGATCATCGAGGCATGAATCAGTTTGTCGGCGACAAACAGTGTGCCGGGCAGATTCAGAGCCGCTATAATACCGGTGTTGGCATGATATCCGGAGTTGAACAGCAGGGCCGGACGTGCGTAGAGTGAGCCCAACATCGATTCCAGATCCAAATGATGCGTCTGATCGAGAGACAGCAGTCGCGATGCTGAAGCCGAAAAAGAGGGATATTCATTCCCCTGTTTCTTATGGAATTCATCGGTGATTTCATGCATAGATGAGAGGCCCATATAATCGTTGCTTGTCATATCGAGCCATTCCGACCGGTTGTGATTCCGGGGAATGGTACGGAGCCTCGACTCTGCGGCGAATCCTTCGAGTACCCGACGATATGCCTTAATTCTGCTCATTGCTCATGCATTTGGTCCAGAATGTGGATTAATGCCCGGCACAGGGTCTCTACCTGGTTATCGCTCACAGCCAGATAGGGGGGCATTATGTAGGCGTTTTTGCCGAAGGGACGAATCCATACGCCCTGCTCTATGCAAAGTTGCTGGAAACGGCCCAAGTCTACAGGCTCTTTGATCTGCAATACGCCTATGCCTCCCAAGACACGGACCTCCTCGACGTAGTCGCGGTCGGTGGCTTTTGCCAGCTCACGGCGCATGATGGCTTCGATGTCGGCTATGCGCTTCTGCCATGGCGACGACAGCAACAGATTGATCGACGCCACGGCTATGGCGCATGCCAGAGGATTACCCATGAATGTCGGTCCATGCATCATCACTCCCGACTGCGACGAGGATATCATGTCGGCAACCCGATGCGTGGTGGCCACAGCGCTGAAGGTCATGTAACCGCCAGTGATGGCTTTGCCTATCAGCATTATGTCGGGCTCGACTCCGGCATGCTCCCAGGCAAACAGTTTCCCGGTCCGGCCGAACCCGGTCGCTATCTCGTCGAATATCAGCAGGATGCCGTATTTGTCGCATTCTTTGCGAAGCTCACGCAGATACTGGGGATGATAGAATCTCATGCCGCCGGCTCCCTGTACTATCGGCTCGAGAATCACGGCGGCAAGTGTATCGTGATGCTTCTCGATGATGCGACGCATCGACGAGAAGTCCTCAGGATCCCATTCTCCGCCGAAAGGACATTGCGGGGCGTCAGCAAAATATCTGATGGGAAGAGCCGGACCGAAGGCTCCGTGCATGCCGGTTACGGGATCGCACACCGACATGGCGTTCCAGGTATCACCGTGGTAGCCCGACCGGATGGTGGCGAAGTTCGTCTTCGCCGGATTGTCGTGCGCTTGTACGGCCATTTTCATCGCAACCTCGGTGGCTACGGAACCGGAATCGGCGTAGAAAATGTGTTCCATCGAGGGAGGCAGTATGCCGAGCAACAGTTTGCCGAGATCTACAGCCGGCTGGTGCGTGAAACCGCCGAACATCACGTGCGACATCTTGTCGATCTGTGCTTTGGCCGCGGCATTCAGCACCGGGTTGTTATATCCATGGATCACGCACCACCACGACGACATGCCGTCGATCAATTCCGTGCCGTCCGCCAGAGTTATTACCGCCCCCTCGGCATGGTCAACCTTGTAGGTTGGCAACGGATTGTGGGTGGACGTGTATGGGTGCCACAGATGTTCTATATCAAAGTTGTCTTTGTTTGAGCTCATTATATTTTGTTTGTGACGTAGCGGCCTCAGGCCGGATCGATGTCATAGTATATTACCGTAGATTTCATATCGGGCGACTTTGCCGTGCGTTCGAAGATTCCGTGCAGCAGTTCCTTGACTTTTTTCATCGACGCTTGCGATTCTACCTTCAGCATCAGACCTTGGATATACCATAGCGCCACACGGCTCACGAACGGTTTCTGGGGTCCGAGTACGCGGTTGCCGAATACGGCCCGAAGCTCCGCCGCATAGGTCGCCGACGCCCTGTCGAGCGCGCGGGCATCCTTGTTCTTCAGATAGATGTTGATTACCTTGGTAAAAGGCGGGTAATTGAACTGGCGCCGGTGCTCGATTTCCTGCGAATAGAATCCCGTATAATCATGACGCACGACATGGCCCAGGACCTCGTTGTCGGGCTTGGACGTCTGGATCACGACAGTCCCTTTCTCCTGACGGCGTCCCGCACGTCCCGCAACTTGTTCCAGCATGTTGAACGCACGCTCGTCGCTGCGGAAATCCGGAAAATTCAGCAGGGTGTCGGCACTGGCCACACCGACAACGTTTACTTTCTCGAAATCAAGACCTTTGCTGATCATCTGCGTCCCCACCAATATGTCGGTCTCATGATTGGAGAAGCTTTCGATGATCTGCTGGTAGGAATCCTTGTTGCGCGTCGTGTCGAGATCCATACGTGATATCCTGGCATCGGGGAACGCCTCCTGTACATCCTCGGCTATGCGCTCGGTGCCATAGCCGAAGGTCTCGATGCTGTTCTGTCCGCATACCGGACACAATGCGGGAAGCACGCGCGAGTATCCGCAATAATGACAACGCAGCATGCCTGTGTTCTTGTGGTAGACCAGCGATACGTCGCAGTTGTCGCATTTCGGCACCCATCCGCACTGGCGGCAGACTACCATCGGCGCGAAGCCTCGCCGGTTCTGGAACAGGATGGCCTGACGCCCGGACGCCATGGCGCGACGAATACGATCCAGCAAGGGCGTCGACAATATGCCGCGCACCTGCTTCTCTTTACGTTGACGGGGCATATCGACAATCTCGACGTCCGGAAGCACCGACCCTTCGTAGCGTTCCGTCAGGGTCACGAGGCCGAACTTGCCGTTCTTGGCTTTGTAGTAGGTATCGATGGCCGGTGTGGCCGATCCCATCAGCACATGGGCGCCATGCATCGACGCAAGTACCATGGCCGTGTCGCGTGCATTGTAGCGCGGTGCCGGATCAGATTGCTTGTAACTGCTCTCATGCTCCTCGTCGATTACCACGAGTCCAAGCCGTGAGAAGGGGAGGAACACCGACGACCGCACCCCGAGGATCACAAGCGGTTCCGAGGAATCGAGCAGCCGTTTCCAGATGTCGACCCGCTCATTGTCCGAAAATTTGGAATGATATACAAGCAATCGGTCTCCGAATACTTTGCGAAGTCGGTCGGTGAGCTGTGTCGTGAGCGAAATTTCAGGCACAAGATATAATGCCTGGTTGCCGTCGCGCAGTGCCGCGGCTATCAGATGAGTATATATTTCGGTTTTACCGCTGCCGGTGATTCCATGGAGCAGCACAGGTTTGTTTTCACGGAATTGTTCCAGAATCGCGCCGTGCGCTTCACGTTGAATGTCGGTAAGCGGGGCCAATTCCGGTTCGTGCGTTTCCGACTCGGGGTTGAAACGATTCACGGTCCGCTTCTCGATCTTGAAAATGCCCTTGTCCTGCATGGCCTTGAAGATGGATGGCGAAATCTCGGGCAGTTCCATCAGTTCCGCTTTCGTCACATCGCGCAACGCATTGGCAGGATGCAGCCATCCCGACTTGTCCAGGTAAGTCACCAACAACCTCTCCTGACGCTGGGAGCGGCCGACCATATCGAAGAACTCATGAAGCCTGGTCTGGTCGCCCCGTTCGGCTCCGAGTGTCACAAAGGTCTCCTTTCGGGCCCGATAACGCTCCACAACCTGCTCGGCCACGGTCAGTATCTCGGCTTCGATCAACGATCCGATCAGTTTGGTGACATTCCGGATTTTCAGCTCATTCTGTATATCGGAGATCCGCATGCGACCTTTGTGCTGCAAAAGGCTCATGATCACAGCCTGATGATCGGATATGGTGAAACCTTCGGGAATTTCGAAATCATCGTTAAGTGTCACAAACGTCTCGCTCTCGGGCTTCAGGCCGGTCGGCAATGCCGCTTTCATAACGTCCCCTTCGCTGCACAGATAATACTCGGCGATCCATCTCCATAACTTCAGCTGGGGATAACGCACCACGGGCTTACGGTCCATGACCGCCGCGATCTCCTTCACTTCGTAATCGGGCCGGTCATTGTGCAGATGCGACACTATGCCCGTGTAATACTTCTTGCGACCAAACTGTACCAATACCCTTGTGCCTGTCTGCAAAAGATCCTTCAGTTCCTCCGGAACGCTATATGTAAAAGTGCTTTGCAGCGGCAGCGGAAGTATTATCTCGGCGTACATTGTCTGGTTACTTGCTCTTTTTACCGCAAAAATACAAATTTTTTTACTAACTTTGCGAATCAAGAACCATAAACTGAAATCAGATGAGAAAGACACATGCTGCGATAATGGCGGTTGTATTGGCTCTGATATGCGTAGCTAACGCACAGGCCGAATTCCGTATCGGCCCGCGTTTGGGAATGAATATTAACAAGTTGAGCTTTGATAAGAACATTCTGGACGGATCCAATCGCCTCGGATTCACGGGCGGTGTTCAGGCCGAATACTGGCTCCCGATCGTCGGGCTCGGCGTAGACTTGTCGGTGATGTACACATACATGGATTCCAAAGTGAATTTCGCCAACGGAGATCAGAACACCGAGGCTGTATTCGACAAGTTGAGATCAAAGCCTGCGCGCAACTTCATCGAGATTCCTCTGAATATCAAATACCGTTTCGGAATCGGCGCGATCAGCCGCATATTCGCCCCGTACGTATTCACAGGTCCCGGTGTTGCCATCAGGCTGGACGGTTCCGATTACAATGCCTCGACTCAGTGGGTATGGAATCTGGGCTTCGGGTTCGAATTCATCCGCCATCTTCAGCTCAGCGCAAGCTACGGTTTCGGCATGAACAATATTGTGGACGGCAAAAAGCTGGAAATCCCGATCATCGGAACCACAACATTGCATAGCGATCAGATCAAGGTAAAGAACAATTACTGGACAGTCACCGCTGCCTGGATGTTCTAATTTGCACACATGATGAAAAAATTTCTTGTAGCGTTCCTCCTCCTTACATCTGTATTTGGTGCATCGGCCAAATTTCGCTGGGGTCCCACTGCAAGCGTGAACTTTTCGGACTATAACTGGAAGCAGGATCTGGTCCAGACCGACATGCGCACAGGTTTCAATGTCGGAGTAATGGGCGAGCTGATGATCCCCGGAATCGGATTCGGTATCGACATGGCCCTGCGTTACTCATATCGAGGCGCATGCGTGCATTTCAACGACCAGCCAATTTGGAATGATCACGGCACCGGCAAGACCAATCTGTATCTCCACACGCTTCAGGTACCGGTCAATCTCCGGTTCAAATGGACACGTATGGACGGTCTGGAGAATATCGTTGCCCCACTGGTATATGGCGGACCTGTGTTCAATTTCAACTTAGGACATTCCAAGTGTGATGCCATAGATGTTCCCGCCGGTTCGGTCGGACTGCAGGTTGGCGGCGGTGTCGAGCTGTTCAAACGCTATCAGATCACCGGAGGATATATGTGGGATATGACTTACGACGTGCAGACCAAGAAACTTGATAATTTCAATGCACGGCTAAACGGCGGCTTTATTTCTGTTGCCGTACTGTTCTAAATTCACAGCAAGATTATGAGCGAGGAGAACAACAAACCTGCCGTCAATGCCGATGATGTTGCCGAGGCCCTGCGAATCGAGGAGAAGGCCGTGGAATTGCTCAAGACGGTCTATGACCCGGAGATTCCCGTAAACATATACGATCTTGGCCTGATTTATAAGGTGTACTATGAGACCGAGACCAAAACCCTGCTTGTCAACATGACGCTGACGGCGCCTTCCTGTCCCGCGGCCGATTTCCTGCTCGAGGATGTGCGCCAGAAGCTCGTCAGCATCGAGGGCCCGGCCAAGGTCGACCTCCGGCTCGTGTTCGAGCCCGAATGGAACCAGGACATGATGTCGGAAGAGGCTAAGCTTGAACTCGGATTCCTTTAATCCCTCGCAGGGTATAATTCAGCAATAGTATAAACCCCGAGAGCATTGTCCAAAGCGTACTTCCTCAGCGATCTGCACCTCGGTGCGCCTTACTTCAGCGACTCCCGTGAGGCTGAAGCCCGCGTGGTACGCTTTCTCGATTCCATCAAGGATGATGCCGATGCCATTTATCTTCTCGGTGACGTTCTCGATTACTGGTATGAATACCGCTATGTCGTGCCCAGGGGATTCGTGCGGTTCTTCGGAAAACTGGCCGAACTTGCCGATTCCGGAATAAAGATCGTCTGGTTCATCGGCAACCATGACATCTGGATCTTCGATTATCTTCCTTCGGAAATAGGCGTCCGGGTCGTGGACGGAAGCCTTACGGAATGCATAGACGGCCATTATTTCTTTATGACACACGGTGACGGCATCGGCAAACTGCCCGCATCGTTCCGATTCCTGCGCCGGCTGTTCCGCAGCCCTATATGTCAGAAACTTTATTCGGGCATACATCCGCGATGGACTGTGCCTTTCGCATACAACTGGTCGCGTCACAGCCGTAAAATAGAGGGTCCGTCGCCCGAAGACGCTCAGCGAATGATGCGCAACATAACCGAGTTCAGCATCGAGTATCTCAAGGAGCATCCTGAGATAAATTTCTTTATTTACGGCCATCTGCACCTGTTGAAGGATATACAGTTGTCACCGACATGTCGCATGCTGGTGTTGGGGGAGTGGCTCGTATCTTTCAGCTACGCCGTATGGGACGGATCGGAAATGACCCTGCGCCAATTCAACGGTTGATCACTTATTCTGTTCTTCTCGCTTCTTAAGGAAAAAATAAACAAGGGCAATAAGCAACAACTCCGAGCAGAACACCACAATCAGGCGCGTCGTTTCTCCCGTACGTATCAGTTCGGGAGCAAAGAATGCAGTCATTCCTGCCAGATACACAAGCAAAAGGCAGGGTATCCAGGTGGAGCGGGGAATATTTCTTTTCATTTGCATGTCTGTTTTGCAGATTGTGATTCTGTTTTCGGTTGTGGCTATGCCTGAGATTCCGTTTGCGCCTGAGCTTGCGGCTGAGGCGGCCGGATATCGCTCAGCAGTCTGTAATATGGCGAGGACTTGGCATCGAAGCCGAAGGCGTTCAGATAATCATATATCTTGATACAAGCATATGCGTCAAGGGCTGCATAGGCTTGCTGATGCGGTGTCAGCGTGGGTGCCTCCCAGTTGGTGAGGCGCTGTCCCTTCGATATACGCTCTCCGAAGAGTATGCCGTAGATGCGCGCCAGACTGTTGTCGAGAATATAATATTTCTTCACATAACTCTGCAGGTCGATGAAACCGCCCGGTTCCAGTTCGCCGAGTTTGCGCAGATTATGAAAATCATCGTGAATGGAAACACCTATCTTCAGGATATCGGGATTCTCCATCAGAGCTTTCAGGCTGTCGTGCGCTCCTATATGATTAAGGCGGAAAAGATAACAGGTGTCGTGAGTCGACAGTTGAAGCAGGGAAACAAGATTTGACTGTCCGCGCTTAAAACTCGGCTTTGTCTCCGTGTCGAATCCGATTTCACTCTCCTTGTTAAGTTCGGCTACTGCTGCATCGACATCCTCAGGTTTGTCTATGACCACTATCTTCCCTTTGAAAGTCGCTATAGGGAGTTCGGCAAGCTCTGTCTTCGAGATGCTTGCCATCCGTTCGTTATCATTAAGATCAGTTATGTTTTCCATAGTTCGCAATATAACTCTCAAATAGTTCCCATTTCAAGAAAATATGCATCAGGGAAATGTCCTTTTAACCACCGACGCGTATAGTCGCAGGTGTCGTCGGCTATAGGTTTCTCCGTATCAAAATGATGATTGTAAATCACTGCGAAGAGCCGGAGCCCGTAGTCCTTGATGGCGTTGAGCGACAACAATGTGTGATTGATGCTTCCCAAGGTGGAATTGGTGACAAGCACCACAGGGAGATTGTGATCCCTGATATAGTCGATGGTCAGGTATTCACCCTTAAGAGGCACCATCAGTCCACCGGCTCCTTCGATCAGCACGTGGTCGTAGTGGGTTAGCAATGTTTCGGTGGCACCCGTTATTACATCAAAATCTATTTCGCGGCCATCTATACGTGCCGCCAGCTCGGGCGACGCAGGGTAAGTGAATATTATCGGAGCCGTGAGATGCCGGAGGTCGACATCAAGCGCTCCTTGTCCCGTGATCCGGCGGTGCAGCTGTATATCCTCGCTGAATTCCTGATTGCCGGTCTGGACAAATTTCTGCGTCACGACGCTCATGCCCCGCTCCATCATCGATTTCGCAAGCCAGCCCGTGGCATAGCTTTTGCCGGCATCGGTGTCGATGCCAGTGATGAATAACCGTTCAGGAAATTCCTGAGGAAACATATTATCCATTATCGATTCATTAAAGTGACTGAGGGAGGCGCAAACCTCCTTCAGCCTTTGTGTTGTCACCATGCGAACATGGGGAAGTCGTTCATCATCTCGTTGACCTCCTGACGGACCTTGCGGATATTCTCCTCGTTGTCGGGATCACGGAGCACACGGTCGATGAAGTAAGCGATTTTCTCCATCATGTCCTCCTTGGCGCCACGAGTGGTGATGGCTGCCGTACCGAAACGGAGTCCGCTTGTCAGGAACGGGCTGCGTGTGTCGTAGGGCACCATGTTCTTGTTGGCCGTGATGTCGGCTTCGACCAGTACGCGCTCGGCCTTCTTACCACTCATCTCGGGGAATTTGGGGCGCAGGTCGACAAGCATGCAGTGGTTGTCCGTACCGTCGGAGATAATCTTGTAACCACGGTCCATCAGTGCTTTCGACAGTGCCTGGGCGTTCTTCCTGACCTGTGTGGCATAGTCTTTCCACTCGGGCTGAAGAGCCTCGCCGAACGCGACGGCTTTGGCTGCAATCACATGCTCCAGAGGACCGCCCTGAACACCGGGGAACACTGCGGAGTCGAGAAGTGCCGACATCTTGCGGATCTCGCCCTTGGGACTTTTCTTGCCCCAGGGATTGTCGAAATCCTTGCCCATCAGGATCAGACCGCCACGGGGACCGCGCAGGGTCTTGTGAGTCGTGGTCGTCACAATGTGGGCATGCTTCACAGGATTCTCCAGAAGACCTGCGGCGATGAGGCCGGCAGGATGGGCCATATCCACCATGAAAATTGCGCCGATCTCGTCGGCAAGTTTGCGGATACGTGCGTAATCCCACTCACGGCTGTAGGCGCTGGCGCCGGCTATGATCAGTTTGGGACGTTCGGCACGCGCTTTCTCCTCCATCTCATCGTAATTTACACGGCCCGTTTCCGGATCAACTGTGTAGCTGATGGCATTGAAATGAAGACCCGAGAAGTTCACCGGGCTTCCATGGCTGAGATGACCGCCGTGACTTAGATCCATACCCATGAAGGTGTCGCCGGGCTGAAGGCATGCCATGAAAACCGCCATGTTGGCCTGTGCACCACTATGAGGCTGTACGTTCGCCCATTCGGCTCCGAACAGTTCCTTGGCTCTGTCGATGGCAAGCTGCTCTGCCTCGTCGACTATCTGGCAACCGCCGTAGTAACGATGGCCCGGATAGCCTTCCGCATACTTGTTGGTCAGACACGAACCCATGGCCCGCATCACTTCGTCACTTACAAAGTTCTCGCTGGCTATCAGCTCTATTCCCCGACGCTGGCGAAGATGCTCGCGGTCGATGATGTCGAATACTTTGTTGTCTCTTTGCATGTTATGGTGTTTATTTTGTTTTCTTGATCAGCCTCCGAAGTTATCGTAATGGATCGATCCGGGTTCTACGCCGAGGTTGTAAAGCATATTGTTCACGGCATTGCTCATCGGGCCGGGACCGCACATGTAGTACTCGATGTCCTCGGGTGCCGAATGATCCTTCAGGTAGGTCTTGAACATTACGTCGTGTACGAATCCGGCAGTGTAAGCAACTCCGGCTGCATCAGCGGCGGGATCGGGTCGGTCCAGTGCCAGATGGAAGTGGAAATTGGGGAATTCCTTCTCGAGTTCCAGGAAATCCTGGAGATAGAACACTTCGTTCAGGGCACGCGCACCGTAGAAGTAGTGCATCTCGCGGTCGCGGCACTGGCGTGTCTTGGTCATCCACATGATCTGAGCGCGTAGCGGTGCCATACCGGCGCCACCGCCTACCCATATCATCTCGGCCTTCGAATCCACGATGGGGTGGAAGTCTCCGTAAGGTCCCGACATCATCACCTTGTCGCCCGGCTTGAGCGAGAAGATGTAGCTCGATGCGATTCCGCAGGGCACATCCTGGAAGCCTACCTGAGGCTTCGGCTTGAACGGAGGCGTGGCGATACGTACGGTCAGCATGATGCGGTCGCCCTCTTCGGGATAGTTGGCCATAGAATATGCGCGGACTGTCTCCTCGTCGTTCTTGGCCTTCAGACCGAACAGACCGAATTTCTGCCATGCCGGCAGGTATTCCTCGCCGATCAGCGACTTGTCGATATCACCGTCATAGGTCATCTCATATTTGGGTATGCGGATCTGAGCGTAGCTTCCCGGTATGAAGTTCATATGCTCTCCCTCGGGCAGGCGTACGATGAACTCCTTGATGAATGTGGCGACATTCTTGTTGGAGATAACCTCGCATTCCCATTCCTTGACGTCGAGGGCCGACTCGCTTACCTTGATGGCCATGTCATTCTTGACCTTGACCTGGCAACCAAGTCTCCAGTGATCCTTGACTTCCTTGCGCGAGAAGTGTACGGCTTCAGTCGGCAGTATGTCGCCGCCGCCCGAAAGAACCTGTACTTTGCACTGGCCGCAACTTCCCTTGCCGCCGCATGCCGACGACAGGTGGATGCCGTTCTCACCCAACGTGGCCAGCAGACTCTTGCCGGCACCGGCGTGAAGTACCTTCGATCCGTCGTTGATATCAATGGCTACCTCGCCCGAATTTACAAGATAATGTTTGCATACCAGGAGGATGATGGTCAGCGCCAGCACTATCACCAGGAAGATCAGTGCGGCTACCATTACATTGTCCCAGTTTATATTACATAATATATACATGATTGGCGATATCAGAGTTTAATGCCGAGGAAGCTCATGAAAGCGATTCCCATAAGGCCTGTGATGATAAATGTTATACCTACGCCGCGCAGAGGAGCGGGGACCTTCGATTGATCCAGACGCTCACGGATGGCCGCCAGACAGGTGATGGCCAGCAGCCAGCCGATACCGGATCCGGCTCCGTAGACTGTGGCTGTCCACGCATTGCTGAAATCACGCTGCTGCATGAACAGAACCGCTCCCAATATGGCGCAGTTCACAGCTATCAGCGGCAGGAAGATTCCAAGCGAATTATACAGCGCCGGTGCATATTTCTCTATCACCATCTCCAGAATCTGAACCAATGCAGCGATTACCGCAATAAACATGATCAGTCCCAGGAAGGAGAGATCGGCGTCGGCGTATTCCTGTCCCAACCAGCTCAATGCTCCGGGCTTCAGGATAAACTCGTTGATGCACCATGTCACGGGCAGCGCTATGATCAGCACAAAAGTCACAGCCACACCCAGTCCGAAGGCTGTCTTTACGTTCTTGGACACCGCCAGGAACGAACACATACCTAAGAAGTAGGCGAATATCATGTTGTCGATGAAGATCGACCGTATGAACAGATTTAAATTTTCCATTTTCTTCTTTATGCGGAGTTATTCCTGACTATTATTCCTGAAGATCCTTGTTGATCGAACGGTGAACCCAGATGATGCAGCCCACGACGATAAGTGCCATCGGAGGCAGGATCATAAGGCCGTTGTTCATGTATCCGGCCTCGTACCAGGCCTGGGGGAATATCTGGCAGCCGAACAGCGTACCGCTGCCGAGCAATTCGCGGAAGAAGGATACGATCACCAGAATGATTCCGTAGCCCAGTCCGTTGCCGACACCGTCAAGGAACGATGCCCAGGGTGTGTTGTTGAGCGCGAACGCCTCCAGACGGCCCATGATGATACAGTTGGTGATGATCAGTCCGATGAATACCGACAGCGCTTTGCTCACATCGTATGTGTAGGCTTTGAGCACCTGGTCGACGATAACAACCAGTGCCGCTACGACCAACAGCTGGACGATGATACGGATTGATGTCGGTATGGTCTTGCGGATAAGCGAGATAATCACGTTTGCAAATGCCAGCACCGCGGTCACGGATATCGCCATTACCACGGCCGGCTCCATCTTGGCTGTTACGGCCAGTGCCGAACAGATACCAAGAATCTGAACAATTACAGGGTTGTCTTTCGACAACGGGTTGATCAGAGGTATGAATGATTTTTTCCAGTTCATTTCTCAGCGTTTTTAAGTCCGGTCAGGAAGGCCGTGTATGGTTCCAATGATGTATACAGCATTTTCTGCACACCCTGCGAGGTGATGGTGCCTCCCGAGATGGCATGAACATATGCGGAGCCGTCCTTGGGTTCCTGTCCCCGCTTCACTACCTGTACCGACTGGAACGTGCCGTCGGCCGTGAAGATGTTCTTGCCCTCGAACTGGTCGCGGAACTCGTTTTTCTCGATTTCAGCACCAAGTCCGGGAGTCTCGCCCTGATGTGCGAAATAGGCGCCGTAGATGGTGTCGCCGTTGGCATCGAAGGCTATGTAGCCCCAGATCGGACCCCACAGACCGGCTCCGTAGACGGGCAGGATATATTTCAGTCCCTTGTCGGTCTTGCACTCGAATACGGGAAACTCGCCCTTCTGGACCTGAGCCTGCAGGCCGTCGATTTTGGGCTCGCCGGAAATCTTGTTGCCATCTTTGTCTACAAGAAACGCCGATTCGATGTGCTCGTTGTAGAGCTGGGCTATGTCCTGTCCCTCCCGGGGAGTGATCAATGCGGCGGCCAGAATCTGCTTGCGCGTGTCGTTGTTGATGTTTTCTACCTGCTTGGGTCGCAATGCCTGGTAAATTACCGACAGGGCCACGCCCACCACGGCTACCAGGATGATCGAATAGATCAGTGTGTATGTATTGCTTTGACGATTCATGACTTTGAGTTTAGAAGTTGCGTACCGTCATCCGGCGCATACGTTTGCGAATATTCAGGTTCACGACACAGTAGTCAATCAGCGGTGCGAAGCAGTTCATCAGCAGCACTGCGAGCATGGCGCCCTCGGGATAGCCGGCGTTGTAGCAGCGGATCAGGATGGCGATGATTCCGATCAACGCTCCGTAGATGTACTGGCCTATATGCGTGCGGCACGCTGTCACGGGATCGGTGGCCATAAAGACGATGGCGAACATGAAACCTCCGAGACTGATTTGTGTCAGCGGGTTGAGATATGTGCAGGGATAAAGGGGTGTCTGCCAGTTATAGGCCACAAGAGCCATTGCCAGGCCGCCAAGAACGCCCGAGAGAACGATCCTCCAGTTGCCTACGCCGGTCAGCAGCAGATAAGCAAGTCCTATCAGAATGCACAGTGTGGATGTCTCGCCCCATGAACCGGGATAGAGACCGAGGAAAATATCGGTGTTGCTCAGAACATTGCCCAACGTGTCGGTTACTTGCGTAATGCCGCTGCTGGCAACCTGTCCCAGAGGAGTGGCTCCCGAGAAGCCGTCGACTGCGGGCTGTCCGCCCAGGCTGACAAACACGCTGTCGCCGCTCATCTTCGAAGGATAGCTGAAGAAGAGGAAGGCGCGTGTCACCAGCGCGACGTTCAGGAAGTTATATCCGGTTCCTCCGAATATCTCCTTGGCGAAGATCACTGCGAACGCCACGGCCACTGCCAGCATCCAGCAAGGTGTGTCCACAGGGCAGATCATCGGGATTATAAGTCCCGACACCAGGAAACCCTCCTGGATCTCATGTCCGCGAATCTGCGCGACGATAAATTCGATACCGAGACCTACGATGTAGGAGGTCAGTATCATCGGCAGTACGGCGAAGAATCCGTAGAAAAAGAGACTGAAGAAATTGCGGCTCGGGTCGCCTACGGCCATAAAATGCTGCAGACCGATGTTCCACATTCCGAACAGACAGCAGGGCAGCAGCGCTATCACTACCGTGATCATCGCGCGCTTGGAATCGTTGCTGTCGTGGATGTGTACTCCCGACTTCGACGTCTCGTTGGGTGTGAACAAGAAGGTATAGAAGCCGTCGAATACGGAATGAAGCTTGCTCAGCTTCCCTCCCTCTTCGAAATTGGGCTTGATCTTGTCGATTTGTTTTTTTAATCCTTTCACGATGGCGAATATTAGATGGTCTCCTCGCGAAGGTAGTCAAGTCCCTCGCGTACAAGTTTCTGTAGTTCGATTTTCGATGTGTCGACAAATTCCGGCAATGCGAAATCCTCGGGTGCCACTTCGTAGATGCCAAGCTTCTCCATCTTGTCGATATCCTTGGCCTCGATGGCCTTGATCAGGTATTCGGGGTAGATGTCGAAGGGGAACACGCGCTCGTATTCATTGTTCATGATCATGGCGCGATGGCCGCCTCTGATACGAGCGTCGAAGTTGAAATGACGGCTCAGGAAGGACGGATAGGTCCGGCTGACACTGAATTTACGCGGGCTTAGCGATGCCCAGCCCATGAACTCATCGGCATTGTCGCCCTCGTCGATCACAGTGATCTGACGATAGGGATAGCGCAGGAAGCCGTCGGCATCAACCTTGACACCGGTCAGCACATTGCCCGATATGATGCGTTTGTGAACGTCATTGTCTTTCAGCTCATCCTTGATCAGCGAAGCTATTGTCGAGCCCACGACGGTCTTGACCAGGCAGGGATCCTTCACCTCAGGACCTGTCACGGCCACAACGGTGCTGAAGTCAAGCACACCCTTGGCGAACAGACGGCCGATGCGGGCTGCTGTCTCGGCGTCGAGCGTCCAGACCACTTCGCCCTTGTTGATCGGCTTGATGTGGGAAATCTGCACACCCACATTGCCTGCGGGATGAGGGCCCTGGAATTCGTAAACTTCGGCAACTTTGGAGTTGACGCCCGATCCGGCTGCCACCGACAGGTATACTTTGCCGTCGGTCAGCTTGGCCAATACGGCAAGCCCGTTCTCCAGATCCTCGGGGCTGATTGCATCAAGCATCGAAGGAGCAAGAGGGGCCGTATCCATCGCCGTGACGAAAATGTCGCGGGGGAAGCCCGGCATAAACGGCACCATGTCGAAGGGGCGCTGACGAAGCATTGCGAAAAGTCCCGTCGATTTCAGCGCGCTCAGAATCTCGTCGCGTGATGCCGACGATACCTTGACATTTTTCGTGCCGGCGGTGCCTTTCACCGATACAAACTCGATTTTGCGGCGTTCTCCGCGGCGTACTTCCTCTACTGTGCCGTCGGCAGGTGATACAAGCTTGATGCTCTCATCGTCCTTGGCATAAAGCAGAGGATCTCCGGCATGAACCTCGTCGCCGGATTTTACCGCTGTTTTCCATTTGAGACCCGGAAAATCGTCCGGCACAATGCCGAACAGACCCTGAGCCGTCGCAGTTTTGATTTCGCCGGATGCCGCGCCGCTCAGCGGTATATCCAGCCCTTTCTTAATTTTGATAACCTTTGGCATGACTTATGTCGTCCTGATGGTGAATTGCTATATAGGTTGTATTGTTGTACTATGCTACAACAAAATGCAAAAATACAAAAAAATCTCAAAAAAAGCTAAAATACCGTACCCTTTGCCGTGCTTTTTGCCTCTTTTTTATGTTTTTCAACATAAAACGAAACGAGGCCGTGTCGGAACAGACACGGCCTCGCGGTTAGTATTTTGCGGTATCTATCAGAGAGTGCCGACGAATTTGCGCACAGCCTCGTCGTTGGGGCGCACCTTCAGATAGTCGTTGAACATCTCTTTTGCCTTGGTCTTGTCACCTACGGCGATATAGTAGTTGCCGAGGTAGGAGTAGATTTCGGCAGCATCCGATTTGTAGCGCGAAGGATCGGGAGCGGCATTAAGCAGCGCGATAGCCTTCTCATAGAGGGGAGCGCCGATGGTCTTCATATCCTTTTCGGGAGCCGAAGCCACTGCGATGTCAGCCAGAATCTTGACAGGTTTGTACTGCGTGTCGCTCATAGCGGCAGCCTTGTTGGCGTTCTCGGTGGCAATGCCGAAATAGCGTTTGGCCTCGGCAGGATTCGAGATGATATCCGTACGGCCTGCGAAGTAAGCATACAGAGCCTGCTGGATGTAGTCGTTGTAACCCGGCTCTACTTTCTTCATGTACTCGGCATATGCGTCGCTGGCCTTGGCGATGTCATTGGCATCTACGTAGAGCGATGCGAGCTGCTTGTCGAAGTTGGAGTTTTCGGGATTTTCCTTGATGGCGCTCTTCATAACGGCAATGGCTTCGTCGGTCTTCTTTGCGGCCACGAATTCCTGAGAGATCAGAGTGTAGTCGATGGGAGCGAACTGATTGGCTATGGGATTGGCTTCGTGTGCTTTGTAGAGGGCCTCGGCCATCGGCAGAAGCTCATCCTTCATTGTGGGGATCTGGCAGGCGTTCATGAACTGATAACGCTGTGCAGTGAAGTTATTCGGATCCTCCTTCAGAAGCTTTGTGGCATATTCATAACCTTTCTCATAGGACTGACCGTAGAAGAGCAGGAACGCATAGCGGCTCTCGTCGTTCTTGAAGTGAGCGGGATTGTTGATATATGCGTCGTACTGACGGAAGGCGTTGACATAGTCCTTCTTGTTGTAGTAAGCAATAGCCAGTTCGCGCTGACCCAGAGCCGACTGAGGATTGACTGCCAGCAGATCCTTAAGCATCCTGATGGCGTAGTCGGGATTTACCTGTGTGAACAGATTGGCGTATTTAACGTATGCAGGGGTGTAGTTGGGGGCATAGTTCTTGGCCATCTCATATTTGGCGGCTGCACCGCCGATATCCTTCTTGCCGCGGAGCACATCGCCCTCGAATACATAGATATCGGGATTTTCCATATTCATGCGACGTGCTTTCTCGACACCCTTGGTGATCTGCTTATCATATTTCACAGGATCAACGTCGTTGTAAGCGCGGGCTATGGCAATCTCCAGTGAGGGATCCTTCTTAGAGTACTTGCGGGCCATCTTGAAATCGGCTTCCGCTCCCTTGATATCACCCGAGAAAAGCTTTATCTGTCCCTGACCTACGTAGTTGTAAGCATATTCGGGATTGGCCGAGATGCCCTGGCTGAAATATTTGGCGGCTTCCTGACGGTTGGGCACCTCCAAGGCTATCATGCCGAGGTAATAGTTGGCTACGGACTTGTCGGTACCGGCATTCTTCAGCGCGCGGTTCAACAGGTCCTTGGAGTTCTCGAATTGGTCGGCCTTGTAGTACTCAGCTCCTTCCACGTGGGTCTGAGCGCTGGCCGACATTACTGCTGCTCCGGCTATGCAGAGCGTCATCAATGATCTGAATTTCATATGTCGTACGATGTTGAGTTTTTAGGTTAGTACGCGGTCGGGTCGCTTGCTATACTATCATTTACTGCTACTTCAGCTCCACTACACGGGCACTGACGTTGTAGGGCAGTATTCCGGTTTTGGAGATTATCTTCTGGCCTGCGAATCCGGTGACGAAAGTGTAGAAGCTATGCATCACTGTCGAATTCGATGCCGTGGATATCATATAAACCTTTCTAAATAACGGATATTCTCCTGAATTTATATATACCTGATATGGTTTATAGGCTACCGGATCAAAATCATTCTTCTCTGTAGGATTACTTACCTTCAGCACTTTCACCTCGGTCGTAAGGTTGGTGGCTATCGTATCCGTTTGATTCTGATAGTCTTCGTATCGTTTGTCGACCGGCACGTCCTTGGCCAGACTCAGGTCGTCGCCAAGCCAGCTGACGCTGATTATTCCGAGCGCGTTCGGATCCTTTTTGACCACATCGAACACGGCTGCATTGTTTTTCTGCGCGAAAGCGTTGGGATTGTCTGATATTTTGGAGCCCTTGGGCATGAACGTGTCGCGCATGTAGCTCACTGTCGACGACCCGGCGTTGTCGAACACCAGCTTGATCGCTGTCGTGTCCTTGCCGGCTATCTGGGTCCATTTTGTGATCTTGCCGTTAATTATGTCACCGATTTCGGTCATGGACAGATCTGTAACAGGATTGTCCTTGTTTACTATCAGTGCTACGGCATCTACGGCTATCGGTTTCTGACGAACCACCCGCTTCCATTTCTTCTTCATGTACTCGATCTGATCCTTGGTAAGCTGGCGTGTCACTACAATTGCCTGCGTGGCGTCGGCAAGAAGGGTGTCGATAGCCGACTGCTCGTCGACATAGAATGGTATGATCGATGCCGTGGGGTAGGAGTATTCGAATACCTCGATCTCCTCGTCCATAATCCGCTTGAAGCCGTCGTCACAGAATATCGTGCCGGAGCCTTTGGCGTATTCGCCACGTTTGATCTTGCCGCATGACACTGCTCCAATAGCGAGGAGCGCCATTAATGCATATGTAGTGATCTTCGAAACTTTCATATACTTCAGTTTATGATTAAGACATCGAGAACGGGAATAAGTTTATTCCCGTACCCGATCTATCGACTTAATGAACGTGTTTTGCAGATTATCGTGCTCCGAATCGTGCTCCGGACTAATTCCAGCCCTTGTATAGGCGCACGGCACGCCAAATTCCGTAGGCTATCAGCAAGCCGCCGATGACGCAGCTCAAAGCCACGCTGTCGATGCCGGGCACATTGAAGATAAACAGCAGTCCAACACCTACATATATAAGTATCATCAGTATTCCGAATACCAGACGAGCCCCTTTAGGTGCTTCAGGGCGATAATTTTCATTTCCTCTCATAACTCAATGTTTTAGTACTTCTACTATTTTAACAATTGGGAGATATATTCGTTCATTTTGTAAAATTAATAAAAATTATGGATTTGAGCGAATTTGCGATTAAAATTTAATCGGGTTTCAACCCGCGCAAGTTCGCATGGCTCCAGCAATAAGAAAAGAGGACGTTCCCGAAGGAGCGTCCTCTCGATTATTGCGAATCTCAGTATATTACTGCATCTGGAGCTTGAAGGTAACAGGCAGGTTGAAGTAGCTTCGTACTGCAACACCGTTGTTCTTACCGGGCTGCCATTTGGGCATCTTCTTGACTACCCTCAGGGCCTCGCGGTCCAGATCCTTGTCGACACCCTTCACGATAGAAGCGGCACCGATGGAACCATCCTTCTCAACGACGAACTTAACGATTACTCGACCCTGGATGTCGTTCTGCTGAGCTGCCTCCGGATAACGGATGTTGTTGCTCAGCCATTTCATCAGGGCGGCCTGTCCTCCGGGGAACTCGGCCTGCTGCTCAACGGCAACGAAGATCTCTTCCTCCTTCTTGACCTGAGGTTCGGGTTCCTTAACAACTACCTGTTCCTGAACTGCCTTGAACTTGTCGGCATCGTCACTACCTTCCTGAGTCACAACGCCACGGGCGGTGTTGTCCTCTTTCTGTGCATCC
The DNA here is from genome assembly GCA_029007645.1 of Bacteroidales bacterium. GTDB lineage: Bacteria > Bacteroidota > Bacteroidia > Bacteroidales > Muribaculaceae > Lepagella. Next base: position 34,670 of record JAQXIE010000086.1, read on the forward strand.
ATGCTCATCACCTCGTTCTTCACCTTGTCGGCGTCGACGATGGCGATCTGAGTCACCTGGACGGTGGCGAGAACCTCCTCGGGTACTACTACCTCAGGCTGTTCGAACTTCTGTTCTTCCGGCATCTCTTCTTCCTCCTGAGCTTCCTGCTCGGCGGCAAGCTGAGCTGCCATCATCTTCTCACGCTGCTCCTGAAGCGCCAGGGCAGCCTGCTCTGCGCGATAGTCCGAATACTTGTTCAGACCGATCACCAGAAGGGTCACGATAACAAGACCAATCAGCATGAACAACATGGCCAAGTTGTGTCGGCGGTCGCTCGATTTACGAATCTGATAGGCACCGAATTCCTTGTTCTTATCTGCGAAGATTATGTTGTTCCATTCCGCCGATGTCAGATCTACATTTCTTTTAGCCATGATTTCTTTCTGCTTTAAAGGTTAATAAATCCAACATTACTTATGATGACGGTTCTGATAGTCGATTACCATGGTGGAATCGGCCTTGGTCATATTATCAATCTGATACTTGGAGATGGAGTTGATCTGCATTTCGTCCAGTACGCTCACGAGGCTACCGTAGGATGCCTGCGGAGTGGACTTGATGATAATCACCGGCTTTTTCAGGTTGGCGTCGTTACGAACCTCTGATGCTGCCTTGTTGTAGGCTTCCTGAGCTTTCTCACGGCCTTCCTTGGTTTCGAGGTCACCGAAACCACCGTTCTCGTACTTCTTTTTCAGCTCGTTGATCTTCTCCAGTACTTCCTTGTTGCGTTTCTGGATAATATCGCGGATACCGCGGGCTTTGCCCGATTTCTCGTCGTTCGCGAGGAACTCCGACTCCTGAAGGTTATTGTTTGCTGCTACAGATTCGGGGGTCGTTCCCAGACCGGCGTCTCCACCGGGCTTGCCGAAGTAGTAGTAAACAACTGGTACTACCTGTCCGTTGACTGTGTCAACATCGAACGAGCCAACCTTACGCTTGGCGTCCAGAATGATTGTCACTGCATCGTCGGCCGATGCCTGCGACATGTTCTCGACATTGTCCACTTTCTCGTTCGAGGGCAGGGCTATTGTCAAAGTTTGCGATTTGATCATAGTCGTACAGAGCATGAAGAATGTGATAAGCAACATGTTCATGTCGACCATAGGCGTGAAATCCACGCGAATCGTCATTTTTTTCTGGTGGTTTTTACCTTTGCCACCTTCATTTTGCTGAACTTCTGCCATATCTTTATTCCTCGGCTCCCTTTAGAGCTGTCAATAACGTAAACTTGTTCATGTGTATGGTCTGAAGGTTGTCCATCACCATATGGATCACATCAAATGCCGTGTTCTGGTCAGCCTTGATAGCTACGCCCGAACCATCTTTGATTGCCTTGGCCAGTGTCTCGTTGTCCGTCTGGCGCATGGCTTTCATCCACATCTGGAACTCATTGGGGGTTGCCTCGTTGTTGTTCCAGCTTACAGGTATACCTGTAACATGCGAAGGATTGCCGTCCGACCCGTCAAGCCACTTGTCCATCTGCGTCTGGCCTTCCTGAAGGTTTGCCAGATTCAGAAATTCGCCCATCTGTGCCAAAGGCACGCCGAACGTTCCAAGTTTGCTGAAGGTGTACTTCTGCTCCGGTGTGAAGCTTACCTTGTTCTTATGCGTCTCGTTATAGATTTCGCTGACTTTGTCCAAGAGCGCCATGCGCATCTTTTCGTTGCTCCAGTTCTTGGAGGTGTCATTGTTCATCGAAAGCCAGACCTTTCCCTCGGGATTTACAAGAACCTGCACCCAGTTCGTCTCCTGTACTTTCTCGGTCGATACCGAGGGAGGCGTGATTACCGTGGCCGGCTCCTTCGAAAGGAAAGTCGAGGTCAGCATGAAGAAGGTAAGCAGCAGCACAGTCACATCACTCATCGCCGTCATGTCGATGAATGTGCTTTTCTTTGCTATTTTTACTCTTCCCATTGTTCGCTGTCAATTAATCGGATTTACAATGTTTCTATTGTCGCAATTACAATTATTTGTGTGTTGCGGCGTAGGTAGCTACGATGGAGAAACCGATTTCGTCGATAGCGTAAGTCAGGTTGTCGATCTTATTGGTGAAGAAGTTGTAGGAAATTACAGCGAATGCACCGGTGCAGATACCGAATGCGGTGTTCACAAGGGCTTCCGAGATACCGGTTGACAGCTCGGTCGAGTCAGGAGATCCGGATGCGGCAAGTGCCTGGAACGACTTGATCATACCCATAACGGTTCCGAGAAGTCCGACCAGTGTACCGAGGGTGGTAAGTGTTGCCACGATGGGAAGGTTCTGCGACAGACCCGGCATTTCCAGTGCAGTAGCCTCTTCAACCTCGTTGCGGAGGGTTGTCAGCTTCTGCTCCTTGCTCAGGGTGTCATTGGCTTCCATCTCTTTGTACTTCACCAGGGTGTTGTAAACTACAGATGCAACAGAGCCTTTCTGAGTCTTGCAACGCTGCATGGCGGCGTCGATCTTGCCTGCTGCCAGGTCAGCCTTGATGTCGGCGACAAACTTGGTGGTGTTGCCCTTGCCGGATGCCGAACGGATGGCGATCCAACGCTCGATCGAAAGAACGATTACGGTGAGAAGAAGGGTCATCAGGATAGGTACGATGAAACCACCCTTGTAGACTGTACCGGCCAGGTTGATCGGGTGTCCGGCGGGATCGTTGCCCTCGAAGTTGCCGGGGTTACCCATGCCGAAGAGGAAGATGCAGACTGCTGCTACGGCGCAGGCCAGGATCACCAGGAAAGCGTTGCGGATACCGCGTACGTTGCTGATTTTCTCATCCTTCTTTGCAGGCTTGGCTGCAGGCTTGGGCGCCATTGTTGTTTTCTGAGATTCCATAATCTGTTTTTGATTAAGTTTTTTGGTTTAGTTTGAGTATTGGTTAATTTATTTTATCGTCATAGTCGGGCCGCACCGTTTCTTGCGCATGGCGCTAATAAGATGATGGACTTATTTGGGTTAATTTTTAAGGTTAGTTCCACATCCGCTCGCTCGCGCGGCTTGTATTTACTTGCAAAATTACCACATTTTTCAATAAATCCAACATAAATACGGATTTTTTTTATTGTAAATTTACCTTTTTCTGTTATTTGGCATCTGTTGAGTTTCTTTATCAATAGATATTTGTACCAGCCGGCCCATATCCAGACACAATAAAGGGGCGGATGCCGTATCCGCCCCTTTAATTGTCAGTATTGTATAATCAGTTGATTACAACGTCAATATTAGCCCTGAACGGCTGCAACGCCGGGAAGTACCTTGCCCTCGATAGCCTCGAGCAGGGCGCCACCGCCGGTCGATACGTACGATACGCTGTCGGCAAAGCCGAATTTGTTAACGCATGCTACGGAATCGCCGCCGCCTACCAGCGAGAAGGCTCCGTTATTGGTTGCCTCGACGATGGCCTCGGCCACAATCTTCGAACCGGTTGCAAAGTTGTCCATCTCGAACACTCCTGCGGGGCCGTTCCACAGAATGGTCTTGGCAGGCAGGATGGCTCCGACGAACGATGAGATCGATGCGGGACCTATGTCCAGACCCTCCCAGCCGTCGGGGATATTCTTGCAGCTGCAAATCTGAGTCTTGGCGTCGTTCTTGAACTCGTCGGCTATCACGCAGTCGGTAGCCAGTACCAGGTTCACGCCTTTCTCCTTGGCCTTCTTAACGATGTCGCGGGCCAGGTCGAGCTTGTCGGTCTCGCAGATAGAGTTGCCGACATTGCCGCCGTCTGCCTTGGCGAACGTGTAGGTCATGCCGCCGCACAGAATCAGATTGTCAACCTTGTCGAGCAGGTTCTCGATGATACCGATCTTGGTCGATACCTTCGATCCGCCCATGATGGCCGTGAAGGGGCGCTTGATATCCTTGAGGATATTGTCGACAGCCTTCACCTCTTTCTCCATCAGATATCCCAGCATCTTGTGGTCGTTGTCGAAATAGTCGGCGACAACGGCTGTGGAAGCGTGACGGCGGTGAGCTGTTCCGAATGCATCGTTTACGTATACGTCGGCATAGCTTGCCAGTGTCTTGGCGAATTCCTTCTGACGCTCCTTCATTTCCTTCTTGGCTGCCTCATAACCGGGATCGGCTTTGTCGATGCCTACGGGCTTGCCTTCCTCTTCGGGGTAGAAGCGCAGGTTCTCCAGCAGAAGCACCTCGCCCGGCTTCAGCTCCTTGGCAGCCTCGGCTGCCTTGGCGCAGTCGGGAGCGAACTTGACATCAGTGCCGAGTGCCTTGGCTACAGCATCCTTGATCTGCGACAGGCTCAGCTTGGGATTGACTTTGCCCTTGGGTTTGCCCATATGCGACATGATGATCAGTGCTCCGCCATCTGCCAGTATCTTCTTCAGTGTGGGAAGCGCACCACGGATTCGGGTGTCGTCGGTGATGTTGCCGTTCTCGTCCAGAGGTACGTTGAAGTCAACGCGGACGATAGCTTTCTTGCCATTGAAATTGAAATCTTCAATCTTAGCCATTGTTATATTCTTTGAGTTGTTTCTATCTATCTTTTTCTGCAGCTCGTGTCCGGCTGCATTCATTCGCAAAATTAATAAAAAATTTGGATTCGGCCAACTGTTGCCTGTTTTGGAAGTTTGCATTAAATTTGCCGTATGATTTCAGACAACAATTTGGAGATTCTAAGTGGTCTTTATGCCGATGTGTATGGCTGTGCGCCCGAACGGATGGCGCGGCTGTCGGCTTCGGGCGGAGACCGCGTCTATTACAGGATCAGTTCGGGCGCCGGCACTTGCCTGGGAACTGTCGGCGACGCTTTGAACGACTGCAAAGCTTTCATCGGCCTTGACAATGCATTCCGTTCGCATGGCATCGACGTTCCCGCGATTTATGCTGTGTCCGATGACGGTATGCACTATCTGCAGCAGGATCTGGGCGACACATCTCTCTTCTCGCTGCTTGGCTCCGACCAATGGCGGCAGATGTCCGGGCTGACTGTCGAGTCATTGGGCCGCCTTCACGCTCTGCCCGAAAATGTCTGGGCCGACGCCGTGGAATATCCTCCCTTCTCCATACGGCAGGTGATGTGGGATCTCAATTATTTCAAATATGAATATCTCAAGACATCCGGCATCCCTTTCGACGAGAATCTCCTGGAGGATGATTTTGAACGGTTCGCTCGTGATCTTGTCGGGAACAGCGGTCCGCTCGGCTTCATGATGCGCGATTGTCAGAGCCGTAATGTCATGATCCATGACCGACGTCCCTGGCTGATAGATTTTCAGGGTGGTCGCAAGGGTCCGGTGGTATATGATATTGTGTCGTTCCTGTGGCAGGCCAAAGCCCGCCTGACGCCCGCTGTGCGTCAGGAATTGCTGGAACTCTATGCCTCCCGGTATGCCGAATTGACCGGACGCCCGGCCTCCGACATCATGGATGCCGTGACGCCGCTGGTGCTGTTCCGGACGCTGCAGGTGCTGGGTGCCTACGGTTTCCGCGGCCTTGTGCAGCGTCGCGCTCATTTTATTGAGAGCATTCCCTTCGCCCTTGAAAATCTCGGCGACCTCGTTAACAGCGATATTTTGCGCCGTTATCCCGAACTGCGGCGCGTCACGGAATATGCCGTTGCACATTGTCCCGTGCCTCCGAAACATCAGGGTCTGGTCATCTCCGTGTTCAGTTTTTCCTATAAACGGGGATATCCCGATGATTTCACGGGCAACGGCGGCGGATTTATGTTCGACTGCCGGGGCATGCATAATCCCGGGCGTTATGATGAATTCAAGCCGCTGACGGGGCTGGACGCTCCCGTCAGGGATTTCCTAGAACAGAAAGGTGAAGTGGCCCGGTTCGTGGAGAGGGCAGTGGAGATTGTAGCGCCCTCGGTGGAATGCTATCTGCGGCGAGGATTTTCCGACCTGCAGGTTGGCTTCGGCTGCACCGGCGGACGACACAGGTCGGTGTATTGCGCCGATGCTTTTGCGCGTGCCATCAGGAAGAGGTTTCCCGACGCACGGGTGGTGCTGAATCATCGTGAACAGTCAATCAAGGAGGAATTATGATCGCTATGATAATGGCGGCCGGTCTCGGCACGCGTCTCAAACCCTGGACTCTGCAACATCCCAAGGCCCTTGTGCCGGTCAATGGCGTGCCGGCTTTGCAGCGACTTATACTTAAGCTGAAAGGGGAGGGTTTCGACCACATTGTTGTCAATGTCCATCATTTTGCCGACCAGGTCAAGGATTTTCTTGCCGCTAATGATTTTGGCGTGAGAATAGACATAAGCGACGAGAGCGAGAGGTTGCTCGATACCGGAGGTGCATTGGTACGCGCATTGCCCATGCTTATTGAGGATCAGCCGGTGCTGGTGCACAATGTGGATATCATCAGTAACGCGCCTTTGGCTTCGATGGTCAGCGCCCACCTGCAGGCCGGCTCCGACGTCACTTTGGTTACGAGCGACCGCGATTCCTCCCGCAGACTTCTGTTTGATTCGGAAGGTGTTCTCAAAGGATGGCATAACACCGTGAGCGGCGAGTATCGTCCCGCCGGGTTTATGCCGCAGCCCGACATGACGGATCAGGCTTTCAGCGGGATTTATATACTGAATGCAGCGGCTTTAAGGGATATGCAGGAATACGCCGAAGAAATCGGTGATGAAAAATTCCCGGTTATGGATTACTTCCTGTCGCTCCGCCAAGGTGTTACTGTGCGCAGGCTTCATTGTCCGGATCTGCGCATGATAGACATAGGCAAACCGGAAGCCCTGGCCAAAGCGTCCGGTTTCATTATGGAATGAGAAGTATTACGGCTTACCTTCTTGCGTGATGGACCGAGCTTTTGCGCTTGGTGTCCTGGAACTGGAATATGCACCCTAAGATCAGCAGGATAACCGAAATGCAGCCGACTATCCACGTTGCGGTTATGCCTGTCAGGAAGCAGGATATAATCAGCATTATCGAACCGATTATATAGAAAATAATTGATAAAGTTTTCATTTTCCGTCATCGTTTTGTTTTATACTTTGATAACAAATAAATGACGGAAAAGTCGGAACGAGGTCCTAAAAAGCAGGAATCAAAGTTCGGCGGCTTTCAGTTTCTCGGCGTTTTCGGCTACCGTAAGCCTGTCGATGCATTCCTGAATGTCGCCGCCGACAAATGCCGGCAGGTTGTAGATAGTATAATTGATGCGGTGATCAGTGATGCGTCCCTGCGGATAATTATAGGTTCTGATTTTGGCCGAGCGGTCGCCGGTGCTTACCATCGTCTTGCGCTTCGACGCGATGTCATCAAGGTATTTCTGATGCTCACGGTCGTAGATGAATGTACGCAGACGCGACAGGGCGCGCTCCTTGTTCTTTGGCTGGTCGCGGGTTTCGGTACATTCTATCAGGATTTCCTCCGTCTTGCCGGTGTTGGGATTCTTCCAGTTATAGCGCAGACGTACGCCCGACTCGACTTTGTTGACGTTCTGACCTCCGGCGCCGCCCGACCGGAAAGTATCCCATTTGATTTCGCCCTCATGGATTTCGACTTCGAATTCCTGGGCTTCGGGCAGCACGGCCACTGTGGCGGCCGAAGTGTGCACACGGCCCTGGGTCTCGGTAGCGGGCACGCGCTGCACGCGGTGCACGCCGCTTTCGTACTTCATCGTGCCGTAGACGCCATTGCCAGTCAGCGAGAATATTATCTCCTTGTAACCTCCGGCCGCTCCTTCGGAGAATGATGAAACGGCAAGTTGCCAGCCCTTGCTCTCGGCAAATTTCTGATACATCCTGAACAGGTCGCCGGCAAACAGGGCCGCTTCATCGCCGCCTGTGCCGCCGCGGATCTCCACTATGGCATTCTTGGCGTCATCGGGATCGGCCGGGATCAGGAGCAGCTTGATGCGCTGCTCCAGTTCCGGAACGGCGGCTGTAGCCTCCTCCAACTCCTGGCGCGCAAGCTGCCGCATCTCCTCATCGCTTTCATTGGCTATTATTTCCTTGGACTCGCGTATGTTGGCAAGCGTGTCGGCATACTGCCGTTTCACCGCCAATATCTGCTCAAGATCATGATATTCCTTGGTCAGTCTGACATACCGGTTCTGATCCGCTATCACCGTGGGATCGGTTATGAGAATGGATACTTCCTCAAATCGGGATTCAAGACCGTCCAGACGGTCCAAAAAACTGTTTTCTGCCATGTTTTGAAGCGAAATTTGTCACAATCGGAGTGCAAATTTACGAAATATTTATTAAAAACTTGGTGGATTGAGTAAATAGAATTAACTTTGCAGTCGCAAACAAACCAAATCAATAAAAACCGGCAAGTTTATGGCAACAAAGATTAGATTACAGCGTCATGGCCGCAAGCGCTACGCTTACTATCCCATTGTAGTCGCCGATAGCAGGGCACCACGAGATGGTAGATTTATTGAGAGGATAGGTTCTTATAATCCGAACACTAATCCTGCTACAATAAGTTTAGACTTCGACCGTGCTTTGTATTGGGTGGAAACGGGTGCACAGCCCACAGACACAGTACGCTCGCTGCTCTCCAAGGAGGGTGTAATGCTGATGAAGCATCTCCGTGGCGGCGTCAAGAAGGGTGCCTTCGACGAGGCAGAGGCTCAGAAGCGTTTCGACGCTTGGAAAGCCGCACGCGACAAGGAGGCAAGCGCAGCCGCTGCTAAGAAGGCAGCCAAGGCTGCTGAAGATGCCAAGGCTCGTTTCGAGGCCGAGGCTGAGAAGAACCGTCTGAAGGGCGAGTCTGTAGCAAAGAAAAAAGCTGAGAAGCTCGCAGCCGAAGAGGCCGCCGCTAAGGCTGCTCTCGAGGCTGAGACCACTGAGGCTCCCGCCGAGGAGGCTGCAGAGTAATTCTCTGTCTACAGTTAAACGAAGAGGGTGTATCATAATGAATTATGATACACCCTCTCTCTTTTTAAGACCCCGATACTTGCAGCCACTTAGTCTGCTACCCTCGCTTCTTTTTTCTGACTTCTTCATTTATTGATTGTAGAAAAACACACATGCAGAAATCAGCGAATTAAAATAATGAATAGATGATTTTTAATTCTGCCAGTGTATAATATCGTAGTTTTTTTGTACATTTGCATCTGAAATAGAGCCGAAGAGTTGGCTCATACATCTGAAAAGGTGTTATTTGAATTATCTTCTTTTAGTAAATTCTCGCAAAATTCGCTAATAGATAGTAAGATGAATACAGATAACACCTACATCGGTAGCTTATACCTACCTCTTTGGGGTATCTATATAGCTTCTCGGTGTGGGTTTGCTGTTTATCCACTATCTAAGGCAATGCGAGAGGCCTACTAAAAGGGATATGCAGAGTACAATCCCACACCTTTTCTATATCCATTGGAAACTGCTTTGTCGGGATTGTGAAGCACATCATACATTGTTATACAATGAAAGTAAACGTCCCAAACTCCGCGGCGCACTTCTTTAAGCCCTGATTTTATCAGGGCTTAAACTATATTGAAAAAATTGTGGTTTCTGATATTTTAACATTGGGGCTGCCATCGGTCGGGCAGCAATTCCCTCCGGGCAAGGTCATCGAGAGGTTTACCCAACTTTCGCAGCAGGTCGACCAAATAGTCGTACGGATTCTTGCCGTTCATCCGGCAGCTCTCCACAAGTGAATGCATGAAGGCAGCTCCTTCGGCAGCTTCCTCGCTTCCGATGTTCTGGCTGTTCTTGAGGTCAAGCTTTATCGGCTTCATCCGTTGCTCGCACCCGTTGTTGGAGAGTTCGGCGGTTCCGTCAAGCAGGAAGTTGCGGAGGCTTTCTTTCTGGTTCCGTATATAATTTACGGCTTTCCTGAGAAGATCCTTTCCCATCAGGGCAGTGTCGCGGGCAATCCGTTCGGCAGTATCGAAAATCCGGTTGACGATCGGCCGCGACAACTGTTTGCGTTTCTTCCGGCGGACCTCGCTGTCCAGACCGGAGAACATCTTTTCATTGACGAAGAGTTCCTGGATTGACTCCAGCAGCTCATTGCAAATATCGGTGGCCACTCCCAGGGCTTCAAGCACCTTTCTTCTTACATGCGCCCAGCATCCGCAATGCAGCACATGGGGATGCGAATCGGTGTCAAAGATGCGGTATGCCTCGTATCCGTCGGTCGATATGGTACCCCTGAAGCCTTCGAGCATGTCGGTCACGACCTTGCGGGCACGGCTTCCTTTCTCATAAAGATACATCACGGTGGCTGCCATCGGATTGTAGAAGGCCCAGAGATATCGTTTGCGGTATTCGGGCATGCCGGTTTCCGGATCAATGACTCCGACGAGCTCGCAGGTCTCGTCTATCATCAGATAATTGCCTTCCGTGATGCTCCGCCGCAACGTGTCTCCAAGCATGTCTCGAAGCGACGAGGCCGCAAGTCCGTAATATCTCACGAACGTGGATTTGGAGAACACGGCGCCCATCTCACGCAGTTTCCTCTTTATACGGTTCTTAGGCGTATGATACGCATACTTCTCCACAAGGATGAAAGCCAGCATCTCCGCGCTGAACGGGCATCCCTTCACCGGGTTGTCGCGTTCTTCGGCAGGAAGCGTATTATGTATGTCACCCAGACTGTCCTGATAGCTGGCCGTCACCCATATATGTTTCACCACACGTCCGGGGACATACTCGTAAGTTACATATTCATGAGTCTCGACTTCTCCGTTACGGGTCTTGAAGACCGCTCCTTCGGGCAGACTGAAGTAATCCCCGAGTTCATGGCGGACTGTTTCATCACAACCATAATCCTCCAGAGACATCTTCCTTCCCTCCGATTTCTTCTTTTTCCTCTTCGGTGGCTCCTGCTTCTGACCGCTGTCTCCGGTCTGCGACGGAGCGGAGCAGCCACCTGCAGGCGGCGTACCGTCGAAGTCGTCCTTCTCGTCGGCACGTCTGTCGGCACGGTCTTTGCCCGTCAGCGACTTCTTTTCGGAACTCGGACCAAAGCGCTTGCCACGACCCAGCCGAACAGCCGCCATCGCATTGCCCAGATCCGTCTGCAGCGAGAGGATGCGGTTCATCAATTCCTTGTTTTCATTATCCTTCTTTCGGTCTTCCTCCTCGCGTTTTCTGAGCTGTTCCGTAAGCTTGACAAGCTCCGCCCTCAACGCCCGGTTTTCCTCAAGGATCAGCCTTGTCTCCTCTTCCCTTGACTTCCGTTCGGCATCGAGCTGCTCCTTCAGCGAGGCCTTCTCCTGCTGAAGCATATCCATCATATTCTGATAAAACTCTATGTCCGAACGGTTCTTTTTCACACCTCTAAATTACAAAAAGATAATGACATATGCAAGTTTTTGCGTCGATTATTTTGCTGTATTTCAATTATTTGTACTATCAATACCTGCTTCTGAAAGCCTGATTTCGGTGCGTGCGATGCCCTCTGTGAGACAAACAAGATCCGTGTAGGAAATTTTGTATTTTCCGGATTTGGCATCATATACGGGCTTACGGAACTTTCCCGATTCCGGGCGTTTCTCATACATGACATAGAAGCCACGCTCATAATGTATGATCCGGACGATGGTGCGGGCCCGATTCATAAAGACATAGACGTTACGGCTGTCACGCGGATCTGATTTCATGTCGGTGCGGATCAGCTCGCACAGGCTCATGCACCCCCTGCGCAGGTTTACCTTGCCCGTGAAGAGGTAGAAACGCAGGTCTTCACTCAGCCTAAACATAGTGCTCCACGTATTTTTGTCAGGAACTCCACCAGTGCGTCGACCTCCATGTCGGAGCGGTCGAACTTAAGCCCGTTGGCAAACTCGATGTGTACTGCCGTCGCCATCGGCGAAGGACCGGTATGAGGTATCCCGTCGGCAATCATCTCGACCATGCCCGAGGGTGTCGACATAGAGATGCGATGCTTTCGCCGGGGTGAGATTCCTTCTTTTGAACGCCATGCTATATATGAGCGATAAGAGACGCCCTCCTGTTCGCATATCTGCTTCAAGGTCATCTCGCCTTTGAACTGTTCCGCCAGTTCATGAAACTGGTTAAAATCAATTGCTGCCATAATCTTTATTTTTGATCATGGCAGCAAAGGTAGTTATCGCCGGTAAATATACCTCGCGGAGTTTGGGACGTTTACACAA
>JAQXIE010000087.1 GCA_029007645.1 Bacteroidales bacterium
ATCTGACCCTGGCCAACCTGCTGATCCATGAGGTGAAAAAATCGGCCATAACCATAGCCGAGGAGATGAGCGGCATGCCGGGCCTGGCGCTCAAGTTCGAGGATGGCGGCATGGGATTCGACTACCGTCTGGCCATGGGCATCCCCGATTACTGGATCAAGATGATCAAGGAGAAGAAGGACGAGGACTGGCATCCGACATCGATATTCTGGGAGCTGACCAACCGCCGAGCCGACGAGAAGACCGTGAGCTACTGCGAAAGCCATGACCAGGCGCTGGTGGGCGACAAGACCATCATTTTCCGAATGATCGACAAGGAGATGTACTGGCATATGGAGGTCAACGACACCAACGGCGTCGTGGCCCGCGGCATGGCCCTGCACAAGATGATACGCCTGGTGACATTGGCAAGCATCAACGGCGGGTACCTCAACTTCATGGGCAACGAGTTCGGCCATCCCGAATGGATCGACTTCCCGCGCGAGGGTAACGGCTGGAGCTACAAGTATGCCCGGCGCCAGTGGGATCTCGTGGATCGTCAGGACCTGAAGTACAAGTTCCTGAACAATTTCGACAATTCGATGATCGGTCTCGTATCGGGTGTATATAACTTCCAGAGCCTTCCGGTGGAAAAACTGTGGGAGAAGGACGACGACCAGATATTGGCGTTCCGCCGCGGCGATCTGATATTCGTGTTCAACTGGAATCCGGTTCGGTCGTTCGACGGCTATGGCTTCCTGGCGCCTGCCGGCGAATACGAGGTTGTGCTGAACAGCGACGATCCGCAGTTCGGCGGTTTCGGCCTGATCGACGACAATGTGCATCACTTCACGCAGCCGGATCCTCTCTATTCGCCCGCCGGCAAGGGCTGGCTGCAGCTCTATCTGCCCGCGCGCACGGCCCAGGTGCTCCGCATGGTGCGCCCCAAGCCGGAACCTAAACGCGCGCGTCGCGCCACAGCGAAAACCGGCACCGTAAACAAAGTTACAAAGACCAAGAAATGAATAAGATAACAGTAGCCATCGACGGCTATTCATCATCGGGGAAGTCCACCATGGCGCGCGAACTGGCGCGCCGGGTGGGCTTCACCTATGTCGATTCGGGCGCGATGTACCGCACCGTGACCCTCTATGCCATGGAGCATGGCATGACCGGCCCCGACGGCTCGGTCGACGTAAAGGCGCTTGTCGCCGCGCTCCCCGAGATCAATATTCGCTTCAGCCATCCCGATCCGGATGATATGACCGTGCAGCACACCATGCTTAACGGCCGCGACGTGGAGCGTGAGATCCGTACCATCGAAGTGAGCAATTACGTCAGCCCCGTGGCCACGATTCCCGAGGTGCGCGAATATCTGGTTGACCAGCAGCGCTCCATGGGGCGCGAGGGAGGCATCGTCATGGATGGTCGCGACATCGGCACGACGGTGTTCCCTGACGCCGAGCTGAAGGTGTTCGTCAACGCCAGCCCGGAGGAACGCGCGCGCAGGCGTGTAAGGGAGCTGCAGGCCAAGGATGAGAATGTCAGCTACGACGAGGTGCTGGCCAATGTGCGAGAGCGCGACTATATCGACACCCATCGCGAGGTGTCGCCGCTGCGCCGCGCCGACGATGCGATCCTGCTCGACAACGACCATATGACGCCGGCCGAGCAGATGGACTGGCTCCTGAACGAGTTTCATAAGGCTGCGGATGGCAAGAATTGAGATAGACTCTAATTCCGGGTTCTGCTTCGGAGTGGTCACGGCCATCCAGAAGGCCGAGGAGGAGCTGCGCCGTTCGGGAAGCCTGATGTGTCTGGGCGATATTGTACATAACGCGTCGGAGGTTGAGCGTCTGCGCCGCCTGGGCTTGCGTACCATCACCCATGAGGATCTGAAGAATCTGAACGATACGACCGTGCTGCTGCGCGCTCACGGCGAGCCGCCGAGTACCTACCGATTGCTGCGGTCGCGCAACATCACGGTGGTCGACGCTACATGCCCTGTGGTGCTCCGCCTGCAGCAGCGCATCAAGGAAGCCTACGACAAGGCGGCCGCCGAGGTCGCGCGCGGCGAGCGCCAGCTGATGCCCATCTTTATCATATACGGCAAGGAGGGCCATGCCGAGGTCAACGGGCTGGTGGGGCAGACCGACGGCGAGGCCGTGGTGATACAGAATGCCGCGCAGCTCGACGGTCTCGATACCACACGCGACTGGCTGCTCTACTCGCAGACCACGATGAGCCTGGAGGGTTTCCGCGAGATCGTGGAGGAGATAAAGATGCGCCATGGCGAAGAGGGCTTCGAGTATTTCGACAGCATCTGCCGCCAGGTGGCTACCCGGTCGGTCAAGATGCGGGAGTTTGCCGCCACGCACAGCGCCGTGGTCTTCGTGACCGGCGCCAAGAGCAGCAACGGCAAGGTCCTGCTGGAAGAATGCCGCAAGGTGAATCCCCGCACCTATGCCGTGACCGAAGCTTCGGAAGTGTCGGCCATCGACCTGAGCGATGCCGAAACGATAGGAATATGCGGAGCTACCTCGACGCCGGCATGGCTTATGGAAGAGGTAGCCGAAATGATTGAAAGAAAAATGGACGGATCGAAAGGAGATGGCGAGTAAGGAAGATGAGAGATGGATGCGGGCCGCGCTTGCCGAGGCCGAAGAAGCGGCGAAGTGTGGCGAAGTGCCGGTGGGCGCTGTGGTTGTCAGCAGGGGCCGCATCATAGGCCGCGGGCACAACCTGACGGAGACACTGTGTGATGTTACCGCACATGCCGAGATGATGGCCATAACGGCCGCTTCCAATACTGTAGGCGGCAAATATCTGCCTGACTGTACGCTATATGTTACTGTGGAACCGTGTCCGATGTGCGCCGGTGCCGTAGGCTGGAGCCAGATGGGCCGACTGGTCTATGGTGCCACCGATCCGAAACGCGGTTATACCAGGCTCGGGTCACCGCTGCATCCCAAAACAATTGTGGAACGAGGCGTCCTTGCCGATGAATGCGGGGCGATCATGACTGATTTTTTTCGCGCCCGTCGCAAGTGAAGTATTGTCGGTTTGTTTGAATAAATTCAAAAAAAAGATTAATTTTACGGCACGATAAAAAGATTAATTTTAGGGCACGATGCCGAGATGACGGTTTTACTATAAAAAACACACAAAATAATCTATCTTATGACTACAATGGAACGAATCAAAGGTGCCTTGTATGGCTTCGCACTTGGAGACGCTCTTGGACTCGGCACCGAATTCATGACCCGCGATGAAATCAAGGCTCAATATCCTGACAATTTGCGCAGTTTCGACGGATATGTACGGGATTCCCATCGCGGACAATGGAAACGCGGGCAATGGACCAACGACACGGAGTTGGTGTTGGACCAGATACGCAGCATTCTGCGCGTGGGAGAGCTGGATGAGAATGAGTTTGCCCGGGATTTCAAGGATACGGTGCGCAGGTTCAGCGTGGATGTCCATCCGGTGCTGAATACGATCATGTCGACGCCTGGCTGGGAGGAGAATCCTGTGGAGTGCTCCCGTGAGAAATGGCGCGTGATGGGCTTCTGTCCCTGCAACAACGAGGCCCTGCACCGTGGACTGGTGGCGGGACTGACCACCACAGGCAAGGAGATATTCGACTGGGCGCGGCGCATGGTGTTGACCACCCACAGCGATTCCAGATGTGTTGCCACGGCTGCGATACTGGCGATCATGGCCAACAGGCTGCTATACACGGGCGAGCCTGCAAGCTACGACGATCTGGTGAGCATATGCTATTCGGTCGACGGCCGTGCGGCAAGTTATCTCGACATAGCAGTGAACGGCACATTGGAAGACCTGGATCTTGACGACGAGGATACACTGGCGGCGGCTTGCAAGGGAATGGCCGCGGGCCTCTGGCCCGTGTTCCATTGCGACAATGCCGCCGATTATATTTATACGGTAATGGACCAGGGCGGAGACGCCGACAGCAACGCCGCGATCTCGGGCATGTTCGCCGGTTTGCGTTACGGCTACGACGCACTGCCGCCCCAGAAGGAAGAGTTAGTCGGGAAAGAGCAACTTGACGAGCTTGCGGCCGAGCTTACAGAATACATAGATGGCAAACGCTAAGGCATGGATTGAAGCGATGCGTCTGCGGACGCTTCCGGTATCGGTGGCCGGTGTCCTGACGGGGACCGGCTGCGCGGCATATTATGGTGGCTTCCGGCTATGGCCGGCGCTGATATGCCTTCTCTTTGCTGTGATGGCACAGATTGTATCGAACTTTGCCAACGAATACTTTGACTACCGCAATGGTCTGGACCGTCCGGGTCGCGATGGATTCAGGCGGGGAGTGACCGAGGGGGATCTGACGCCGCGCGCCATGCGCGCCGCAACCTTCGGGCTCTTGGCGCTGACCTGCGCCGTGGGGTGCTCGCTGATCGTCTGGGGAGGATGGTGGCTCATATTCGTGGGCATAGCCATCGCCCTCTTTGCGTTGGCTTATTCCACAGGACCCTGGCCGTTGTCGCATCATGGACTCGGCGAGGCGGCCGTGCTGATTTTCTTCGGCCTCGTGCCCGTAGTACTGACCGCCTGGCTGCAGACCGCCAGTTGGGACGTGCTCCCCGTGGCGCTGCCGATGTCGCTGGCCGTCGGCCTGATGGGCGCCAATGTGATGATCGTCAACAATTACCGCGATTACTACGACGACAAGAAGGCGGCCAAACATACGCTTGCAGTGATAATAGGCCGTCCCGCCACGGCGTCGCTCTACCTGGTGAACGGTTTCCTGGCGCTCCTCCTGATCGAGACAGCAACCATCACCCGTCTGCCGGCCCTGTGGCAGCTCGGTCCACTTGTCTACATCAACCTCCATTGGTTGCTGTGGCAGACAATGCGTAATTCGGAGGGATCGCAGCTCAATCCGGTTCTTGGCAAGACATCGATGCTGATGTTCGGTGTCTCGATATGGGCTCTCGCGGCCCTCGCAATAAACTGATTAGAAATCAATGGCTGAAAACAACAGATATAAGAAAGGCCCGAACGAGGCACCGAAGGAGAGCGCCACGGGCAAACTACCGCCGCATGACACGGAACTCGAGGAGATAGTGCTCGGCGCGCTGATGCTCGAGAAGGACGCCTACATGAATGTGGCCGACATACTGTCGCCCGATGCGTTCTACGACCCGGTGCATGCCAAGATCTACGAGGCGATATCGACGTTGGGTTTCAACCAGCGGCCCATCGACATGATGACCGTGGCGCAGCAGCTGCGCGTCAACGGCACCATCGACGAGGTAGGCGGCGCCGTGCGCCTGGCAGACATCACCAACAAAGTCTACACCGCGGCCAATGTCGAATTCCATGCCAAGATCATTCAGCAGAAGTATCTGGCGCGCCGGCTCATCGCCTTTGCCAGCAAGGTCGAGGAGGGAGCTTATGACGAGGGTAATGATGTCGACGATCTGCTGCAGCAGGCCGAGGGCCAGCTGTTCGAGATCTCGCAGACGCATCTGAAGCGCGATGTGACGCAGATCGACCCGGTGCTGAATCTCGCTCTCGAACAGATTCAGGCTGCCGCTCATACCGAGACGGGCCTCTCCGGACTCCGTACCGGTTTTACGGAACTGGATAAGATGACTTCGGGATGGCAGAACTCCGACCTGATAATCATCGCGGCGCGTCCCGCTATGGGTAAGACGGCCTTTGTGCTCTCCATGGCCAAGAATATGGCCATCGACTACGACATCCCGGTGGCCATTTTTACTCTTGAGATGGCCAATGTGCAGCTGGTGAAGCGTCTTATAAGCAATATCGCGGATCTGAACGGCGAGAAAATCAAGTCGGGGCAGCTCACTCCCGAGGAGTGGGAGCGCCTAAACAACAATGTGCGTGACGTGTACAGTGCGCCTCTATACCTGGACGAGACACCGGGCCTGAGCATCACAGAGCTGCGTACAAAGGCGCGTCGGCTGGTGCGCGAGCGCGACGTGAAGATGATCATGATTGACTACCTGCAGCTGATGAACGCCACCGGACTGAAGTTGGGAAGCCGCGAGCAGGAGGTGTCGACCATCTCGCGATCGCTCAAGGCTCTGGCCAAGGAGCTGAACATACCGATTATAGCCCTGTCGCAGCTGAACCGTAGCACTGAGACGCGCGAGGACAAGCGCCCCGTGCTCAGCGATCTGCGTGAGTCAGGTGCCATCGAGCAGGACGCCGATATCGTCTGCTTCATCCACCGCCCCGAGTATTACACGAAGAGCAGCGAGGACAAGGACGGCAACGACATCCGCGGACTGGCCGAGCTGATCGTGGCCAAGCACCGTAGCGGCGCCGTGGGCGATGTCAAGCTCCGGTTCGTGCATCAGTTCGCCCGGTTCGAAAACTGGAACAAGGGGCTGGAAATGCTCGAGGAGGCGTTTGCCGACGCCTCGCAGGGCAACACTACGACCCACCGCCGCGAAAGCCGTATGAACAACGACAACGACGATATCCCGATGGATAATTTCTCGTTCCCACCTATGCCCGGCAACGCCGGCCCCGGTCCCGATCTGTCGCCCGCTCCGGGCGAAACCGAAGTGCCGTTCTGACAGTTTCCATAATTTTAATATAATTTAAAAATTTTTGAACCATTGTTGTCCATGGCTTGTTTTATTAGCAAAGATAAAACATAAAGGTTATGGATACGAAGGAAAAAAAGGAAGAAGAAATCCGCAAGGAACGTGAGGAAGTTCGCTCCGAAGCCAACAGCCTGCGATACGACGGCAAGAAGCGTAAGAACGAGGGAACCAAGAAAGTGAACAACCTCTGGCTCTGGTTCGGCGTTCTGGTACTGATAATGATTCTGCTGTGGTGGCTGTGGTCGATCGGTATCTTCGAAGATATGACAGGCGTGACCAACGGATAAAAATCAGACAGAGGTTGAACCAAATCAAATCCGCCGTCGTTATAAAGACAAACTGAAGAAAACACACTACCGGCCATTCAAGGTCCTATTAAAGGGTCGTAATCATAGTAAGACCGGGAAAAGGGCCTCGGGATTTGTTCCCGAGGTTTTTTTGTGCCCTGATGCGAGTGGAATTCAGAGACGGCCTTGATCGCGGAAGGAGTAGAAACCCTCGGTCGAGACGATGATATGGTCCAGGAAGCGGAGGTCGAGCGTCTTGCAGGCGCGGCCGAAGGACTCTGTAATCGATTGGTCGGGTCCGCTGGGCTGCAGTACGCCCGAGGGATGGTTGTGGCACAGAATTATGCCGATGGCGTTGCAGAGCAGAGCCTCCTTCAGTATTTTCTTGGCATCGAAGATGGTCGAGGTGGAACTTCCTTCGGAAACCTTGACCTTGCGGATCACCTGATTGGAGTTGTTGAGCAGGAGCGCCCACATTTCCTCGTAGGGGCTGGTGGCGTTGACCCATCGCATTATTGCGTGGACATCGGACGACTGGCGGATGCGTGGGAGTTCGCCGATAGTCTCGCCGGCATACCGCTTCATGATCTCCAGCATGGTCCGGATTTCCAGCACCTTGACATCGCCGATGCCGTAGACATCCTTAAGCTGCCGGTCCGACATGTTGGCCAGGTTGATGAACAGGTTGTTGTTCAGCTCCATCAGGTCGCGGGCGATGTCGGTGACAGGCCGCCCGGGCCGTCCGGAACGCAGCATGATCGCCAGACATTCGGAATTGGTGAGCGACTGCACACCGTATTTAGCTGCCTTTTCGCGGGGTCTGTCGTCCTCGCTACGCTCCTTGACGGTAAGAACCCGCGGAGGATCGGATCTGTATTCGCCGGTGTCACTCATAATCCCTCGTTCTTGCCTTTGCGTATCTCGATCTCGCGATCGATGTCGCGACCTTTGCCAAGGATTATCTTGGAAACGTAGGCTTTGATGAATCCGGTGCCGTAGCCCGTGAGCTGCACCATGGCGGCTACGACGGCCTGCGAGGCTATCTTAAGGCTGCGGGTAGCTGCCATAGCTCCGATCCATAACGCCACAATGTAGACGAGCAACGGAATCAGCAACCATTTGCAGAAGAAACTGCCGGTGACGAGTCCGATGGCTCCTACGGTGAAAACAGCCGGCAACCAATGTACTAATTTCATGGAGCCGGGGTAGAGCAGTTCGAGCGTGATCCGCGACATGCCGAAAACATGAACCTGTTTCCAGAATTTTTTCATGTTGACGCGGCGTTTGTGGAAAACGCACACATCGGGGAAGAGAGTTATCGAGAAACCGGCCAGTCGGATGCGCGTGCTCATGTCGATGTCCTCGCTGAACATTTCGCGGAACCCGCCGACATTCTCCCAGACCCGACGCGAATAGCCCATGTTGAAGGTGCGCGGGGTGAATTTTTCCATCGACACTTTCCCGCCGCGGATACCGCCGGTGGTTAGGAAAGCGGTCATCGCGTAGTTGATGGCCTTCTGAGTGTCGGAGAAGGATTCGTGTGCGGCATCGGGGCCGCCGAAGCAGTCGACGGGATTGTCTGCGAGCGCACGGCGCAGATTCCGGAAATAGTCGGGAGGGAGGATGCAGTCGGAGTCGACGAAGACAAAGAAATCGCCCTCGGCATGCTCCATGCCGTAGTTGCGGGCTATGCTGCGGCCTTCGTTCGGCTTCTGAAAATATTTCAGGCGGAGGGACGGGTGTCCCTTCGCCTGCAGTTCCCCTGACGGGGTGGTGGTATAATCCAGACAGGGAACGGTGGAGCCATCTTCGACGATGACGATCTCGAATCCCCGGTCCGACTGTTTTTCAAGGCTGTCGATCAAGTCGGCTATCTCATCGGGGCGGTTGTAAACCGGGACGATGAGCGAGAAGAGGATCTTGTCGGCAGCGGGCATAGCATCAAGCCTTTACACGTCCGACGTAGCTGCCGTCGCGGGTGTCGACCTCGATGAGCTCGCCTTCGTTGATGAAGAGGGGCACGCGTACGGTGGCACCTGTCTCGACAGTGGCGGGCTTCAGTGTGTTGGTGGCGGTGTCACCCTTCAGACCGGGCTCGGTGTAGGTGATCTTCAGAACCGTCTTGATGGGCATCTCGGCATAGAGCACGGTGCTGGTGGAGGCATCGCTGACAACCTCGACAGTATCACCCTCCTTCATGTAGGCTGCGCCCGTAACGAGCTCCTTGCTGATAGGAATCTGCTCAAATGTCTCGTTGTTCATGAAGATATCGTCTTCGCCGTCAGCGTAGAGGTATTGGTAGGGACGGCGTTCCACGCGGACATCCTCGAGCTTCTCGCCGATGTTGAAGCGGCGTTCCAGAATGCGGCCGTCTACCACGTTCTTAAGCTTGGTACGCATGAAGGTGTTGCCTTTGCCGGGCTTTACGTGGAGGAACTCCACGCAGAAATAGAGCTGTCCATCGAGACGGATGCATGTGCCGTTCTTGATGTCTTGAGCGTTCATCATTGTCTTATAATGTCTTAGTAGTTATTAAATTCTAAATTCCGCGCACAAAATTAGTAAAAATTGCTGGAAAAACAAAAATGCCCCGCGGTGCGGGGCATAATTCGGTTCGGACGTCGATTACTTTCCGGCGATGTGATCGGATACGGAAAGGGAATGACGGCCTTTGGCACGGCGGCTGGCAAGAACCTTGCGGCCATTCTTGGTGGCCATTCTCAGGCGGAAGCCGTGCTTGTTGATTCTTCTGCGGTTAGAGGGTTGAAAAGTCCTTTTCATCTTGTATTGCGTAATTATTATTTACTGTTCTGGGCCGTATTTCGGCATTCGGCTGCAAAATTAACAAAAAAATCCCATATACGCAAATACGGGATCTTAAGTAATTTGATATGTTTCTGTTATTTTTTGCCTTTGCTCAGAATGTCAATGAGCGTTCCGAGACCCGATCCCGACTGATTGCCGCTCCCTTTATTCGTATTCGTGTTGCCGCTCTTATTGGCAGTGGCGCCGGCCTTCGTGTTGGAAGTGCTGTCTGTACCCCGGTTACCGCCCAGAACATTGATAAGTCCGCCGAGGCCGCTGCTCGATCCATTGTCGCTGTCTGATCCGTTGACAGTTGACTGACCTTTGACATTGCCAGTGCGCTCCATGCGGAAGCCCACGCAGAGTCCCTGGTAGGAGTCAAGTATCGATGTGAGCGTCTTGACAATCTGAATATTGACAATTTTCGCAATGCCGGAAATCAGGTTCTTTAGCTTGCTGGCATCGAACATCACGCTCAGTGTGTTGTAGCTTTTCTGAATGTAGGTCTTGATCGAGCCCAGCTTGACCGACCCGAGTGCGGTGAATGTAAACTGGAATACTCCTTTCTCCGTAGTCTGAGTGATATTGCCTTTCAGAGTAATGTTCTTAAGCTTCATTGAGAAGGTGCCGTCGGTATTGATGGTCATCACCGCTCCGTTAAGGCCGTATTGGTTATAATAGGGAGAAAGTTTGCTCTCGATCATTGATGCGGCAGCTATGCCACCGGCCTTCTGCAGGAAATTGTCCGATTGAAAACATACGGCCGGTCCGTTGGATGTCCATACGCCGGCCATATTGCTGACTGTGATGTTGCTCGATGAGAATACACCCTCCAGAATATTGCCGAGGGTGCTTGAACCGCCGTTATTGTTTTGGCCTGTTTGGTTCTGCGACGATTGGCCGTTTCCGCCCAATGCCTCGCCCAGACCGCCCAGGATGTCACTCAGGTTCTGAGCGCAAACAGGCATGCCGGTGAATGCCAGAATCACGGCTGTAATGATTGATTTCGTTAACTTATTCATCTTTTTTTTGAATGTTTATTCTCTTAGACAATATTTTTAAAATTGGTTTAATTGGGATAAGATTGCTTATATTAGCGTTAATATTCTATAAAAAAGATTTTTTAATTGTATCTTTGCAAACGGATTAGGGGAAGATGCCCTAATTTTGAATTGGCGCATCGGTTGCGCTGCTTTGCGCAAAGCCCTGTACATATAACGTTGCCGGCAAAGGAAACGTCATATTAGATAAAGGAAAAAACAACAATAACGATATGAAAAAACAACACATGTGGATCGTTGTCGGAGCGATTGCGGCAGGCGGACTGCTGACATCGTGCGGTGATGAAGGTCCATGGAGCGGAAGTGATTCGGAAGGAGGGGTAGCCCTGAATCTGAACACCGACGGCCGCGTAATGCGCGCCGGAACCCGTGCCGATGACAACCAGTGTCCCATTGTTCCGGATGTAACCGAGTTTGCGGTGAATCTGTCGAGCAAGGACGGTGCTTATTCCCGTGATTGGGCGACTCTGCAGTCGTTCAACAACACGAAGTCGTTCCCCATTGGCGATTACGTACTGACAGCCTACGCAGGCGATAAGGATGTCGAGGGTTTCGAGCTTCCTTATTATGAAGGCAAGTCCGACGTTCATGTATCTCCGGGCGAACTCAGCGAGGTCAACGTGACAGCAACGCTGCAGAGCGCAATGGTGTCGATCCGCTACACAGAAGCGTTTACCAATAATTTCTCGGCATATAGCGCAGCCGTTCAGACCGAGGGTCACGATTGGGTGGTATTTGCCCAGAACGAGGACCGTCCGGCCTTTATCGACGCGACGGCAGGCGAGGAGGTGAAGATGAGCCTCACCATGACCAACCGCCAGGACGAGACAGTGACCATCGAACCGGCCAAGTTCCAGGCCAAGCCCCGTCACCACTATATCATTACGGTCAATGCCACGGGTCAGATCTCGAACGGCACGCTGGGCCTCGACATCCAGTTTGAGGAAGAGGTGGTCGCCGAGACAGTAAATATCAACTTGGGCGACGAACTGTTCAACGCCCCGGCGCCCACTATTACTCCGAAGGGTTTCTCCAACAACGGCAATATCGAAAAGGTGGAGTGCGAGACCATCGCCACCAACCCGCAGTTCGACATCATCGCTTTCGGAGGTTTCAAGGAGGTTTCCTTCAAGGTGCAGTCGGCCGACTACACGCCGACGTTCGGCAACGAGGTTGAACTGGTCGGTGCTACCGCGCTGCAGCAGAAACAGCTGACGGACGAGGGCGTCAATGTCAAGGGTATCTTCAAGAATACCGGCAATATGGCAGTGATCAATGTCAAGGATTTCGTTCAGAACCTGCCGAAAGGTAACTACGTGATTACCCTTCAGGCCACCGACAAGATGACACGTCTGTCGGAACCGGTGACCCTGAATGTCAAGGTAGCCGAGTTGGTGTTCACGGCAACTCCCGATGCTTTCAGCCACAAGGTGGTATTCCAGATGGCGGCCACCGAGAAGTCGATCGATGTGCTGATGAACCGCGTCCGCTTCCTGAATAACGGCAGCGAAATCCCCGCGGCCAACATCACCCGCGACCTGGCCAACAATCTGATCACTGTTGACGGCCTTAAGCCGGCTACCGATTACAACTTCACGATGAAGCTCGGCAATATCGAACGGAATATCGATCCGTTCACAACCGAGGCTGCCACCGATGTGAACAACGGCGACTTCGAGGATACGGCGGTCACCATCGATACACGCATCAACTCCGGAGGTCAATACACAGGAACAGCATTGAGTAATCCGAAATATTATTGCAATGTGAAGGTGAAGCGTTCGGAAGCCACAGGATGGGCATCAATCAATGCCAAGACCTTCTATATGGGAGCCAATCCAGTGAATACATGGTTCTGTACTCCCTCAACCTACGCCGAGAACGGAGAGGTGACGGTGCGTACAGTGGGATATAGCCATACAAACACACTCCCCGGCGTATATAAGAAGACCAACGTATGGTATAATCCGTATGCGCCCACGTTCGGCGATAACGACCGAGCTGCAGGCGAGCTATTCCTCGGTTCGTATGCGTTCAACGGTGAAGAATCGCGCAGCGAGGGCATAGAGTTCACAAGCCGACCCAGCTCGCTCTCATTCAGCTATAGGTATGACTCTAAGAATAACGAACATGCCAAAGCCCTGATAAAGGTGCTGGACGCTTCGGGCAACGAGATAGCCTCGCAGGAGACACTGCTTGCCGGATCGACCACTATGAAGAATGTGACAGTCGAATTGCCGGAATACAGTTTCGGACGCAAGGCAGCGAAGCTGGTAGTCAAGTTCCTCTCATCGGATGCAGTTGTGCCGTACATATATGTTCCTACTGGCGATGAACTTTCCATTCCGCACAAGGACTATGGCGCGAACGGCAATCTGATCGGAGGTCAGATTCAGGGAGACAACAATTACAAGGCAGAGGCTGTCGGATCGGTTCTGACCCTTGACAATGTAAAATTAGGTTATGGCGGCAGTTTCAAGGTTTCGAAAGCGGCGCGTCGTAAAATCAAGAAATAAGGAATAATGAAGAATACATTATATATCATACCTTTGCTGGCAGTCTGCATGCTGGCAGTCGGCTGCTCCAAGGATGATCCCTTCGGTTGGGGCGACGCCACAGGAGAGGGGTCGGTGCTTAAAGAAGCACTCGACGTGACCAAGGCCGGTGGTGACATCATGATCACCAAAGCCGCCGATGCATCCGATGTGGATATCGACAATTTCCAGGTATCCTTCCTGAAGGATGGTCAGACACCGGCTCTGCGTACCTATAAGTATGGTGAGATGCCCGATGTCGTGACGCTGCCTGCCGCTTCCTACAAGGTGCTGGCCACTTACGGCGAAGACCGCGACGCCGCATGGGAGAATCCCTACTATGTGGGCGAATCGGCCGATTTCGATGTCATTGCCAACGAGATCACCAGCTACATCGACCCCGTGGTCTGCGAGCTGAAGAATGTCAAGGTGACCATCGCTTTCGATGCCAGCCTCAAGGCCCTGATGTCGGAGGATTCCTATGTCGAGGTAAAGGTCGGCAAGACCACGCCCCTGAACTATACGCTGACTGAAACTGAAGCCGGCAAAGCCGGTTACTTCAAATATCAGGCCGAGAATTCGCTGGTAGCCACATTCTACGGCACAGTCGACGGCGGCAAAGTCTGCGCCACCAAGTCGTACGACAATGTCAACGGGGGCTGCTGGTATAAACTGACCTTCACCCTCCATACGGGCGATCCCGACGGATCGGGTTCTGTGGACGGCGGTATTTCGGTCGATGCGACCGTCACTACCGAGGATGTCAATGCCGATGTGACCGTGGGCGAGGACGAGCCTATGGACGACAGCGACCGTCCCACATGGGGCGATGATCCTACCAACCCCGATGATCCCGATGTGAACCCTCTGCCCGAGTTCGTGGCCCAGTCTAATGGTCTCGTTTTTGACACGCCATGGAACGTAACTGCCGAAACCGAGTGCAAGTTCAAGGTGGTCAGCAAGGCCGTGGGCGGTATCACCGCTATGACCTGCGATATTATCTCCGATGACCTCAACGCCACAGAACTTGGAAATATGGGTCTGATAGTTCCCATCGACCTGGTGAACACGCCCGCCGATCAAGCCGATATTCTTGCCGGTCTCAACTTCCCCACCAATGTCGGCGGTCGTAAGGAAGTGGAACTTGATATGACATCTTTCATGGGAATGATGGCAATTTTCGGAGCTCACCGTCATGAGTTCAAGATATCGGTGACCGATGCCAACGGTACGGTAACTAAATCACTTATTCTTCAATTCTGATAACAGCTATGAAAAACATAAGCAATAAATTTGCAGTCATGGCTGTAGTCATGGCGTCGGCAATGCTGACGGGTTGTGCCCTGGATGCCCCCTTCGGTGATGGAGGCGAGGGCAGCCTGAGCATCACCACCGAAATCAACGGCGAGACTTCGAACTCGACACGCGCTGTGCCTGACAACATGCAGGAACTTCGCGACCAATGCGTGATATTTATCGAGAACAAGCGCGGTGTGATGCGCAAATTCAAGGGCGTCGACAACCTGCCCGCAAGCATCAGTCTTGGCAGCGGCGATTACGTCTGCAACGCCTGGACGGGCGACTCCGTTTCGGCCTCGTTCTCGTCGAAGTTCTACCGCGGTCAGCAAAATTTCACCATCAACCAGGACCAGAACACATCGCTGCTCGTGAAGTGCAACATCGCCAATGTGGTGGTGTCGGTCGACCCTTCGGCCTTGGAAATCGGTCTCAGCGACCTTAAGATCACTTTCACCACGACAAAGGGTGAACTTGCCTTCGACAAGGAGAACATACCCGTGGCCAAGGGTTACTTCATGACCCCGAGCCCCGAGGTGAAGGAGAAAGATGCCGAGGCATATGAGCGCAACACCACAGTCAATGTAAAGGTAGAGGGCACTCAGCAGGACGGCAGCGCTTACACCAAGGCATATGAGATCAAGAATGTGCAGCGCGCTCACGAATACAGGGTGTCGCTCTCGAAGGAGCCCGGTCAGATCACGGATGGTGGTGCTCTGATACAGCTCGTGATCAAGGATATTCCTATCATCGAGGATACGGTCGACGTATTCGCCGCTCCCAACATCCGCGGTATAGGCTTCGATATCGAGGAACCGGTGAACCAGATCGTCTCCAAGGAGATGCGCATCGGCGTACGCGCCTTCTTCGGAATCAAGACAGCGACCATGACTCTGGGCCAAAGCTTCAACAATACGGGTCTGGAAGGCAAGCTCGATCTGCTTGACGCCGATGTACGGAACACTTTGACCGCCAAGGGCATCAATGTGGTGACCGGCACCAAGGCCCAGGACGCCGAAACAGGCGAAACTGTCGAGGAACTCTACGTGACCATTAGTGGGAATTATATTGCGACGCTGCCGAATCGCGAGGATCTGTTCGACATCACTTTCGATGCTACCGACGCCCACGATCAGCTGAACAGCCGCACACTGACTTTCTACAACAACCAGGCAGCGGCTCCGGATGCCGATCCCGTGATGATGGACGATCCTACAGCCTCTTCGGACCCGATGACCATCCTGGCCACGAAGGTGACGCTGACAGGTATGCTCAACGAACCGACACTGGCCGACTACGGTGTGGAATACCGCGAGGCCGGTGCCTCAGATTGGACCCGAGTTTCGGTCAAGGCAACCAATAGCCGCCGCAAGGCTATAGCCAAAGCCAAGGGAACTGCATTCTCGCTGACTCTTACGGGCCTAAAACCCGCAACTACCTACGAGTACCGCGCATATGGCGATGACTTCGCAGGCAAGTCGGTCCGCACTTTCACTACCGAGGGTAAATTCGAAATTCCCAACAGCTCGTTCGAAGAATGGAATACATATTCGGCCAAGACCATGTTGGGTACAAAAGATGTTGTTATCCCCTGGGGCGTCGGCGACAAGTCTGTATCCTTCTTCGGAAGCGGTAACGAGGGTAGTGCAACCGCCAACATTACGCTGACCAACAAGAGCACGAATATGGTACACAGCGGTACCTATTCGGCCAAACTCGAGTCGAAATCGGCCCTTGGCATGCTTGCTGCCGGTAACCTCTTTATCGGCGAGTATGTGAGGACTGATATGACAGACGGTGTGCTCTCGCTGGGACGGCCTTACAACGGGTCGCACCCCACGAAGCTCCGTGTATGGGTCAATTACCGTCCCGGAGGCGATGTTAGCGTGAAGCAGGGCAATGAAGGTTATATCGATGACATGGTAAGCGGTGGCACTGACCAGGGCCAGATTTATGTGGCTCTTTCTGTCGGCCCCGTAGATATCCGGACCAAGGAAAGCGACCGGAAACTGTTCAACCCCGACGACGACCAGATCTTGGCTTACGGGCAGATCACGTGGAAGGAAGCGTTCGGTCCCGACGGACAGCTGAAGATGATAGAGATACCGTTCACTTACAATGAGCGGGCACACAGCAAGGTTCCGACTCACCTGATCGTTACCAGTTGCGCGTCCAAGTTCGGAGACTTCTTCTCCGGCAGCTCGTCAAGTGTTATGTATCTGGATGACATGGAATTAATCTATGAGTAAAATCATTTGGACAACCATATTACTGATGTTTATGACTTCGGGCTTAACGGCCCGAAGTCAAACTGTGTCTGAGGGTGTGACGTCCGGACGAGTCCAGAAGCCTGATACATTGCATGTTACGCCGGCCATGATCGATTCGATGCGTAACACGCCGCAAATTGAAAAGTTTGAGCTGGACGTGAAGTCCGTGCCGTTCGTTCCAAAAGGTCAGTGGATAGCCGGAATATCCGTGTCATACCAGCAGGGCAATTACAACGATTATCAGTTTCTGGTGCTTCAGAGCATCAAGGGAGACACATATTCTCTGAACGTATCGCCTAAGGTGCTATATGCCGTCAAGAACGACATGGCCGTCGGTCTGCAGTTCGCCTATTCCCGGTCGCTTACCAAGCTGGAAGCGGCGCAGGTGTCGCTCGGTTCGGATATGGAGTTCGACGTGGATCATCTTTATTCCCTGGGACACAATTATTACGGCACACTGCTGTTCAGGAACTATTTCTCGCTGGGTAGGTCGCGGCGTTTCGGTATATTCAACGAGGTCCAGCTCAAGTTGGGCGGCGGGCAGTCCAAGTTGACCCAGGGCGTTGGCGAAAGCCTTACAGGCGCTTACGAGACCAATTTCTCGGCCGGTATCGGTATCGCCCCGGGTATTGTGGTGTTTCTGAGCAATTACTCCGCCATCGAGGTGAATGTGGGTGTGCTCGGTTTCAGCTATCGCAAAACCAAAACGATCCGTGACCAGGTGTATATTTCCAACCGAAAACTGCAGTCGGCCAATTTTAATATCAATCTGTTCTCCATTACTTTCGGAGCGACTTTTTATTTGTAGAAAATGAGGAAGATGATTCGAAAGACAGGAATTGCAGCCGCGCTGCTATGTGTGGCGGTGCTGACGCCGGGGGCCACGGCCGCCGGGGCCATGGCCCCCGATACGGCCGCCGTGACGGAACATGCCGGCAAGTATATCTATATTCCCGATTCGTTGGAGAACGACGTGATGCAGCTGCTGCGCGGCCATTCGCGCGTGGTGGACGACAACCTGAATCTGGATCTGCATGAAAAGGTTGTCCATAAGGGCGACACGATCCCCATGGTGCTCAAGGACCGGAACCTGGGCCGCTTTGATCGCGGTCTGTCCAATCTGCTTTTTATTCCGAAGGGCGCGTGGACCATCGGTCTGACGGCAAGCTACGGCGAGCTCTCGACCAAGGACCTTGGCCTGATGGATATGCTGAGCGATATCAACATCCAGGCCAATGCGTTCAGTATTAAGCCCTACATCTCGTATTTCATCAGGAATAATCTTAGCATAGGCTTGAGGTTCTCCTACTATAATGCCAAGGGAACGGTCGGTTCTTTCAAGGTGGATATCGACGACGACATGAGCTTCAATCTGCGGGACATCATGTACAAGGCCGAGTCATACTCCGGTTCGCTGTTCCTGAACCAGTTCTTCGGCCTGACCCGAAAGGGCCGGTTCGGCATTTACAATGAAATCGAACTGGCGTTCGGTTCGGGCAGCAGCGATTTCCGGCGCCCGTACAAGGGAGAACCCCGCAACACGCATACCACCTACACCAATGTGAAGCTCAATTTCTCGCCCGGTGTTCAGGTGTTTATTATGAAATATGTGTCTTTCCACGTCTCGTTCGGCGTCTTCGGTTTCTATTTCAAGAACGAAAAGCAGACCGAGAACGGCGAAAGCACGGGCAACCGGTTCACATCGGGTGCCAATTTCCGGTTCAATATATTCAATATCAATTTCGGAATCGGCGTACACTTATAGCAATGATTAAAATCAGGACAATGATTCGGGGTTTGGTCGCTGCCGTCGCGGTTGCGTGCATAGCGGTGCTCCCTTCGGGATGCATCAAGAACGATTTGCCCTATCCGCGGATCCCTCAGAATATTCGCGAACTGGCGGCCGTGGGGGAGACCCGTTCCGCAAATATCGATTCGGTGACTCTGACCGCGACCGTCTACCTGGGAGAGGACGTGGATATCGAGAAGGTGCGATTCTCGACCTACCGCACGTCGCCCGATGGCAGGTCGAGCCTCGATCTGCTGAATGGCGAGTATGACTTGTCGAAGCCACTGTATGTGACCCTGAGTCTATATCAGGATTATGACTGGACCATTTCGGCCGTGCAGGAAATAGAGCGATATTTCCGCGTGGAGGGGGAGATTGGCGAAAGCCTGATCGACCCTGTGGCCAAGCGCGTCATAGTGCAGGTGCCCGACAATATCGACATCAAGCAACTGCGTCTGCTCGACTTCAAACTCGGGCCCGCGGGCCATACTGAATATAATCCGGAACTTAAACCGGGGCTCATCGACCTCAGCTATCCCATGCGTGTGGAGGTCACCTCCTGGGGCCGAACAGAAATATGGACCATTTATGCCGAGGTTATCGATGCCGTGGTCATGACCACGCAGGTTGATGCCTGGTCGAAAGTAATCTGGGTATACGGAGCCGGTCCGTCGGATGTCAGGGACGGGTTCCAATACCGCAAAGTGGGCGAGGACGCATGGATCGATGTTCCGGAAAGCAACGTTACCCAGACCCAGGGATCATTCTCCTGTTATATCTCCGGCCTTGAGCCGTTGACCGAGTATGAGGTGCGCTCCGTTTCGGGCGAGAATACCGGCAATATCATGAAGGCCACTACGCAGGCCACGGCCGATATCCCCAACGGAGATTTCGAAGATTGGTATCAGGGCGGCGCCAAAAACAATTTGTGGATACCATGTCCCGCTGGTGGGCCGGTATTCTGGGATACCGGTAACACCGGCTCCATCACGATGGGCAAGAATGTTACCATGCCTTCCGACCATACGCCGACGGGCAGTGGCCGGAGCGCCCAGCTCGCCACAGAATTTGTCGGCATCGGTATGCTCGGCAAACTTGCCGCCGGTTCGATCTATACCGGCGAGTTTATGCGTGTGGACGGCACAAATGGTATACTTAATTTTGGTCGCCCATGGACTCTGCGTCCCACCAGACTGACAGGTTTCTACCAGTACAAGACCAAGGCGATCGATTACGTCTCGTCGGAATTCGACTATCTGAAGGGACGCCCCGACACATGCGTCATCTACGTGGCTCTGGCCGACTGGACCGCTCCCTACGAGGTGCGGACCAATCCCAAGAACCGCCAGCTGTTCGATCCCAAATCACCGTCGATTATCGCTTACGGCGAACTGCAGTGCGGCCACTCGATGGACAATTTCGAGCCTTTCTCGATCGACATCAAGTATCGGGATACAAGCCGGGTGCCGACCTATCTGCAGATAACCTGCTCGGCTTCCAAATATGGTGATTATTTCACGGGCGCCAGCGGCGCCATGTTATGGGTTGATCAATTCGCGTTCGAATGGGACTACTGAATAAGATGATTGCGGCGGTTCTGCTGCTGTCGGTGGCGCTGCAGGCCGGCGCCCAGGACTATAAGCAGGGCATAACATTTCCCCAGCAGCCGCCTTTCGAGTTGTCCGGGGGCATGAAGGCCGTGAAGCGGAGCACCGATATCGTGGCTATGGCTCTGCCGGCGGCCGCGCTGGTCGGCACTCTCTGCATGCGCGACTGGAAAGGCTTGTTGCAGGGTGTCGAAACTGCCGCTGTTGCGGCCGCCATTACCTATGCACTTAAATATACTGTTAAGGAGAGGCGTCCAGACGGAAGCGACTGGCATTCGTTCCCGTCCGGTCATACGGCCGTTTCGTTTGCCACGGCTACCTATCTGACGCGACGCTACGGCTGGAAGTTCGGTGTGCCTGCCTATATCCTGTCCACCTATGTGGCCTGGGGTCGTTGCTTCTCGCGCCAGCACTGGGTGTGGGATTGCGTTGTCGGCGCTGCTGTCGGCGCCGGTTCCGCGCTGATATTCACAACTCCCTTTGCCCGCAAGCACAATCTCCAGCTTGCTCCCGTTGCCGACGGCAACAGCGTCGGGGTCTATGCTTCACTAACATTCTGATCTATCGTCATGAATCCCTGCGATAATAGGAAGAGAGGCTTCTGGGCCGGTCGCTGTAAGTCGTTCACTTACGCATGGGCCGGAATCAAGGCGTTGTTCAGCCTCGAACACAACGCGCAGTTCCACTTGGGCGCCGCGGTGATTGTGGTCATTGCCGGTTTCCTGTTCAATATAAGCGGTGCCGAATGGACCGCCGTTATATTGTGCATAGCCGGAATGTTTATGGCGGAAGGTTTCAATACGGCAATCGAGGAACTGGCCGATTACGCATGCCGCGGAGAGAAACATCCGGCAATAGGCAAGGTTAAAGATGTCGCCGCTGGTGCCGTGCTGATGATGGCTGTGGGATCGGTGGCGGTCGGACTGGTGATTTTTCTCCCAAAAATCATCGACCTGCTGAGATAAAATCATCGAATCGCTGAAAAAATTGCCTCCGGACTCCGGGGGCAATTTTTGTAAAATATGTTTCAGAACATATAATTAACAATACGAAAGACATTTTAACATATATTGATTTAATTGAGCCACAACAAGATAAAGGGATATGAACAACAATCTTAGAAAATTGTTATGACAAAATTTGACTACGGTCGAGAAATGCACTAATTTTGCATCCGCAATCGGGAACAATCCGACAGCCGCCCAGAGGCGGGAACGGCGGATCCGATGGCAGGAGAACAATGACAAGATTGCCACAAGACAGAGCAGCGTAAAAGTTGTTAAGAGTACAAGGGA
>JAQXIE010000088.1 GCA_029007645.1 Bacteroidales bacterium
CCTGTGGTCTTCGATTTCCCGGTGGGCCATGTCACCGAGAACATGCCTCTGGTGCACGGAGCCGACGTCACGCTGAGCGTGTCGGATCAAGCCATACATCTCCGGGAAGACTGAGACATGTAAACATATTAATCGCAGCTACGGACAATCCATAGCTGCGATTTTTTATGTTAAGAGGAATATCTTATTTCACTTGTTGAATTAGATGTGCAAATTGCTTAAGCTGGTCTCTGCTACAGGATCTGCAGCAGATGCAGCTCGTCGGCAATTTCGGAGCCTGACATGGTGCGGCGGCGTCCCAAGGTGCGGACCAGTTCGTCGATGGCGGGATGCAGGCGTTCGTTGTGGAAAATGCGGTGCAGGTAGTTGCGCGCGCGGTTGTAGAGTTGCGTCACCTCGTCCTCGTCGAGCGAGCAGGAGTCGCGGCCCTCTCTGACCATTTCCCGGCGGAGTTCAGCCATGATCTCCTCGGGCACCTCGTGACCCATGCGCACGATGGAGCGCGCCATGACGTTGGAAAGCACCATGGCCGACGTGAGGTTGAAGTTATTGACCATATTCGCCCAGACCGCCTTGGGTGAAAGCACCGGTGAACCGCACAGGTAATAACTATGGGTGAAATGCACCATCGGTCCGTCGGAATCGAGCGATACGAAGACCACATTGTCCAAGGCGTCGAGGGCGGCAAGTGAGATTGCCATTCCGGCCAGCCCGTAGGCACGGTCGTCCTCGTTCTGATATGTCAAATTAAAGGTATTCATAGCATACGTAAAACACTAACGCGGCGCGTTTTGTTGCACGGTCCTAAAATTGGTAGCAGACACCGCCGAGGATTGTCAGACCCGGCATCGGCAGGTCAGGCAGCAGTTCGTTGTGACGGTTGAGCAGATTCTCCAGATCGAGCGATACGCTGAGGCCCGGCAGGATGTCGTAGGCGGCATGGAATCCGAGGTCGGATATGTTGTCGAGGCGAACATTCCGCACCGACCATGGTCCGTCGGCCTGAAGCTGTGTCATATAGGCTGTGCTGCGACAAGCGCGCAGGTTATAGTCGAGTCTGAGATGGAGCGGTTTCCACGCGTTCACGCCCAGCGAGGCATTGACAGTGGCTTTGGGAAGATCCCAGCCGTTCCAGTAGGAGTTCTTGCCCTTCTGAGGCTGATAGGTGGCTCCGGCCGACAGGCTGAAATAGCGGCTGTAATTGTAAGCCAGCCGGATTCCGGCGCTGTAGCCGTGCGAGTTGTAGCCGTCGGCCATGCCTTGCAGGAAATCGGCGTACGGCAGCGAGCCGTTGAGCATTGCCGGGTAGAGACCGCCGGTGCGCTGATGGTTTGCAAAACGATAGCCGAACCACAGCTCGCCGCGAAATCCGGCGAAGGGGCCGAACCCGAGCTTGACCTTTCCGTCGAAGGGGGAATAGACGGGGCGTCCGCTCATAACCAACGGAGAGGTATATAGCGACACGTCGCGGCCGTTGGCCAGCGTGTTCAGAACCGTTCCTCCCGAGGCCTCGACAGTGGCGGCAAAGCCGCGCGTGTGCCAGTTGAGCCTGAAATCGGGAGCTATGTTAAACGTCGATCCGGCGTTGATCATGATATCGATGCGAGGTCCGGCACGCAGTTCGAAGCGATCGCCGGCGTATCCGTAGTAGGGAGTCAGCGACACGCGGCCGTACGACTCGGGACGGTCGATTGCCGAACCGCCAGTCCATGCGCCGCGCTGACCGGTGTAGGTCACGAAGTCGGCTAAGAAGTCGATTCCCAGCGATGAATTGCCACGGAAATGCCAGCCGATTCCCAGACGGGGCGACGCGATGACCTCGCGGGCTCCCTTCACGACATATTCGCGTTCGGGAGCATAGGCGCGGCGCATCCCCACGTAGCGGATGTCGGCTCCGGCATAGTAACGCAACGGTTTCTGCAGGGTCGACGTCCACATCACCCTCACGGCGGCGTCATTGACCGTCTGGGTCGGGGCATCGTAATAATTCCCGGGCACAGGGTCGCCGACCCATGGTGTCGGGTTGTAGCCGTAGTAATTGAACCACGCCACATTGTAGCGCACGTCGGCGTCGAGCGAACCTTTGCCGGCCACATTGTGGCGAAGGAAGAGTCCGATCGTACCTTCCTGACGGCGGCGCCGCGTGTCGGCGGTTTCGGGACTGACTTCAGGTTTCCACAGCGAGGTGGAATTGTAATTCAGGTAAACGCCGGCGCGGGTGTCGGCGGTTCTGACAAACTGATAGCAGCCATGGAGACGGGTGTCGAGCCAGGAACCCATCTTCAGGCCCACGCAGCCCCGGTGCGGGGCATAGTCCGGATCGGTCTGCCAGCCGGTGGCCGGCATCGGCACTCCGAAGGGGGTAAAATCCGTCACCACCCCGTCGCGGTCATATTCCAGGGCGCTGGTCATCGCTCCGAAACGCATCCGGTCCGGAAAAAAGTTCACGCGCTCCTGTATAATTACCTCAGGTTTGTACGTGCCTTCGACATCGATGGTCGGATTGTACTGCGCCATGGCATCCGTACAGAGTGCCACGGCAGCGACGGCGGTCAATAACTTATAGGGTTTCATTTCTTGAGTCGCGTTTTGATGGCAGAGAGAATGTCTGGCTCGTTGCCGGGGTAATTGTCACGCAGCGATATGATATACTCGCGTGCGAGTTCTGGGCGGCCCAGCGCGGAGCAAGCGTCGGCGAGGGCGATGAAACCGCGTGCCAGCCAGTAGCTGTGGGGCGTACCGGCGTCGGTAAACGCGGAGAGGCCGTCGAAGGCGGCCTTGGCCTGTCCGGCCTTGAGCTGACGTTCGGCAAGCGTAACGGCGGCAGTAGCGCCGGAGAGCGAGGACGGGTTGGCGGCCAGACGGCCATAAATCTCGTCGGCCTCGGTATCGCGGCCAAGACGGGCCAGAGCATTCGCTTCGTAAAGATCGATGTCGGCGAGTTCATCGGCCTGCAGGGATCCGTTTCGGCGGATGCGTTCCAGGATGCGCAGCTGATCTTCGGGTGCTGTGCCGGCGATGTCGTTGGTGCGGGCGGCGTTGATCAGCTCGTCGACATCGACATCGGGGGTGAGGGCCAGCCGACGTCGGCGCGCCTCGGCGGCAAGTGCCGTCTCGCCGAGATCCTCGTGCGTCAGGGCTTTCTCCAGCAGAGCCTGGGAAACCCAGCGCGAATCGGGATATTTTTCGATAAAGGCGCCCAGCGCGTTGATTTTGTCACGCTGCGAGCCGGTGAGGCCGGTCATCATGGCGTGGCGGTAGGCGGCATAGTCGGAATCGGCCGCGCGGTTGCCCAATGCCGAGTTATAGAGCGCGTCGGCCGAGTGGTAATCGCCGGTATAATAGAGGCAGTCGGCGCGACGGATTGTCGCGTCGTCGGCCAGAGGCTTGGCCAGTGCGGGATGTGTCTGCGATGCCTTGAGGAAATTGGCGGCAGCCTGCGAATAGAGACCGCTGCGATACTGCGCATAAGCCAGATTGTAGAGGCCGAGAGCGCGGTTGGGACCCTGGGGAGCGTGCGACAGGAAGCGGGAATAGGATTTTGCCGCTTCCTTGAAATTGCCGGAGGCATATTGGGCGTCGCCGAGCCAGAGCAGGGCCTGAGCGGCGAGCGCCGGGTCGACATTGTTCATGTCGGCGGCGCGGCGGAACCAGGTGGCGCTGCCGGCAGCGTCGCCGTTGGCCGCAACCTTGACGCCCTGCTCGTAGAGGGCCTTCTGCTTGACGGAAAGGAGAGCCTTGGAAGCACGTTTGGCACCGTCGGCCACAGCGATGGCCTTCACGTAGTCATGGTCGTTGAAGTAAGCCGTGGCAAGATACTGCTCGGCGTTGGCCGCATAGGGGGAATCGGGCCAACGGCGGAGCCAGGTCTCGAGCATGCCGGCCGACTTGGCGAAGGGGACGCCTGCGCCGCGAGTCAGAGCCGCGATATAATCATACATCGCGGTACGGGCCACGGAGGGATCGGTCTCGACCGAAGCGGCCTTCTCGAAAGCAAGCGTCGCGCCCCGGGTGTCGCTATTCATCAGCCGACACTGCCCGATATAGAGCCACGCGCTCTGTGCCAGAGCCGGGCGCCCCTCGGTGACAGGCCCGAAACAGCGTTCGGCCTCCTCGTAGTCGCCGTCGTCGTAGGCCATGCAGCCCAGCGCGTAGAGCGCCTCGTTGTCGGCCGTGCCTCCGGCTTCGTCATTGAGTTCCAGATATTTCTGCAAATCGGATCGCGCAGCTTCGTAATTGTCGAGCTTGAAGTTGCTCATGCCGGCTATGCGGTACATCTCGGGAGCGAGTTCGGGATTGACATCGCCGCGCAGCATCGGAGCCGTACGGTCCAGCACCTGGGTGTAGCGTCCTCGGGAATAATCGATCTGGGCCATGTAGCAAGTGGCGTCGAGGCCCTCGATGCCGGGCGTCACCCGGGCGAACCCGTCGTACGCGCGGTCCAGATCGCCGTCGATGTAGTCCAGATAAGCGTCGTAAAAGTTGCGCACATCGGCATAGGCACGACCCCGGACGTCGTCAAGCCACTCGCGGGCGTCGGCGTAATGGCCGGTGCGGATCAGGCAGAGCGCCATTCTGTAGGAATAGAGCGAACGGTCGGGACGCGAAAGTCCCCGGATGTCGGCCTGACGATACAGATTGAGGGCATCGGCCCAGCGATGGGCGAAAAAATCGATATCGGCGCGCTTCAGCCGAGCTTCGTTGGCCCGCACGTCGGTGGGATGCAATGTATATAATTCCTCAAGGAGGGCGGCCGACTCGGGAGGGACACAGCATGAGGGCGCGTGCGGAGCGCCCGCCGCAACCGACAGCATGCCCGCTCCCGCCAACAGACCGGTTATGATGACTCTTTTCATAAGTATCGCAAATTTAACGAAAATCCTTGAAACTTCGCCCACAGCCTCAGGAAAAAGTTGATCCACGATCAGTCCGACTCCCGGCGCGGCATCAGAAACTCCGTATACGGTGTGCGACCTTCGGCCCAGAAATTATTGTACATCCAGTTCGATTTCTTGTCATGCAATCGTTGCTGCAACCATATTTTCTGCCATTCGAACTGGTAATTCGCAGGATCTATTCTGAGCCAGTTAGCCAGACTGTCGTCGTGGCCGGCCAAATGCACGAACGGTGGGATTATGACACAAGTATAGAATGTGGCCGGCGCAAGGGCGCCCACAGCCAGAAACATCGAGAGCAGGACATTGCGGGGACGCCGCCATTTGTGCACTTCCATCACGCGCTCCATCATTTTGAGCATGAAATAATAAGCGAATGGCACCCCGACACGCCACCCCATATCGAAAGTACGGCCCAACGACAACAACGGGGCCAAGAGCATGATTACAAACAGTACCCAGAACAATGCATCCCTGCGCACGCGCTTCCACAGCCATGGCATATAGACACCGTAAGCAAACACTACAAAAATCAGGCTCGCCAATACAAACGGCATCTCAACGGGGTATGTTTCCCCACCGGGCTTCATCGCCCGGTTGTTGGACGCAAAGTAGCAGGCTTCCACAAGAAGCACCAATATGGCAAGAACATTCTGCCAGGTCAGCGACACCCGGAACCGCCGTATCAGCAGCCATGCGACTACCGGGAAGACCCCCACCGCCACAAACGGCGCGCTGATGAACATCAGCGAATAGGTCAGCAACAGCTGCCTGACATCGCGATGCCGATGCCATATCAACAAGAGGCCTATCAATGCCGCATACGCCTGATTATAGGTATATCCGAGGTAGGTAAAAACTACGTTCGAATGGTAATAATCCGTGCTTATATCCTTCTGTAACCATAATACGTCTGACAAAGACTCGTAGCCCGGAACTATTGCCGTGATGACTATATCCCATCCGTCAAAGAAGAGGAACATAAGGAACACCTTCCATGAAGCCCCGCCGAAATGCGCGAAAATGAAATTCAGGATGATATACATTCCCCACAGGGCGTAGAGAAACTGGGCGATATTACCGGGAATTATGTAGCCGAAACAAAGCTTGCTGACCAGGGCCGGCAAGAGCCAGAATCCTGTATAATAGCTTAATACGGAGGGTGTGCCGTCCGGTTCCGGATGGTTGACGGGCCAGGGATTGCGGACAAGCTCGAAGAATATTCCGTTGCGAAACATATGATCGCCGCCAAATTGATACCATACCGCACCGACGCCGGTGGAGATGACATAAACCACGGCGAGCGCCATGATTATCTTATATTTGCGGTCGATACGGAAGTCTCTGAACTCCGGGGAATGCAGTTTGTTGGACCGCGCGCGGCGGATTATGAGCGACACGGCCACAGCCACGCCCAGGGCGAGCGGTAGCCCGATCCAGAGGCGCACCCATGTGGCAAGCCATATTACGGTGGGAATCGCAAGCCAGACATAGGCCTGGATCACCGTTGAGCGCTCGGTGACAGTGTCAGACGCTGACAACGCCTTTGATCGCCGGCCACGGGTCATAGTCGCTAAGTTTGAAGTCCTCATATTTGAAATCCAGAATCTCGCGGACATCGGGATTGATCGTCATGACCGGCAACGCGCGGGGCGTGCGCCTGAGCTGCTCGTGCACCTGGTCGAGATGATTGAGATAGATATGGGCATCGCCGAGAGTATGGATGAAATCGCCGGGCTCGAGGCCAGCGCACTGAGCCATCATCATGGTGAGCAGTGCATAGGACGCGATGTTGAAAGGAACTCCGAGGAAACAGTCGGCGCTGCGCTGATAAAGCTGGCAGCTGAGGCGTCCGTCGGCCACATAGAACTGGAAAAATGTGTGGCAGGGAGGCAAATTCATGCGGTCCAGATCGGCGACGTTCCACGCCGAGACGATGATGCGCCGGGAATCGGGATTGTGACGTATGTCGTCCATGGCTCGGCTGATCTGATCTATGTGACCGCCGTCGTAGTCGGGCCATGACCGCCACTGATATCCGTAGATATGGCCAAGCTCGCCGTCGGGATCGGCCCACTCGTTCCATATGCGCACGCCGTTCTCCTGCAGATAACGCACGTTGGTATCCCCCTTCAGGAACCACAGCAATTCATGGATGATGCTTTTCAGGTGCACCTTCTTGGTGGTGAGCAGCGGGAATCCCCGGCTCAGATCGAAGCGCATCTGGTAGCCGAACGTCGAGATCGTGCCGGTGCCGGTGCGGTCCTCCTTGCGGACGCCGTGGTCCAGGATATGCTGCAGCAGGTCTAAGTATTGTTTCATGTAGGTTTGTTGGCTTTTTTACGCATCATCAGCGGCGTTGCGGGCCGGTTGCGGTTGATCTGCAGGTGTATGGCGCCGTCGGGACAGGCGGTCAGGCAGTCCAGGCAGCGGATGCACCGCGCGTTGTCGACGTATCGGCTCACAACCTTGATGCATGAGGCGCGGCACACCTGCTCGCATATTCCGCATGACGAGCAGCAGTCGCGGTCAATTTCAATATGATAGAGGGAGTAATTGGAAACATAGCCCATCATCGTGCCCAGCGGGCAGATGTCGGTACAGAAGCGGCGTCCCCAGATCAATGAGGAGACGACAATGAGCGCCAGGGCGACAAGACCACCGACCATGCCGGCGATTGCGCTGACTCCAAGCATTGTCCAGGTGGAATGCACGGCATCGGGACGCACGGTGGCCGCGGCGTTGCGCATGATGTTCCAGGGTTCGATCAGGAACGGCACACCGACCACGCCGATCACCACGCATGCCAGATAGATCCAGAGGACATGCTTACCTATGCGTGACGGATGGCGGTAAGCGAACTTCAGGGGGCTACGTCGCGACAGCAACCGGCGCAGGCGCAGCGACAGGTCGCTCAGAGTGCCCACCGGGCAGACCGTGGAGCAATAGAAGCGGCCGAACAGGAAAGTGATGACAAGCCAAACCAGCGCAGCACCGGCCGTAACCGACAGCGCCGAGGGCAGAATCTGCGATCTTTCGGCCACAGCGGCCGCAGGATGCACATCGCTGCCCCAGATCAGGGCAGCGACGGAGGCCACCAGAAACAGGATGGCCAGAATTATCCGCAGTATCCGCAGATGCTTCATACCGCTTGTCTGGTTTTAGCGCTTGCCGCCACGCTTCTGCTGCTCGCGCAACATGGCTTGCTGCTGCTTCTGCATCTCCTCCAGACGCGCCATGAAGCTCGACTTCTTGCGCGGCTTCTTGGCGTTCTCGGCCATCTTCTTGCGGATCGAATCCTCCTTGATGATCCAACGGAACGAGTAGGTCTGGATGATAGTGATCAACAGCGACAGGAAGTAGTAGTAGCTCAGACCGGCCGCATAGTTGTTGAAGAATATCATGAAGAACACCGGCATGAGGTACATCATCCATTTCATGCCGGGCATCGTGTTGGCCTGGTTCTGGCTGTTGAGATAGGTATAGAGGATATTGGTTCCCGTCATCAGCAGACAGAACAGCGAGATATGGTTGCCGAAGTACTTGGTGACCAAGGGGATATTGCCGGTCCAGGAGATGATGGCATCGGGAGCCGACAGGTCGTGGGCCCAGAGGAAGGACTGTCCGCGGAGTTCGATACAGTTGGGGAAGAACGCGAACATCGCGAAGAGGATAGGCATCTGCAGCAGCAGCGGCAGGCAGCCCGACATCGGGTTGGCTCCGGCGCGGTTGTAGAGAGCCATCGTCTTCTGCTGACGTGTCATGGCGTTCTCGGTGCCAGGATATTTATCGTTGATCTTCTTGATGTCGGGAGCCAGATAACGCATCACGGCCTGCGAGCGGTAGCTCTTGTAGGTGAGCGGGAAGAGCACCAGCTTGATGAAGATGGTCAGCAGCAGGATGATGATTCCGTAGTTGCTGATGAATTTGCTCAGGAAGGTGAACACCGGAATCACGACGCCGGTGTTGATCCAGCGGAATATGTTCCAGCCCAGAGGAATGAGCTTGGTCATCTTGAGGTCCTCGTCGGTATCCACCTTGTGGTCGAGACTCGACAGCAGCGGGTAGAGGTTGGGACCGAGGAAGAGCGACAGTGAAACGGGGTTGGCGTCGTTCCAGTTATAGTCGGTGATCTTGGCCTGGGCGCTCATGCTCTTCAGAAAATCGTTCTCCTTCATCACGGTCGACTGGAAGTCGGCGGTGTTGAAATTGGTGCGGTTGGCGATCATCACCGAGGAGAAGAACTGGTTCTTGAAACCAATCCATTTTATTTTGGCCTTGCGTTCCTCGGTGTCGTCCTTCGACTCGCTGAGGTTCTCGACCGATCCGCCGGCATATTTGTAGTAGAGGGCGGAGTTGCGCTCCTCGAACATGCGTCCCTTCTCCTGACGCTGCATGTCCTGGTTCCATTCGAAGCCGAGGGTGCGGTTGTTGCTCTGGGCAATCGGCGCCATGTCCTTCTGGACGATGTCGACCTTCACCACGTAGTTTTCGCCCTTGGGCAGTGTGTAACGGATGCCCCAGTAGGCGCCATGGTCGAACTCGAGTGCCATCAGCACGGTGGAGTCGTTAAGCTGGCGCGGGGTGAAGTAGAGGTCGGCGGTGCTGACATCGCCCGGCAACGGAAGGTTGAAATTGAAGGAGTTGCGATCACCTTCGAACAGCACTACGCGGCGCTTGGCCTGCGACGTTTCGTCGGCGTTGTATTCCGTGTCGTATTTCTTAAGTTCGGCGCGTGTAATGGAGCCGGTCCGGCTGTTCAGAGTCAGAGCCAGAGCGTCGTTCTCCAGACGGCACTCGGCGGGAGTGCCCGACAGGAAGCGGGCGAAGCTTCCGTAACGGCCTATGGATTCGGTCTCGCGGCGCACTGTGGCTATCGCCTCGCGCTGTTCGGCCACCGTCATCTTCGTAGTATCCGTATTGGCGATGTCGACCCAGTTCAGATTGCGGCCCTTCACAGTGACATAACCGGTGATATGGCCTTCCGACAGTGTCAGGTTGACACCGTTCTGATTCAGCGTTATTGCCGAGGGGTTGTCGGCCGACGGGCGGCCATGCTCGATAATGTTCTTTACAAGCCATTCCTGCTCCTGTGCCGTCAGGGAGTCGATACTCGTGTTGACGGCTGCCTGTTCCGTAACTTCAGGTTTCGGCGTGTTACCTTCCTGTTGCGCTTCCTCACGCGGCGACAGCCACATGAAAAGCACGAATACCAGGGTCATCAGCAGAAACGCATTGAGTGTATTCCTGTCCATTCCGTTTGGTGGATAAATCTTATTGATGTATAGTTCAGAGTGCAAATTTACACACAAATCCGCTAAATCACAATTTTTGTATTAAATTCGCGCCTTAGAACCGAAAATGTAATAAAAAAGATGGAAAAGCAGGAACGCATAGAATATTGCCGGAGTCTGAAGGGGAAATACAATTGCGCGCAGGCAATCGCGCTGGG
>JAQXIE010000089.1 GCA_029007645.1 Bacteroidales bacterium
AGCTCAAGGCCGCTTCATACTACGACTATGTCTACGATTGCGCCCGACAGCTCGAACTCCCCATGTTGTCCTACGACATGTATCCCATCTATGTCAAGGACGGAGTGCTCCGTGTGCGCGGTGATTTCTATCAGAACCTCGAGGACGTGCGTAGGGCGAGTCTCGCAACCGGACGCCCGTTCTGGGCTTTCGGTCTCTGCATGGTGCATGCCATTTATCCTGAGCCTACTCTGGCTCATTTCCGTTTCGAGCTGTTCAACGCCCTGGCTTACGGTGCGCAGGGCATACAGTATTACGCCTGGCGCTCCTATTCGCCCACGTCGCCCACACGGTCGAAGTGCGCTGTCGAACCCGACGGCACGCCGACCGACATCTACTATTACATGCAGACCGTGAACCGTGAGATCCAGTCGCTGACCGATGTCTTTTTAGGTTGTGGGGTCGAGGAGGTGACGCATACCGGCGATGTGCCGCAGGGGTGTGCGCGCATGGTCTCGGCACCCTATCCTTTCAGAAGCATCCGCAGCGGCCGCAGCGGAGTCGTCGTGTCAAGAATCACGAATAACGGACGCCATTATGTCGTGTTGGTGAATCATGACGTGCAGCGCCCGCAGAACGTACGTCTGAGCTGGCGTGGCTCACTGAGCCGTGTCTATTCCAACGACAGCATCGTGCCTCAGACCGGTCGTCGCATCACGCTCGAACCGGCCGGATATGCCATCTTTACAACAACCCGGTAGATTGCGGGTCAGTAAACAGATTACGAATCAGTAAATCGGACCCAGAGCGTGGCGCAGCCGTGGAGGCAGCGCCTCGCCGTATCGGCGCCACTGTTCGGCCCGTTCGGTGGCTTTGCGGCTGTTGTAGCGTGCTCGCGCCCGCAGTTCGATCACTTCGGCGCGTTCCAGCGGCGTGCGGGCCACCGGTGCCAACGAATCGGCCAGCGCCCGCTGCAGCCGGGCCAGCTCC
Source organism: Bacteroidales bacterium (assembly GCA_029007645.1). GTDB lineage: Bacteria > Bacteroidota > Bacteroidia > Bacteroidales > Muribaculaceae > Lepagella. Next base: position 970 of record JAQXIE010000089.1, read on the forward strand.
ATGCGTATGTCAAGGACGGAGTCGCCGTCATTGACATGCGTGTAACTTTTGTAAGCGTCGCCAGGAATCACATCTGCCTTGACCAGCGTCAGCCGTGCGTCGCGCAGACGTCCGGCTTCAAGCTGCCGCCGCGCCGCCAATACCAGCGACGAACGGTAGACCCCCGTCATCATTGCCGGCGTCGCGTCCAGATAGGCTTGCGGGGACAGCCTGTTCGGAATCCGCGCCTGCCGCACGCCATGCGACAGCCTGTCGAGGGCATCGCTTTCATCAAGCACACCCATTCGGATGGCGAAGAGTCCCGGTGTTGTCCATGATTCATCGGCACGAAGGCGCTTATGCGGCGCGAGGTGGTTGTCCCAGTATATGGGTCGTCCCGTCGCTGCGGCGTTGGCTGCAATGTCGAACATCAGCAGTTGGCCGCCATAGACGACTGTCCCTTTACCGCTGCGGGTCAGATTGCGCAGGTCGTAAACGATAGTATCGCCACCGGCCACCGGCAGGCGCGCGTAGCGTGCCGCCAGCGTCGGGCGCCCTTCACCTTGCCATTGACGCAGACGGTGCAGCAGCTCCGACGCATCAAGCGTATCCCGCAGGCCGGCGGGCAGATTCACTATATCGAATGCCCCGTGAATCACGTCGGCGCGGCTCAGCACCGTCTTGATTGCCGGCGCCTCACGCCATGCTCCAAGTTGGCTCGCGGCATAGCGGCTCATCGACAGGTACGAGCTGTTGATCACCTTGACATCGCGCCGCACACCCTCCACCTCCTGCGCATACCACAGAGGGAAGGTGAAATTGTCGCCGTCGACAAATAATATGGCATCGGGCTCAAGGCTTTCAAGGATTGATGTGGCGATTGAGGAGGCGGCGTGGCGTCCCGATCGGTCATGGTCGTCGAAATTCTCGACGCACATCCATACCGGCACTCCGAGCATGAGCAGAAAGGTCCATTGACGGCGTGTGAACTGCACCAGCCACAGTGCTCCGAATCCGACCCAGGCGCTGAATATCCAGAAGGAGCCCAGGAAGGAATAGTCGCGCTCGCGTGGTTCACCGGGACTCTGGTTCAGATAGATCACGATGGCCAGTCCCGTCATGAAGAAAAGCAGGAATGTCACCGTGGCGGCCGCACGGCCACGCTTGCCGTTGCGCAGCAGCCATATCAGTCCCAAGATGCCCAATATCAGCGGTATGCCGTAATATACGTTGCGCCCCGGATTGTCGCTTCCGGCCTCAGGGGGCAGCGAATCCTCGGCGCCCAGCATGGCATTGTCGACCACGGGTATGCCGGTAATGAAATTGCCGCTCTGCACCGCCCCTTGCGACGGCCTGTCGTTCTGTCGCCCGCAGAAGTTCCACATCAGATATCGGAAATACATGAAGCCTATCTGATATGTGCCCAGATACTGCAGATTCTGGAGCATGGTCGGACGGTAGGAATAGACCGTGTCGCGCTGTCCGGAGCGGTTCATCCGGGCTACAGGCCGCCCCGTGGAATCGATCGCTTCGGATATGGCCACGCGTATCATGTTGCTGGTGTCCATTCCGGCCCAGTCGGCGTAGGCGTCGATATCCGCGGGATCGCCGCTGGTGAGCCGGGGCAGCCACATGTCGAGTTCCGGCGTCATTATATTGTGGTTCAGATAGCGCTTGACCACATATCCGGGACGTCCGGATTTCATCAGTTGCGCGTTGTGCAGGGAATCCTCGGGATTCAGTGTGCCCGCAGCGGATGCGACACGCTCGCCGGGACGGTATGGCGCCACTATACGGTGGACATGCTTCAGGGCATAGCGCCGGTAAACGGGGATTGAGTCGCCCGGATCCATCTCCTCGACCATCAGTGGACGGCTGTAGGGCGTGCGTCCGTACAGGAGGGGAGAGCTCCCGTATTGCTCGCGGGCCTGATAGGCCGCGAATCCGAACGGTTCGCCCGGCAGCGCGGGATTGGCCGGTGACGGGATGTCGCCGCGTATCGGTATCAGGGCATAACATCCATAGCCCGTCATCAGCATCGACAGCATCCAGAATGCCAGATTCAGACGACGCCCGTCAAAGTAGGCGGCCTGGACCAGAAGCACCGAAACGATCGCTGAGACTGCGGCGCTGACCATGAACTGTGCTTTGACGGCAAAGATGCACGACATGAATATCGCCGGGAAAATGGCTGCCGCCACCGCGCCGCGGTTATTGCTACGGGCCGTTACAAGCAATGCCAGCAGCAGCGAGGCTCCCAGCACGAGTATATATATCACCACGCCGCTGAGCATCGGCAGCCCAAGCGTGTTGACGGCTAACAGCTCGAAATCGGCCGCCAGGGCAATCGATCCCGGCATCATTCCGGTCAGAACGCAGCCCACCGCCACCATACCCAAGACGACGATCAGCAGCAGTTTCCATGCATTCCGGATGCCTCTGCGCAGACCCCACACCAGTGCCAGTGCCGGGATGACAAGCAGATTGAGCTGATGAACTCCAAGACTGAGGCCGAATATGTAGGCCAGCAGTACCAGATAGCGGTTTGAACGCAGACGGTCGTGCATGAACGCCCATTTCACCATGATCCACACGGTCAGGGCCGTGAAGCATATCGACATTGCGTAGACTTCGGCTTCGACAGCGGAGTACCATGCGGAGTCGCACCAGCCGAAAGTCAGGGCGGAAATCAGCGATACGCCGGCTGCGGCCGTGGTGACGCGGATGTTGTTGATGCGTCGGCGGCGCAGCACCCACACTGTCACCGGAAAAACGGAGGCGGCGAGCAACGCTCCGGCCAGAGCCGTGAATACTCCCGATGAAAGATTGATGACATAGGCTGCGGCCTGCGGTGTCGGAGCCAGCATGCTGACAACCCGCTCCGTCAGCATCCAGAGCGGATTGCCCGGCGGATGACCCACTTCCAGCTGATAGGCTGCGGCCACATATTCCGGACAGTCCCAGTAGCTGACTGTCTCGGGTGCCGTGATCCAGTAAGTGATGGTGAGGAGGATGAATGAGACCACGCACACCAGGTCGCGGACACGGCCGGAAAGCGATTCTCTGTTCATGGGTTGTATATTTTGTCGAGACTGGCTATAAAATGCGGCCAGTCGTATTTTTCGATATAGGTTTTGCGGGCCTCGTCGCCGAGCGATTTCCGCAGGTCGGGATCGGTGGCGAGCCGGCGCATCGCGGCGGCCAGCCGGCCGCTGTCGGCGGGGGGCACGAACAGGGCGGTGACTCCGTCCTGCAGGTACTCGGACTGCGCGCCGTTGGGCACGCAGATCTGAGGCCGTCCGCATGCCATGTAGCGGAGGCTCTCCAGGGCGAAGGCTTCGCGTTGGGTCGATGCCTGCACACCGAAATGGCTTTCGTCGATCAGAAGTTCCATGTCGCCCGGAGGAATTACCCAGTCTATGCGCTCCATCACACCGCGGGCTATGGCCCGACGGCGCAGGTCGTCGATATAGTCAGGATTGCCCTGTCCGGCGATTCTGAGCCGGAGCTTCAGGTCGCCGAGCTGCGCCAGGGCGTCGATGACTGTCTCGAAGCCTTTGCCGGCGACAATCGTGCCGTGGCACACCGCAGTGACCGGACCGCGTGTCGGTTCGGGCACAACCACCGATTTCTCGATGTTGAGACTGTTGTGCAGCACATGGATGCGGTCGGAAGGCAGCGGACAGCGTTCGGGCGTCCAGGGACTTACGAATGAGTCCAGGGCTGTTTGCGACACGAAGATGTCGGCATCGGTCTTGGCGCACATGCGCCGGAACAGCGGCGTGTCATATCCGGCGCCCACTGTGTGGCGGGTGGCTACTATCCGGATGTCGGGACGTCCCGACAGGCGTTTGGCGACAAGGGCTATGAAGGCGTCGCAGTATCGGTGGGCGTGCACTATCGCTCCGTCCCGGCGCAGCGTGCGGAACAGCCTGGACAGCTGCCATATCGAGCCCAGATCGGAATAACCCCTCAGGTTGGCGTGCCTAAGCGGTATGCCGTACGACCGGAAATGGCTGTCGATGACCTTGGCGTCGCGTGTCACGGCCGTCACCTCCCATCCCTGTTCACGGTAATACCGGCAGATATCGAGCGCGTATTGCTCGACACCGCCCCAGTGGATGGAGGATACCAGATGTATTAACTGTTGTCGTTGAGGTTGTTCCAATGAAGTTGTTCCAATGAAGTTGTCAGTTGGTCGCCGACAGCATCACCCGGATATCTATGCTCGGTAGTGCCGAGTACGAAGCTATCAGTTTGTCAACCAGTTTTCCTTTGTAGGTCACCATGCCTTCCTGAACGCCGGCGGTGGTGGCGACCATTGCGTCGAAACTGCCCTTGATCGTCATCTCGTTGAAGAAGTTGATCAGCGGATTCGAGAGGGCCATAGCCACGGTGCGGGGCACCGATATCGAGGGATGCGTCTCCGACAGGTCCATGATATAGACATTGTCCTTGAGCTGGGCGGAGAGGCATGACGGGAATTCGAATTCTCGGGTGGTTGTGCCCGTGATGATCACATCGGCGCTTTTGACGCGGTTGGCGAGTACGCGGGGATGTACGGCTACGGTCTGCACCATGGGGAGCAGGCTCGGTTTCATGAGCTGTATTGCGGAGACGTCATTATCCATCAGGACGACGCTGGCACCGGCTGCGGCTGCGGCGTTGGCGGCGGAGATTGCTGCGGTTCCGGCGCCGATTACCAGGACTTCGCAGGGGTTCAGACCGGCCACGCCGGCCAGAAGCACGCCTTTGCCTCCACCTAAGTAGGCCAGTGCCTCCTGCGCGTACATTATCGCTGCCCGGCCGTCGATTTCATCGATGATATTGGCGAAAATCGACATGTCGTGGTGCGAGTACATGTTGTCGAGACATCCCGTGTCGATGTGGTGGCTCATCAGCGCCTTTATGGTGCTCGCCTCGAACAGGTCATGGCCCATCATGCAGAGCAGGGCCGATCCCTTGACCATCTTCTTGACGTCCTTGGAACGCAGCGGCATGAACGACAGCACGAGCGGCTGCTTCAGTGCTTCGTCGCGCGACACGATCTTCACGCCGTATTCGGCGTAACTTTCATCGGGAAAGCTGATGTCGACGCCCGCGCCCGCTTCCATATATATTCCGATTCCATAGGATGTCAGCATTCCGCACGCTTCGGGCGTCAGAAGCATGCGCGTCTCGTCGCTGTCGGCGTAATTGCCGACAAGTCCAAGCCGGATGCGTGGATTCGTTATTTCCTGCAGCTCAAGCTGCGCCTGGGGCTCCAGGTTCATTTCCGCGCTTTCTTGCGCTCCCGTGCTTTTTGTTGTCATCGCTCTCTCGGTTTTATGGACGCTTGTACCGTGTTTTTATAGTATCTGAACGTGTGGCGGCCGATCGGTGCATGTCCATGTCCGGACATCAACCATCATACAATGGCAAAATTAAGAATTTAATTCTGTTTCAGCAAGAAAAATCTCCGGATGCATTGAGATGAAACTTTCCACCGTGTCGGAAATCTGGGTGCGGTCTTCCAGCCGGTCGCCGCTGAGCCGGATTCTGGCCCGCGAATAATAGGGGATGCGCGGTTCGATCCCTTTGGTCACGGCCTCGGTCAGTTCTTCGGGCCGCTTGTCGGCCATCAGCGGCCGCTTCGACCGGTTGGCCATCAGGCGCATGACTATTCTCTCGATGCTCGAGTCGAGCCATACGGTATGTCCGTTGGCAAGCATCAGGTCCATATTGTCGTTGAAGCAGGGCGTCCCTCCGCCGCAGGCCACAATCACATTCTCCATCTCGGCCACTTCGCGCAGCATCTCGCTTTCTATTTTCCGGAATCCCGATTCTCCCCGCGTGCGGAATATCTCGCTCACCGTGGTGTGGAACCGCTGCTCGATGCGGAAATCCAGGTCGATGAATTCCCGGCCCGATGCTCGTCCCAGCGCGCGACCGAAGGTGGTCTTGCCACAGGCCATGTAGCCCATGATGAATATCGGCGAACTTGAATTATGTGTGGTGTCGTTTGTCATTTCGTCGTTATAAAGTTGCGGATTATAAACCAGACTGTCACGCCGACTGCCAGTGTCAGGATGGCCGCCGGCGAATTTAGCGCCCGATGTAGCCGTGGATACCGTTGCCGGCGTAAGTTTGAGTATATCAGCAGCGCCGACGGCGGAATCAGTATTATCACAAGCGGATTGTAGGTCCAGGCCGCGGCAACGTCACCGTTCAGCAATGCGTGCAATGCGCGTTGCGAGCCGCATCCGGGACATTCCAGCCCCGTCAGCGACAGGAACAGGCAATGAGGCATCCACCGTGACTGCTCCGGATCGAAATGCCCGTAAAACAGAGCAAGGAGGATAGCTGCCGCTGTCGCTAACAGTATAATTCCTCCTTTCTTTCTGTCTGTAAGGGCCATGGCCTGCTTAGGCGCCTGTCATCAGCATGAGCGGCAGATACAGGGCGTTGGTGATGATGCTGGCCACGATTGATACGATGATCCATATCTGGGCCATGCGCGAGGCTTTCTCGGCTCCGGCATAGTCGCCGGCGTAATATCGGGAGCTGACACGCATGCTGAACACCAGGGCCACAATAGCCGGGATGAAGCAGCAGAACACGACGGCCAGGATTGACCACAGCATGTAATTGTCGGGCATCGCCGGACGCTGGTTCGGGTATTGCTCTTCGTGCCGGTTGCCTGCGAATGCGCTGTTGAAGGCGGGAGCTTCCGTCATGGTCGGGGCCTGCGGGTAGACCGGAGCCTGCGGCTGAACCGACACCGGCGACGGAGGCGGAGTCTGCATGCCCGGAGCGGGCGGGGGAGTCACGGAGTTATGGTCGAAACTTTCGCCCAACGCATCGGCCCAGCGTTGCTCGGCGCTGTAGTCGGGACATTCGCGGCGAATCCGCTCGGTCAGCGTCGTCGCGTCCTCGCCCGGTGCCACCTTAAGAACGGCGAAGGGAAAGTCCACGGGCAATTGTCCGCTGTAATTCTCGACGATCAGCAGGTCTATGCCTTCACCGCGCAGCGCGTCGGCAAGGGCGTCGATGTCGCCCGTCGACAACTCCGCGGGTACCTTCCCCACACGGTAGCGGTTGCCTGCGTTCATTTGCTCCTGAACCGCCTCCGATACAGGGGCCGTACTGTCGGTCAATATCGCTATTCTTTTCAATGTCAGCCTCTTTTATTGTTTTTGCTAATTCTATGAGCCTTATCCGTTCACAACCTTGAGCAGGTAATGGTTCTTCTTGCCTTTCTGGATATGAATGTACTTGCCGCCGAGCAGGTCGGACTGGCCGACTGTGTGCGCGGGGTCGTTTACTTTCACCTTGTTGACCGACACTCCTCCCTGCTGGATCATTTTGCGGGCCTCGCCCTTGCTGGGGAATACGGAGGATTCCACGGCTACGAGGTCGAGCAGTGGTACGCCGGCGGCGATGGTTTCGGCCTTGACGTCGAACATCGGCACACCTTCGAACACTTCGAGCAGTGTCTTCTCGTCGATGTTGTGTAATGCCTCGGCGGCCTTGGGGCTGAACAGGATCTCGCTGGCGGCGACGGCGCTCTCCCAGGCCTCATGGCTGTGAACCATTTCGGTCAGCTCCTTGGCCAGACGCTTCTGCATGGGACGCGCGCCCGGATTGGCTGCGTGTTCTTCGGCCAGGGCCTGGATCTCCTCCTGGGTCAGCGATGTGAAGATCTTCAGGTATTTCTCGGCGTCGGCGTCGCTGACATTCAGCCAGAACTGGTAGAATTTATAGGGCGACGTGCGTTCGGGATCAAGCCAGATGTTGCCCGATTCGGTCTTGCCGAATTTGCCGCCGTCGGCCTTGGTGATCAGCGGGCAGGTCAGCGCGTAGGCCTCGCCGCCCAGCTTGCGGCGGATCAGCTCGGTGCCGGTGGTGATGTTGCCCCACTGATCCGATCCGCCTAACTGCAGACGGCAGTTCTTGTCGCGGTATAGGGTCAGATAGTCGAATCCCTGCAGCAACTGATAGGTGAACTCGGTGAAGCTCAGACCGTCGCGGGCCTCGCCGTTGAGACGCTTCTGAACGCTATCCTTGGCCATCATGTAGTTGACCGTGATATGCTTGCCGATCTCGCGGGCGAAATCCAGGAACGTCACGTCCTTGGTCCAGTCGTAGTTGTTGACCATCTCGGCGTGATTGGGACTGTCGCTGTCGAAGTCAAGGAAACGGGTCAGCTGCTTCTTGATGGCCTCCTGGTTGTGACGAAGCGTAGCCTCGTCGAGCAGGTTGCGTTCCGCCGATTTGCCCGACGGGTCGCCGATCATGCCCGTGGCGCCGCCTACCAGCACCAGCGGCTTATGGCCGCAACGCTGAAAATGACGAAGCATCATTACGCCGCACAGGTGTCCGATATGCAGCGAATCGGCCGTCGGGTCGATACCCAGATAAGCCGTGGTCATTCCTTTTTTCAACTCTTCCTCAGTGCCCGGCATCACGGTGTGCACCATGCCGCGCCATGTCAGTTCCTGTATAAAGTCCATATCTGTGTGTTGTGTCTTATTTAAATTATTTAGCCGTTACCGGCCGTTTTATTGGTTACCGTAATCAGAATATATGAATTGCAGCAACGACTGACCTACGGCCTTGAGGGTCGCGGGGTCGATGTTGTCGATATTGTCGGCGTGGGTGTGCCATGTGGGATTGAATCCCTGCTGCGGATCGTAATCGATAATGTCGATGGCGGGTATTCCTTTCTTGATCAGCTCTATGTGATCGTCGGTTACTGCGCCGCCCATCACGTTGGGGAACAGCGCCGAGTAGCCCGCTGTAGCTGCGCTGGCACGGAACATGTCGTCGAGCCGCGCGGCCGACCTGCGTGAGAAATATTCGTAGGGGAACGAGGCGTTCTTGCCGCCCACCATGTCGAGCAGTATGGCCTGCGAGGGTATCCAGCCGTTGGAGGCCATGTTGTCGGCAAAGTATCGCGTGCCCATGGCCCAGGAATCCTCATTGTTGTCGGTGCCGTAATCCTCGGCGTCGGTCAGGAGGATGTCGATCCCCTTGCCGGGGTTGGAGGCGGCGAAATTGCGGGCGGTTTCCAGCAGGACGGCCACGCCGCTGCCGCCGTCGTTGGCTCCGTCTGCCGGAGACTTTCTGCGACTTTCGTCAGGGTCCTGGTCGGCCCACGGACGCGTGTCGTAATGGGCCATCAGCAGCAGTCGCCCGTCGGTGATCTCCGGATTGTAGCGGGCAAAGATATTGCGTGCGTGCAGCACGGTGCCGTCGAAGGCTGTCAGGTCGGCACGCTGCTCATGCACTTCAGCGCCATGGCGCTTCAGCTCGCTCGCCAGCCAGTCGCCGGCCGAGCGGTGCGCGGTGCTGTTCGGCACCCGAGGCCCGAACGATACCTGCTTCTTCAGATATGCGAACGCCGAATCAGCGGAAAATGCCGGCACAGCCACGCTCCGCGCGGTCGCGGCTTGCTCCGTTTCCGTGTCAGCCGTGTCGGACGCTGCGGTGCCTTTGCCACTGCTGCAACCCACCATTGCCAGCAGACTGCCGGCAAGTCCAAGAGCCATTATTCTCGATATATCACTTCGCATTCCGCAAAAATACTAAAAAAATCGCAATTCCGGAACCTTTTATAAATATTTCAGGCATAACGCACACGGCTCTTTCATTTAACACTAAAATTTTACTCAATTTTCGCATTAGGCTTGGCCGTTGCCACAGACCCTGCTGACACAGGGGATGGAATAATCACAGAAAGAGCCGTGTCAGGCGGTGTGGACACCGCCACCCCAGTAGCTGACTGGAATGACGACGTCCACGTCGTCAATCTATTGTTTTTTCAGACAGGACAGTAGGGGTGTATCTATAGCTTCATTGCCTGTGCATGCAAAGGCATGTCGGATAGAAACAAACGAATAATCCGTATTATACGATAACCGCCACGGAGCCGTCTCTGACGACGACATAACCAGCACATTCTGTAAAAGTTCCTTCACCTGCGTCAGCAGGATCTGTGGCAACGGCAAAAATAAGTCAGAAGTCATAGTTATGAGCTATAAAGTCATCACTAATCACTATGACACTAATACTTAAATTTCCTTCTGTGAGCTTCTGTAAGTTCAGTGTGGCAAAAAGCGGAGCTTTTGCCGTTCAGTTCCGTGCCTTGATATCTCTAAAATTTCGACATGTCTTCAAGCGTTGCCCGCTATAAAATAGCATTATTTGTGATATGGCTCGGCTATCTTAAATTAAAATGCCGTGCATAAGGCTTGAACATTTAAGGAACTATGCCTAAAATAAGGTGTATAGCATGACGTTTTAAAAGAAGTGAAATACTGGTTAAACTCCATATACGCGGCGCTTGCCGCTGTGGCTTTGCTGGTTCTGTCAGGATGCGGTACGAACAAGAATACTCCCATGTCGCGCAACTGGCAGGCGTTCACTACGCGTTATAACGTCTATTACAACGGCAAAACCCATTACGACGAGCAACTCAAGGAGATGGAGGGCAAGTACGAGGACGATTACTCGCGTCGCGTGCTGATCCATCCCGCCGAGGCCCGCGCCGACCAGAAACAGCCCCAGCCCTCCGGTGACTTCAAGCGCACCATCGAGAAGATGCAGAAGTCCATACAGCTCCATTCCATCAAGAAGAAGCCCCCGAAGAAGAGCGGTTCGGCCAAGGAGAAGGCTTTCCGGGCACGCGACGAGTTCAACCCCTTCCTGCACAATGCCTGGATGGTGATGGGCAAAGCCCAGTACATGAACGGCGATTTCCTCGGTGCCGCCGCTACTTTCTATTACATCGACAAGCATTTCAAGTGGCTTCCGGCCACTATGACCGAGGCGCGCCTCTGGATGGCTCTGAGTTACTGCGCGCTTGGCTGGGATTACGAGACCGAGAACGCCCTGCATCCCGTCAAGGAGAAGGATCTGACCAACAAGACCCTGCGTATGCTCTACAATCTGGCCTGGGCCGACTATAATGTCCGCACCGAGCACTGGAAGGAGGCCGTGCCTTATCTGGAATATGCGGCCCGACATGCCTCCGGCTCGCAGAAGAACCGGCTGTGGTTCCTGTTGGGACAGACTTACTCGCAGCTCGGCGAGAAAAAGAAAGCATATACGGCGTTCAAGAAGGCCGGTTCGGGTGCCTCCACCAACTACCGCACCAAATTCAACGCCCGCATCAAGCGCAGCGAAGTGTTCCAGGGTACCAATATCAAGGGTGAGGTTCGGTCGCTCAAGTCCATGACGCGGTACGCCCGCAATTCCGAATTTCTGGATCAGATTTATTACGCCATCGGCAATCTCTACCTGTCGCGCCGCGATACGGCCCAGGCTATCGCCAATTATCAGCTCGCCGTAGAGAAATCCACCCGCAACGGCATCGACAAGGCGCTGGCTCAGCTCGCCCTCGGAAATCTCTATTTCCAGAGCGGCGAATATGTTAAGGCCCAGCCATGCTATTCCGAGGCTATCCCGCAGCTGCCCGAGACTTATCCCGACTACAAGCTGCTGAAGCGGCGCAGCGATGTCCTTGACGAACTCGCCACATATGCCCAGAACGTGCATCTCCAGGATTCGTTGCTGACCCTCAGTAAGATGACTCCCGAGGAACAGCGCAAGGTGTGTCAGAAACTTGTCGACGAACTCATCGAGCGTGAAAAGAAGGAGAAAGAGGATGCCGCGCGCGAGGAATACCTGGCCCAGAACCAGGGTAACAACAATATCAAGTCCAACGATGCCCCGACTCAGGGCTTCGTCAACAACAGCGACAAATCATGGTATTTTTACAACACCATGACCAAGAACCAGGGCAAGAACGAGTTCGTGCGCCGATGGGGCGCACGTAAGAATGAAGATGACTGGCGACGCCGGAACAAAACATCATATTCCTACGATGAACCCGAGGAAAATGAAAACGAGGAATCCGAGGAATCCGAGTCCGCGCCGATGACTGACGAGGAGAAGGCTGAGGCCGAGAAGAAGGCTGCCGCCGAGAACGATCCGCATAACGTGGAGTACTATCTGCGTCAGATTCCGTCTACGCCCGAAGAGATCCAGGTATGCAACGACGTGATCCAGGAGGGCCTGTACAATATGGGCATTATCCTTAAGGACCGTCTCGAGGATTTCCCGGCGTCGCGCCGCGAGTTCCTGCAGCTTCTGGAACGCTATCCCGACAACATCTACCGTCTCGACGTATATTACAACCTCTACCTTATGGCCGTGCGCAGCAACTACACGGCCGAGGCCGAGCGCTGGCGACAGCTGATCCTTTCCGATTTTTCCGGGTCTCCCTACGGTCAGGCCATGACCGATCCGAATTACTTCGAGAATCTCCGTAAGATGAACCGGGTGCAGGAGGAGCTCTATCAGGAGGCTTACGACGCATATCTGGCCAATTCGAACGCCAAGGTTCATTCCATCACGGAACGCATGGAGCGTGACTTCCCCCTGTCGAAGATATTGCCGAAGTTCGTGTTCATCGATGCTTTGAGCTATCTGACCGAGGATAACAGCGACAAATTCAAGGAACGTATCGGCACGTTGCTGGAGAAGTGGCCCGATACCGACATGACCGACATGGCCGGCGGCATAATGCGTGGCCTTAAGGCCGGACGCAAGCTGCATGCCGGTTCGACCAACAGCCGCGGAATGCTGTGGAACATGCGGCTTTCCAACGATTCGGTGCCTGTCAACGCCGACGGCACACCGGCCAATTTCGAACGCGACCCCAACTCGCCTCAATATCTCGTGCTGGCGTTCCCGCGCGATTCCGTCAATGCCAACCAGCTGCTCTACGACGTGGCCCGGTTTAATTTCTCCTCCTTCGTGGTCAAGGGTTTCGATCTGGAACAGATGAGCTTCGGCAATGTGGGACTACTGATCATCAAGGGATTCGCAAATGTTAAGCAGCTCGAACATTATCGGCAGGTCATGGCCGACAAACGGTTTGAACTGCCTGCCGGCGTGCGCCCGATCGCGATAAGTAAACCCAACTTTGAACTCTTGCTCCGCGAGGGACGTTCATTTGAAGAGTACTTTATCTTCGAAGAGGAGGATAATCAGGATCGCACCGAGCAGAAAGTTCTGAACGCCGACGTCCCTCCCGATCCGGATGAACCGGACGTGGAGTCAGCCCCGGATGAGGAATCCGAATCGGAAGAAGAAACTGAACCTGCTGCGGAGCCGGAATCAGCGCCGGAAGCTGAATCAGTACTGGTAAATTAACTTTGTAGACTATGGATCGAATTCTCTGGGCCGACGACGAGATTGATCTGCTGAAGCCCCACATCCTTTTCCTCAAAGCGCGCGGCTATGAGGTCGACACTGTCTCCAACGGCCGTGACGCCATCGACGCGCTCGACGCCAATCCGTACTCGCTTGTGCTTCTCGATGAAAATATGCCCGGTATTTCCGGCCTCGAGACGCTCGATATCATCAACCAGCGTCATCCCGAGTTGCCGGTGGTTATGATCACCAAGTCCGAGGAAGAGAATATCATGGACCAGGCCATCGGCAACCGCATTGCCGACTATCTGATCAAACCGGTCAACCCGAATCAGATTTTGCTGTCGATCAAGAAGAACCTGCATAGCCGCGAGATCGTCACCGAACAGACATCGTCGGATTATCAGCAGGAATTCAGCGGCCTGTCCCGGCAGATCAATATGGCCGACTCGGTCGGCGAATGGATGGACGTTTACCGGCGTCTGGTCAACTGGGAACTGAAACTGAGCGATTCGGGCAGCTCGATGTCGGAGATGCTGCTGATGCAGAAACGCGATGCCAACGCAAATTTTTGCAAATTTGTACGCCGCAATTACGAGAGCTGGGTTACGACTGACGACCACCCGTTGATGAGCCCGCAACTGTTCAAGACCCATGTGTTCCCGCTACTGTCGGAAGGGGAGAAGGTATGCTTTTTCCTGATCGATAACTTCCGTCTGGACCAATGGAAGGTGATACAGCCCATGCTGGCCGAATTCTTCAATGTGCAGGAGGATCTGTATGTCACCATTCTGCCCACCTCCACGCAGTATGCCCGGAATTCGATATTCGCCGGCCTTATGCCGCTGCAGATCGCCACTATGTACCCGCAATGCTGGGTGGAGGAGGATGAAGACGAAGGCCTCAACGTGCACGAGGAGGAACTCGTACAGACACAGCTTGACCGTTTCCGACGAAAAGATAAATTCGCGTACACCAAAATCAACGATACTCCGGGATGCGATAAATTCCTGGCGCGCCTCAGCAATACCCGCGACCTTCCGCTGCAGGTGATTGTGCTCAACTTCATCGATATGCTGTCGCACGCCCGTACGGAATCCAAGATGATCCGCGAGCTCGCCGCCAACGACGCAGCTTACCGTTCCATCACGGAGTCCTGGTTCAGGCACTCGTCGGTGCTCGATATCTTCCGTCGTCTCGCCGAACTGGGCTACAAGGTCGTTCTCACCACCGACCATGGCACCATCCGCGTCGACAATCCCATCAAGGTGGTCGGCGACAAGAACACCAACACCAATCTCAGATATAAGGTTGGAAAGAGCTTGAACTATAACCCCCGGCAGGTCTACGAGATGCACAATCCGAAAACGTTCGGACTTCCGTCGCCCAACCTGTCGAGCACCTATATCTTCGCAACCAACGAGGATTTCTTCTCCTACCCGAACAACTACAATTACTATGTGCAGTACTACGACGGCACATTCCAGCATGGAGGCATTTCGCTCGAGGAGATGATAGTGCCGCTCGTGAAGCTGACACCCAAGAAATAGAAGGGAAATAATCCCGATAAAATCGGATATAAACGGAAGCCCATGAAGAAACTGCTGATATTGATCGGAGCCCTGTTGGGCATCTTGATAGTGCGCGGCGCATCGCCCGAGGCACGCCGGGCGTTCCGCATATTCGAGCAGCGGGCCGAGCAGGGCGATTCGGAGGCCCGGTACCGTCTCGCCACGATCCTTGAGACCGGGTGGGATTCGGTGCCCCACGATTCCGTCAGGGCTCTGAGCCTGATCCGGAGTTCGGCAGCGGCCGGTTTCCCTCCGGCCATGAACTATCTGGGCTATCTGTACGACAAGGGCTACACCGTAAACGGTCGCAGCCTGATTGCCGTCAACCGGGATTCGTCGATCTATTGGCTTAAGAACGCCGCCGATCTGAACGATCCGCGGGCCATGTCCAACCTCGCATACATCCTGCTCAATGCGGATACAGTCGGGAAAAACAGCGATGAAATCGGCAAAGACAGGTCAATGGCGGTGATGTATCTGACACGCGCAGCGGATGCGGAGGCTCCGACGGCGATGAGCATGCTGGGCGACCTTTACCGCGACGGTAGGGGAGTGCCCCGCGACACGGCCAAGGCCGCTGAACTGTACGAAAAGGCTTTGTCCGGAGGTCTGGGCGATGCCGAACCCCGGTTGATAACGCTGATGATAAGCCGTTGGGACCGGATGCCGCAGGCCGAACAGCTCAGGCTGGGTGAACGGTATCTCACCACTTATGCGCCTGCCGCCGGAGTATTATTGCTGGAACGTGCCGCTGACGACACGCGCATACCCTGCGATACGCCTCAGATGGCCCGTGCGCTGTATTGGCTTGGCGAAGCTGCCAGCCGCGGCGTCGGCATGCCGGTGAATTCTCGTCTGGGCATGCGCAGATATATCCGTGCCGCCGAGTTGGGCGACTCCGACGCTATCCGTGTGGCAGATGATTTCCGGGGCCTTTACCCCGACGATTACAAGGCGCTGCGCGACTCCCTCTGATCAGAGGTGCTGCATATCGACCAGACGCTTGTAATGGCCGTCCAATGCGATCAGTTCGGCGTGTGTGCCCGACTCGACGATGCGTCCCTGATGCAGCACGCAGATTTTGTCGGCGTTGACAATAGTCGACAACCGGTGGGCGATCACTATCGTGGTACGTCCGCGCATCAGTTTCTCGATTGCTTCCTGCACCAGACGCTCGCTTTCGGTATCGAGCGCCGATGTGGCCTCGTCTAGTATCTGGATCGCCGGATCCTTCAGAATTGCCCTGGCTATGGATTTGCGCTGGCGCTGTCCTCCCGACAGTCTGCAGCCGCGGTCGCCGATCACAGTGTTGTATCCATGTTCGGTCTCCATGATGAACTTGTGGGCATTGGCTATCCGCGCAGCTTCCTCCACCTGCTCGCGCGTCGCGTCCTCGACACCGAAGGTGATATTGTTGTAGATCGTGTCGTTGAACAGTATGGCTTCCTGATTCACATTGCCCATCAGGCCGCGCAGATCCTTCACGCGCAGGTTCTTGACGTCGACGCCGTCGACCAGCAACGCTCCCTTCTCCACATCCCACAGACGCGGAATCAGGTCGACCAGCGTCGACTTGCCTGAGCCCGACTCGCCGACAATGGCTACGGTCTGACCGGCTCCGACCTTCAGATTGATATCCTTCAGCACCTCGCGGCTGTCGGCCTCGTCGGTGTAACGGAAGAATACATCGCGGAATTCGATGCTACGCGGACGGTTGTCGTCCCGTATGTCGACCGGATGCTGAGGATCCTGAATCGGGTTTTGGGCGTCAAGTATCTTGTCTATGCGCGACTTCGCTCCCATACCCTTGCGGATAATGTAGGACACCTTACTCAGCTCCTTGGCTGGATTGATCAGCGAGTAGAACATCACCATGTAATAGATGAACGCTGCGGCGTCGATGTCCGAATTGCCCGACAATATCAGCGAACCCCCGAACCAGAGGATTATCGCCACGGCCAGCGTGCCCAGGAACTCGCTCATGGGATGCGCCAGAGCCGTGCGGCGTGCTACCGAGTTGTTGATCCGATAGAATTCCTGTGTCTCCCGGTCGAAATGGCGGTTCATGTATTTCTCGGCGTTGAAGGCCTTGATGACGCGCAGGCCGCCGATGGTCTCCTCGGCGCACGACAGGATGTCGCCCCATTTGTTCTGAGATTCAAGCGACTTGGCTTTCAGCTTCTTGCCCACGCTTCCCATCACGAGCCCGACAATCGGAAGCATGATGAACACGAATACCGTCAGTTTCCAGCTGATGAATATCATCATCACCAGACTGGCTATGATCAGGATAGGGAACTTGATAAGGGAGAAGAGCGAGGCCATCACGGAGGACTGCACCTCCTGGACGTCGCCCGACAGCCGGGCCATGATGTCGCCCTTGCGTTCCGTGGTGAAGAATCCGACCGGCAGTGTCAGGATCTTGGCGTACATCTCGCGGCGGATGTCGCGCACCACGCCGTTCTGCATCGGTATCGTAAACCATTCCGAGAAGTAGGCTGTCAGCACCTTGATCAGTGTCATCAGTGCCAGAAGCAGTCCCAGCATAGCCAGCGTCACGGAGGGCCCGTAAAACTGGATCATCTGGCTGGTGTAGTAGTAGAAATTATTCGTCACGACGTCCTTGAACGACGCGTCTCCCCATGCCATGCTGTGGTAGACGACGCCTCCGTCTATGCCGAACAGCATCTGAAGAATCGGAATGATGAAGGCGAACGAGAACAGTGTGAAGAATGCCGTCAGCAGGTTGAACAGGACGCTGAGCAGTATATTGGTCTTATAGGGCCCCGCATAGCGTCGGAGAAACCCGAATAATTCTTTCATTTAAGTCGTTATTGCTTTGCGATGCAAAATTACATATTTTGCATCATATAAAAAAGAGGGCGGGGCATGGCCCTGCCGTCACAGGTGGCTGAGCTGCTCCTTGGCTTTGTCGCCCCAATATCTGTCGAAGTCCTCGCGGGTGCGTTTCCAGCGGCGGTGGCTCCACAGGTAATAGCCCGGAGCCTCCGAAATGTTGGCTTCCAGCCGGCGGATGAAATCGCGGGTGATTTCGAATGTCGGCTCCTTCTTGGGCGAGTCGGTCATCAGTTCGAAACGGGCCGTGTAATATCCGCGCTTGGGCCGGCTCATGTGGACGTAATATACCACGGCGTTCTGAAACCGGGCTATGCGTTCCGGTCCGGTGTACCAGCCGGTCTCGCGGTGGAAAAATTCGGCGAACAGATGATGGTTCAGGCTGGGCGACTGATCGGCTATCAGTCCGGTAATGGTGGGCAGCCCCTTGCGGCGCCGCTCAATCAGGAAGCGCATCATGTCGTTCATGGGCAGATTGTGCGCTCCGAACCGGGTGCGGATATTGATGAACAATCGGTCCATTCCCTTATTGCTCAGCGGGTGATAGGCCTGAGCGGCGTTGTCGCTCATGTCGCCGAGCCATATCGGCATGGACGATACCCATTCCCAGTTGCAATAATGTCCCAGATACAGTATGACGTTGCGGCCCTGACGCAGATGCCCGGCCAATTCATCGGCTCCCTCCATGTGCATGCGGCGCATCATCCGGCTGCGGCTGATGGTCAGCAATTTGATTGTCTCCACGCCGTAATCGGCAAGGAACCGATAAAACCGATGACAGATTCGCTTCAGTTCAGCTTCGCTGCGGTCCGGGAAGGCGTGCCTCAGATTGTCCATGATCACCTTGCGCCGGTATCGCACCACCACACGGGCCAGCCATGCCGTGACATCGGCCAGC